>NZ_JBCOAQ010000020.1:0-58055 GCF_040226735.1 Intestinimonas sp. RTP31139st1_F5_RTP31139_211217 | reverse complement strand
CAGCTATTGTATCACGGGCACCTCAAAGCCTGCTGATACCTGAAACTATTAACTTTGAAACTTATTATACGAGGAGGGCTTACTTTGCAAAACCTGTTCTCTGCGCCTGAGGCACTGCTGGCACGGCTTGCAGCTCTGCTGGGCGATTATCCTCTGATCTCGGCCTGGTATACCTCTGTAGTACGGTTTCTTTTCCCGGTCCTGGCCCTGCTGATTCTGGCGCGGAGCATTCGCTCCCTGCTGAATGTGCCCCATACGCCCGAGATCTGGGCCTATCTGACTCTGCCAAACGGGCTCTCAGAACCCCTGACACACTGGGAAAACATTCTTGGCCGCTCCAGTGCCTCCGATGTGGTGCTGGGCTATCCCACGGTCTCCCGGCAACATGCGGCCCTGATCCGCACGGAAGACGGCGGCTGGATGCTTTACGACCTGGGCTCAAAGGGCGGCGTTACTGTAAACGGCGCAGCTATAGAGGGCGAGTCCCATGTCTCTTACGGCGACGTACTGGGGCTGGGCGGGGTTGAGACCGTTCTCCTCCCCGTTCCGCCGGAAGAGCGGGCCCAGCAGCGGGAGCGCCGCCGGCAGGAGGAGCGCCCCGTCTCGCCCTGGGTCGGACTCCTGTTCCTTACCTTATTCCAGATCCTCACCGCCTTTCAACTGCTCTCTTCCGCCGGTGATAAGGCATCCCCAGCCATCCCCACCGCTTTTTTCTGTCTGATTGCCGTCATGTGGGGCTACTTCCTGGCTATACGTTCCATCCGGCGGGTCGGCTTTGAGATGGAGTCCATTGCGTTCTTTCTCTCCACCCTCTCTCTGGCCGTAACCGCCTCTTCAGCCCCCGGCTCACTTTTCAAGCAATTAGCCGCCCTTTTGCTGGGCCTCGTTCTTTTCGTCGTGCTGGGCGTCTTTCTCCGGGACCTGGATCGGGTCAAGCGCATCCGCTGGCTGATGGCCGGAGGCGCCATTCTTCTGCTGGGCGCCACGCTGGTCCTGGGCCAGGCCAAATTCGGGGCCGTCAACTGGATCACCTTCGGCGGTTTTTCTCTCCAGCCCTCTGAGCTCGCCAAGATCTGCTATATTTTTGCCGGAGCCGCCACGTTGGACCGGCTCTTCCGGAAGCGGAATCTGGGGCTCTTTATGGCGCTCACCGCCGCATGTCTTGGCTGCCTGGCCCTCATGAGCGATTTTGGCACCGCGGCCATCTTCTTCGTCACCTTTCTCGTCATCGCCTATCTCCGTTCCGGGGACTGGGCCACACTGACGCTCATCAGCGGCGGAGCCGTGTTTGCCGTAGCCATCCTCCTCACCTTCAAGCCCTATATCCTAAAACGCTTCGCCACCTGGGGCCACGCCTGGGAATACGCCTCCTCCGGGGGCTACCAGCAGACCCGCACCATGTCTGCCGCCGCATCCGGCGGACTGGTTGGTGTGGGCGCCGGTGAGGGCTGGCTCCACCGGGTTGCCGCGGCCGACACCGACTTGGTGTTTGGGATGCTGTGTGAAGAGTGGGGGCTTATCATCGGTGTTCTCTCCGTCCTGTGTATTGTCACACTGGCCGTTTTTGCCGTCCGTGCCTGCCGCGCCGGGCGCTCCAGCTTTTACACCATCGCCGCCTGCGCCGCCACCTCCCTGCTGGTCTTTCAGACTTGTCTCAATGTCTTTGGCGCGGTCGATCTGCTCCCCCTTACCGGCGTCACCTTTCCTTTTGTCTCCAACGGCGGCTCCTCTATGGTGGCCTCCTGGGGGCTGCTGGCCTTTCTGAAGGCTACGGACACCCGGCAGAATGCCAGCTTTGCCATTCGCCTGCCCTCCTGGAAGGAGGAGCACTCTGTTCTCCTGAACCGGCCTATCCAAGAGGAGGTGGATGAGGATGCGTAAAATCGAACGCCGCGCCGCAGTCTGTCTGCTTCTGTCTGCCGCCCTGGTTTTGGGCACTTATATATTCTCTTTTCTCTTTTTTAAAGACGGAGGCCGCTGGGTCTCCTTCGCCGCCAACCGCCACCTGTATAACAGCAGTGGGGAGCTCTCTGTGGGGCAGGTCCTGGACCGCGACGGCGACCTGCTCTCCTGGGTGGACGCTTCCGGCCGCCGCGTCTATTATGCCAATACAATCGTGCGAAAGGCCACCCTCCACACCGTGGGAGACACGCAGGGCAAAATTGGTTCCGGCGCCTTGGTGGCCTTCGCCGACAAGCTCTCAGGATACAACCTGATCACCGGCGCCTACACCCCTCTCGGTGAGGGAAACGATCTATACCTTACCATCGACGCGCACCTCAACTATGTGGCCTATCAGGCCCTGAACGGTCGGAAAGGCGCCGTGGGCGTGTACAATTATAAAACCGGCGAGATGCTCTGCCTTCTCTCCTCTCCCGCCTTTGATCCGGCGGACCCGCCCGAAATCCAGGAGGGCGATCCCCAATACGACGGGGTATACGTCAACCGCTTTCTCTCCGGCTCCTTTGTGCCCGGCTCTGTCTTTAAAACCGTTACGCTGAGCGCCGCCATAGAAAAGCTGCCCGATCTCTTTGCACGCACGTTTACCTGTACCGGCTCTACCCTGGTGGGCGGCGAAGCGGTGACCTGCCCCTCCGCGCACGGTGAAATGGATATCTACAGCGCTTATTCCAACTCCTGTAACGGCGTGTTTGCCCAGTTGGCCGCTGAGCTCGGTTCCAATGTGATGACCTCCTATACCAGAAAGGCGGGTCTCACTGACACCTACAAGGTAAGCGGGCTGAAGACGACCTCCGGTCGTTTTCAGTTCTCCGACTGTACGGAAAATCAACTGGGCTGGGCCGGTGTGGGCCAATATAACGACCTGCTCAACCCCTGCTCCCTGATGGTCTATATGGGCGCCATCGCCAATGGTGGGAAGGCGGCCGTTCCACAGCTGATCTACCGCACCGTCACCCCGCTGGGGATCCCCGCTTCTTTTTATCTGCCCCATAAGACCGGAACGCCGATCTCCTCCACCACGGCGGAGACGCTCTCCGGCATGATGGCCCGCAATGTGTCTGAAGTCTACGGCTCCGGTCGGTTTCCCAATATGGACATCTGTGCCAAGTCTGGCACCGCCGAAGTGGGCGGCGGAAAAACTCCGACCTCCTGGTTTTCGGGTTTTCTCCGCAATGAAGACGCCCCCTATGCCTTTGCAGTGGTTGTGGAGGAGGGCGGAAGCGGTTCCAAAACCGCCGGAGGCGTCGCCTCCAGCGTGCTGAATGCCCTGGTAAATGGGGATTGAGCTCGCTATTTGAGCTAAAAGCGCCTCACCTTCTGATTCTTTCCAAAAGGTGAGGCGCTTTCTGTTTTTCCAGTCCACTCATTTTTCCATCCCTCTGTAGCACGTCTATATAGCGCAGCTTGTCCTCCGGCAGACAGTTGAAATGACATTCTCTAAAATGCAAATTCTATTTTTTGTGCAGCGAGAGAACTTCTCCATTAGTTTTTTAATTAACAATTCACAAAACCTTTTATAATTGTCTTTTGGCGGTCTCTGGTCCATAATCAATGTGAGAATAGAGCAATTCCAGCACTTGCCACGCACATACTTCGCATTACATCATGCACATAACAGAAAGGAGCGTCCCCCATTATGAAATTGAAAGATCGTGTCGCCATCATCTCCGGTGCCGCCGCCGGCATCGGCCTTGCAACCGCCAAGCTGTTCCTGGAAGAGGGCGCTAAAGTCGCAATCTGCGATATCAGCGCCGAAAAGATCGCTCAGGCTGCTCAGGACCTGTCTTCCCTCGGCACCGTGCGTCCCTTTGTCGTCAACATCGCCGACAAGCAGCAGGTGACCGAAATGGTCGAGGCCGTCGCCAAGGAGTTCGGGCGGATCGATATTCTGATCAACAACGCCGGGATCACCAAGGACGCTCAATTCTACAAGATGACCGACGAGCAGTTTGACGCTGTGATCAACGTCAATCTCCGCGGCAACTTCCTGATGACCAAGGCAGTCGTCCCCTATATGATGGAACAGAAATACGGCAAGATCGTGCATTGCGCCTCCGTCTCCGCCTACAACGGCAACTTCGGCCAGTCCAACTATGCCGCCTCCAAGGCCGCTATCATGGGCATGACCCGCGTACAGGCCAAGGAGTTGGGCAAGTACGGCATCAATGTCAACGCCATTGCCCCCGGCTCCATCATGACCGATATGTACGCCGCCGTTCCCGAGGAGGTCAAGCAGGCCAAGCTCGCAAAGATTCCCCTGCGCCGGTATGGCGATCCCCGCGAGACTGCCCAGCTGTATGCCTTCCTTGCCTCTGACGAGGCCTCGTATGTCACTGCGCAGACCATCACCATCGACGGTGGATTCAACTGATCGGGAGGTTTGATCCTATGCCTTCAACGGGTGCATTGAGCGACATTACCATCCTGGACCTGACGCGCGTGCTCTGCGGTCCTTACTGCACTATGCAGCTGGCCGACATGGGGGCGAATGTCATCAAGATTGAAACCCCCAAGGGCGGAGACGACACCCGGGCCTGGGGGCCCTTCCGCAATGATTCCAGCGTATACTTCGCATCGATCAATCGGAACAAGCGCAGCATCACCCTGAATTTAAAGGCGCCGGAGGCCAAAGAGCTCTTTAAAAAGATGGTCCGCGAGGCCGATGTGGTTATCGAAAATTACCGCCCCGGCGTCATGGATAAGCTGGGGCTCGGCTACGACGTGCTCAAAGAGATCAACGACCAGCTCATCTATGCCGAGGTCTCTGGTTTCGGGAGCTACGGTCCCTATTCTCAGCGGCCCGGATACGACATCCTGGCGCAGGCAATGGGCGGCATCATGAGCATCACCGGCCAGCCCAATGACCCTCCCACCCGGGTGGGCAATTCCATCGGCGATATTCTGGGCGGCCTGAACATCACCATTGGGATCCTGGCGGCGCTGCACGCCAGAACCCTGACCGGCAAGGGACAGAAGGTGGACGTATCGCTGGTGGACACCATCGTTTCCGCCTGTTGTACCGACATGATGCGCTATCTGGAAACCGGCAAGATTCCCGAGCGGATGGGCAACCGTTATGCGCCCCTGGCCCCGTACGACTCTTTCCATGCCATTGACGGCGAATTCATCATCGCCTGCGGCAACCAAAAGCTGTATGAGGACCTCTGCAATAAGGTGCTCCACCGCCCCGAGCTGATTACCGATCCGCGCTTTGCCACCGTGGCGATCCGCGCGGAGAATCACGCCCTGCTGAAGCCCCTGATCGAGGAGTGGTCCACCACCGTGACCATCGACGAGGGCGTGGCGGCGGTCATGGCCGCCGGAATCCCGGCCGGTCCCATCTATGACGCCAGTCGGGTCACCACCGACCATCATATTGCAGACGTACGTGAGATGTATGTCAAGCAGGAGCATCCTGTCATCGGTGAGATGACTGTGACCGGCAACGCCGTCAAGCTGATGGACACCAAGCCGACCATCCGTACCCCCGCCCCGCTGCTGGGGCAGCACAATGCGGAGGTCTATAGCCAGATGCTTGGGCTGGATGAGGCCACACTGGCGGAGTACAAGGAGCGCGGTATCATCTGATCCCGTCTCTACCCGCCGACCACATCCAACAGATATGCATGAAAAAAACGCAACTCAACGTTGAGTTGCGTTTTTTTCATGCACAGGGACGGCCCGTACCATGGGAAGCGGGGCAAAGCCACGCCCTTCATCAGCAGAGCACCGCTGTAAACCGGATGATCCCCCGGGCGGGACAATCCGCCTGAATCGTCCCCCGGTGGGCCTCCACAATGCTCCGTGCAATGGACAGGCCCACGCCGAAGCCGCCCCCCTCCTGCCTGGTGCGGGCCCTGTCCGCCCGATAGAAGCGGTCGAAGAGCTTGTCCAGTTCCTCGGGCTCTATGCCGGCACAGGCATTTTGGGTCTTGAGGAGGACCCCTTTTGCCGCGGCACACAAAGAAAGCTGAATCGGGCAGCCTGCATCGGTATATTTGATCGCGTTATCCAGAAGAATGGAAACCAATTGGCGCACGGCATATTCATCCCCATGGTAGGTCAGCCCTGGGACGATGTTCAGTTCCAAGGCGTGCCCCTGTGCCTCTGCGGAAGCCCGGAAGGAGTCGGCAGCTTCCAAAACCGCACCGCTGACGTCAAAACGGCATTTGGATATGGGCGGCTTCTCCTCATCCAGCCGCGATAAAATGACCAGATCGTTGACCAGTTCGGTCATCTTATCTGTCTGAGCCCGCGCCTTATCGATCCATTTCTGCCGCCCCACTTCCATCTCCAGCACTTTCAGGCTGGTCGTGATGACGGTAAGCGGCGTCTTCAGCTCATGACCGGCATCCGTGATGAATTGCTTTTGCCTTTCCGCACTGCGCACCACCGGATCGATCGCCCGCTTGGAGAGCAGCAGGACCAGCACGAGCACCAGGACAATGCAGGCAATCACCACAGCCAGGGAGGCAAGGGCGAACATCCGGAAAGAGCGCAGCTCCTGCGCGCAGTCCAGAAAAATCGCCATATAGCGGCCCTCCCCCACCCTCGCCACATAATATTTATAGCTGCCTTCGGTGTATCCAAAGCCCTCTCCATGCTTCAGCGCAATATCGAGGTACCGGCCGGCATCCTCTTCCGACACCGCGGCGATATGCCTCATATCGGCGCTGTCCAGCGTGCCGTCCTCGCTGTAGCGCAGCACAAAGTACCGGGTGGAATAGGCCGTCTCCACCGTAAATGGCCCGCCGGGCCGCTCCCCCGGCTTTCCGCCGGGAAATTGAGGCATCGTTCCCTGATTGTCGTAGAGGACCTGCAATGTCTTTTCCAAATCGGAATCTGTTGTCAGGAAGTTGATAATGTTGATGGAGAGGCACATCATTATCATCACCAGCGTAACGGCCCCCATGGCAATGAGGATGAATTTTCGGCGCAGTCTGTGGATCATTTGCCCTCCTCCAGAGAATATCCCAGGCCCCGGCTGACCCGGATCACCACGGAGGAACCAACGACCGCTAACTTTTTTCGCAGATTCGAGATATGGACCCAGACCACGTTGATCTCCGCATCCGATTCCCAGCCCCAGATCCGTTCCATGATCCGCTCGGCGGAGACAATGGCTCTGGGCGCGCGCATGAACAGCTCCATCACCTGAAATTCCCGTCCGCTAAGCCGTTCGGAGCGGTTCCCGCAGCGCAGGATGCCCTCTCCGCAGTCCAACGCCAGATCTCCGAATGCAATGACATTGGGCGTGTATCCCCCACCTCTGCGCAGCATGGCCCGCACCCGTGCAAGCAACTCGTCCGGATCGAAAGGTTTGGGCAGATAGTCGTCGGCTCCTGTATCAAAACCCTTGATACGGTCCTCCTTCTCCCCTTTTGCGGTCAGCATCATCACAGGAGTGGCGATGCCTTTTGCCCGCAGCAGCTTCAGGACCTCGATCCCATCCATTTGGGGGAGCATGATGTCCAGGATCACCGCGTCGTAATTTCCACTGGAGGCATAGTCGTATCCGGAGCGCCCATCGTGGACCGTATCCACGATATACTGGTGATTTTCCAAAAACGCGGCCAAGGCCTCCGCCAGATCCAATTCATCTTCTACAATCAGCAAACGCATTTTGATCACCTGATTCACATTATACGGCAGGCCCCGGGAAAAACGCAATGGTTTCCCGGGGCCCGCCGCGTATCTCAAAGGACCTCCTGAGAGGCGACCCTGCCGCATACGATATTCAAATTCCCGTTTCGGCACCGGAGCTGATCCAAAAACTCCTTGGGCGCCTGGGCATCCCGCAGGACCACCCGGTAGTCCAGTTCATACAGGGTCCCCATGTTGGAGGTCTTAACCCGTTCCAGCCGTGCGGAACGGGTGTAAGTCTCGAAGAGGTCGTCGAACAGCCCCTCATAGTCCAGATTTTCCGGTATGGTGATCTTCAATTCACGTTCCTGCTCGTTTCCCGCGCCAAAGCGGAGGGTAGACAGGGCCAGGACAAAGGCCGCCATGACCACGAAGAACAAGACGGCGAGGACCACATATCCCATACCAGTGGCAAGTCCGATGGCCATGGCCAGAAAAATCATCCCGATCTCCCGTGCGCTGCCCGGCGCGGAGCGGAAACGAACCAGGCTGAATGCCCCGGCCACCGCCACACCAGCGCCGATATTCCCATTGACCAGCATAATGACCATCTGGACCACAGCAGGGATAATCGCCAATGTCACCACAAAGCTCTGGGTATAGCGGGTCTTGTACATGCACAAAAATGCAATTCCCAATCCAAGCGCCAGGGACACCGCCATACAGACGGCAAACGCGATCAGCGTGATCTCCGTCCCAATGATCGACTCAAGCACAGAAGCGCACCGCCTTTCCGGGATGCCGTTTGACCGGCCACATCAAATTTTCCCGATAACAGACCCCATATTTGGAAAAGGAGGTTGGGAACACACTATTTTCACTGAGCAGGCGGCTCAGCCATACCGGCGCTGAACCGGGGATCTTGATCTCCATGAGGATCTGATCCCGGGAGGTGATACGTTCCCCTCCGTCTCCCGACCGCAGGTCCAGGGCCGTGTCCCGCCAGCGCAGATCGATGTCGAATGTCACCCGCAGCACCCGGTCTTCCAGGCCCGCCAATGCCTCCCGATCATAGGCGATGAACACCTGCGGGACGGGATGGTAGCGGCCCAGAAACCAGTCGATCTCCCGGCAGATCTGATCTTTCGCACGGGGACTGCAGCGCCCCGCCAGGTAATCCAGCGCCTCCCCCGCTTCCAGGACGGTTCGCCGCTTGTAGACCACGCCCTTGTATTTTTTCTTCAGCTCCACAAACACGCTGTCACCATCAGCCGGAACGCCATAGCTGCGCATCCTCAGCTTTTCCTTATAGACGGGTTTATCCAAAGAGGCCCGAATCAGTTGGAAATCCGGGGTATCGTAATAAAGGTTACAAATGGTATAGCGTCCGTGCTCGTCCGCCTCCATGTACGGGGCCAGTCCGGCCCGGATCTTCTGATACTGTTCGGGATTCAACAAATATTTCTTTTCATATCTCTGAAAACAGCGCTGAATGTTCTGCGGCACGAAAAGCGCCTCCTTCCTTGTGTTCTGTGCTTCTATCATGCTGGCCCATCCTAAAGCGAAGTTAAAGAGGCTGTGAACATTTTGTAAAGGCCGCGTAAAACGGGCCGCCCTTTAATTTCGCTTTAGGTCCCCGGATATATACTGGAGGCACACTAAACACCGGAGGGCATCCTCATGGAATTCAGAAAATGGATCTCAATTTCACTCGGCGCCGCACTGCTCATGAGCATATTGAATGGCTGCGGCGCCTCCCAAACAACACCAAATCATGATTCCGCCGCCGACAAGGGAGGCATCCGGTCCGCTGCTCCCGCATCTCCCTCGGGCTCCAACGCAGCCTCTCTCAGGACGCCGGCCGCGCTGGATCTCACGGGCGCCACGATCATCACCCTGTCCGGCTCGACTGTCTCCATAGAGGGCAGCGGCGCCGAGGCGGAAGGCGGGGTAGTCACGATTACGGAGGGCGGTATCTATGCCGTCAGCGGCACGCTGGACGATGGGCGGATCATTGTCAATGCCGGCAGCACGGATGTGACTGTGGCCCTGAACGGCGCATCCATCGTCTGCTCCTACGGAAGCCCGCTCTACATCTATCAGGCGGGCACCGCCACCGTCCATCTGATGGAGGGAACGGAGAACACCCTGACCGACGGAGAGAGCTACACCTTTTCGGACAGCCTCTCCTCCGCCGCCGACGAGGAGCCCAACGCCTGCCTCTATAGCAAGGAGGATCTTGTGATCGAAGGCGCGGGGGCTTTGGCGGTGGAGGCCAATTATAACAACGGCATCACCAGCAAAGACAGCCTGGAGATCTATGACGGCGCCGTCACCGTCGATGCCGCAAATCACGGCGTCAACGGCAAGGACTCCAATACCATCGACAGCGCCATCCTCACCGTCACCTGCGGCGGAGACGCAGTCCGCTCCACCAACGATTCCGACGAGACACTGGGATGGGTCAGTGTGTCAAACTCCACGCTGACCCTGACAGCCGGAGAAGACGGTATCCAGGCGGAGACCAGCGCAGTGGTCTCTGCCGGGACCTATGCCATCACCAGCGGCGGCGGCAGCACCGTTACCCCGGGAGACGACGTCAGCGCCAAAGGGATCAAAACGGGGACGGATCTGACGCTGTCCAGCGGCATCTATACGCTGGATTGTTCCGACGACGCCATCCACGCCAATGGGAACGTCACCATCACCGGCGGCAGCTATACCATCTCCACCGGCGACGATGCGGCACACGCAGACGGAGATCTGACGGTTTCCGGCGGCACACTGGATATCCAGGCCAGCTATGAAGGGCTGGAAGGCGGCACCGTGACCGTCTCCGGCGGCGACATTACCGCCGTGTCCAGTGATGACGCTCTCAACGCCGCAGGCGGAAATGATGGAAGCGGTTTTGGCGGCCACGGTATGGGCAACACCTTCACACCGGGAGGAAACAGTTCCGCCATCACCATTACGGACGGCACGATCCAGATGCTTGCGGGCGGAGACGGCCTGGACTCCAACGGCTCCATTGAGATGACCGGCGGCACGGTGGTCGTATGCAGCACCGGAGGCGGAGACGGCGCCCTGGACTATGAAAGCTCCTTTACACTGGATGGAGGCATCCTGTTCGCCGCCAGCGCGGGCAACATGGCGGCAAACCCGAGCAGCCCGAATCAACCCGCCCTGTCCGTGGGCTTCGGCCAGACGCTGGAGGCCGGAACCTATGTCCAGTTCAAGGGCGACGCATACGATTTTGTGTTCCGACTCACCGGCCAGGCCAGCAGCGCCGTGTTCAGCGCCCCGGAACTGGAAGGCGGCGCCGTCTGCACAGTGTCCTATGGCGGGACCTATTCCGGTGAGAGCGCGCGCGGCCTCTGCTCCGGCGGCAGCTACTCCGGCGGCACGGTGCTGGCAGAGCTCACGCTGGAAACCGGCCTGACCTCCTACGGTCAGACCGGCGGCATGGGCGGCAGAGGCGACATGATTGGCCGCGGCGACAGACCGGAGGGGCCGTCCGGCAACGGCATGACCCCTGGAGGGGACTTCTCCACCGGTGGGGCCGGAGGCGGAGAACCCGGCGAGGCCGGAGCGTCCGGCGGCGGCAACCCGCCATCCGGCGGTCCCGGCGGGCAGGCCCCTTCCGGCGGCACTCCTCCGGAAGGGGATGCGCCGGGTGAAAGCGGCACGGAGCAAGGTTCCTGATCCCATGAAAGAGCGGGTGATCCGAACCATGAGACGGGGCATTCCCATTTTAATGATCTGTGCCCTTCTTCTGGGGTCCGCGGCAAAAGCCGCGGATATGAACTCTGCCGCGAAAGGCATGTCTGTCCCCGCGGGCACACTTGCGGCGTATGACAGCACTGACTACGAAAACGGCGAGGTGATGGCACTCTAGAAGTCCGGAACTATGGCGATGAAGATACCCTGGCCAATGCTGCGCTGCCCTTCCGGAGGTTCTTCCTTTGACTTCTATCGTCATTGCTTCATAGCCAACGCGCTCACCCTGCACTCCCTCCCGGGGACACCCGCAGGGTGAGCGCGTTGATCGGATCGGTCCCTTGTCCCCGCCCTGTTCCGGCGGCGCATAAGGGGCCGATTTCATTTTCTCCCATACGATGGCCTCTCTTTGGGTAAAATACAGGTATTGTTATTCGAAACGGAGGACTTTTCATGGAAGGACCTGTATTGACCCGGGAGCTGCTCATCACCTATCGCCTGCACCTGCGGACAGAGGAACACGCCCCCGGCACGATAGAAAAATATCTGCGGGACCTGCGGGCCCTTTCTCTCTGGCTGGAGGAGCGGCGCCTCACAAAGGAGCTGGCGGCGGAGTGGAAAGCGCATCTGCTCTCCGCCGGATATATGCCTGTCACCATCAACTCCATGCTGGCCGCCCTCAATGGATTGTGCCGCTTTCTGGGCTTGGACTGGCGCATCAGGTATCTGAAGATCCAGCACCGCATGTTCCGGGACCAGTCCCGCGAGCTGAACCGCCCCGAGTATGACCGGCTTGTGGAGGCAGCCAGGGGCAGCGGAAAAGAGCGGCTTGCCCTGCTGATGGAGGCCATCTGTGCCACCGGCGTCCGGGTAAGTGAGGTCAAGTATCTCAGCGTGGAGGCCGCCCAGCGGGGCCGGGCGGAGATCTCGCTCAAGGGTAAGATACGGGTGATCCTGCTGGCAGGCAAGTTATGCCGCAAGCTTTTGAAATACGCAAAAAAGCAAAAAATAACTTCCGGCGCCATTTTTCGCACCAGAAGCGGAAAGTACCTGTCGCGCAGGCAGATATGGGGAGAAATGAAACAGCTCTGTAAAACCGCCGGCGTATCCCCGGAAAAGGTCTACCCGCACAATCTGCGCCACCTCTTCGCCCGGACCTTCTACCATGCCTGCAAGGACATCGCCCGGCTGGCAGATGTGCTGGGACATTCCAGTATTGAGACCACCCGCATCTACCTGCTGACCACCGGCGACGAGCAGCTCAGACAACTCGACCGGCTGGGACTTATCTCATAAAACAAAATCAATATTTCACTGATAAGACCGCAAATTTCCGGCTCCGCCAGCTACATATTGTGTAGGGATTATACCATTCTACCGCTTGAAAAGCAAGGTGTTTCCGGTATTTGGGTGCAAAAATCCGGGCCGCAAATCGCATTTTTTTGCGGCCTTGGGTTTTCACGCTTATCCGCTGCTCCATATGGGCGGATGGGCGTGTTTTTTCGTATCCTCACCTATGTCCTGGAGGCCAAAAGATCTACGAAATATTGATTTCGGTTATAAGGAGGTGAACGGCCCATGATGTTTCAAATGTCCCTGCTGGACGCCATGTATATGCAGACAAACTGCCCCTGTCTGTCCGATCTGCGCCGCCTGCACGATTGGCAAAAAGCGAGGCTGGCCCGGAGCCTAGAGCGGATACCGCCTGAAGCGGCATCGCTCCACGAATGGAACGACGCCCTGGAGTATCTGGCAAAGGGACCTCCCCAGCAGACCCGGGAGGCCGCAAGAGCGCTCCTGATCACCGCACTATCCGTCCCGGCAGACGGTGCGGACGGCGCTTACCGGCCTCCGCGTTTCTCACCCCGATCCCAGAATATTCAAACAAATGAGGAGGATGCAAGCACATGAGAACACGAATCTTAGCAGGCCTGCTGTCTCTGTGCCTATTGGCAGGATGGCTGCCCACCGCAGCGTTGGCCGATGAGGCGGAGGGTGTCCCCCCGTCCGGAGTGACCTGTAACCAGGAGGAAACCTGCCAGGCCGCCGAGCATCTGGAGGGCTGCCCCCGATATGCCGTCCCTGCCGAAGATGTGCCCGATGATGCGGTCGGTCCGGAGCAGCCGGAGCCACTGTCAGAAGAAGACGCGGTCGCCCAGGTTGGAAGCGTCTATTACGCCACGCTTCAAGATGCGTTTGACGATGCGGCGGACGGCGAGTGCGTAACGCTGACCCGAGACATCACAGACATGGCAACCAGCGATATCGCCACAGTCGCCGCGGGCAAAACGCTCACCTTGGACATGAGCGGCAAGCGCATCACAGTGGCTTCAGACTTTGTCGGACGTCCCATCGTCAACGAAGGGACGCTTACCGTGACCGGAAACGGCACCATTGACGCCTCCGCTTCGGAGGAAGGCGGCTACGGCGCGATCAATAACAAAGGTACCCTGACCATTGAGGACGGCACTTACCGAGGCGCAAAATATGCCAGCGGTTCAGGGATTCGGAATACCGGTTCAGACGCGGTACTGACCGTTCAAGGCGGCACCTTCGACACAGCCACCTGTGCAATTTTCAATGAGGGGACTGCGACCATCAACGGTGGCGATTTCAGCAACACCTCATGCAGCACATGCGCCGCAAATGACGGCCACAGCGGCGTATGGAGCTATACGATCCGGAACTACAGCCAAGACTCCTGCATGGTCATCAACGATGGCTATTTTAAGGGAACGCAGGGCGCAGTTTCCGCCAGCATCGGATATCTGGAGGTGAACGGCGGCACCTTTGAGACCGTTGTTTGCGACAATAACCACACAAGCAGCGTTTTTTATGCCCTTTATGCCGCCGGCGAGGCCGGAACTGTCCAGTGCATCATCCATGACGGCACATTTAAAACCGCCGGCAACTATACCGCCGTGTTGATCGGCAATGACAACACCAACGGCGACGGCGGCATCAACGCGGATGCCTGTTCCTACATTTACGGCGGCACATTTCTAGCTCCGGAGGGGGTCAGCGCCGTCAAGGTTTCCCCCAATACGGCCAACTCCTCCGTCCTTTATGGCGGCAGCTATTCTATGCTCGGCGAGACCGACGCACTGCCTTACGTGGCGGCCGAGTGCAGGACCGTCGAGGCCACGGAAGGCGGCGTCTCCTATGTTGTGCAGGCTCGCACCGAGGAGGATACGGACGCCGTGGCAAAGGTCGGTGACAAGGTATACGCTTCCCTGCAGACCGCCATCGACGCCGCCGAGGGCGGCACCGCAGTCCTCCTCAAGGATACGGCGGAAAGTATTACCGTAAGCGGGGACCGGACCGTCACCCTGGATTTGGGCGGCAATACCCTGACCAACACAGCGGGGAGCCATACCATTACCGTCGTCTTGGGCGGCCGTCTGACCTTGGAGGACAGCGCCGGAAACGGTAAGGTGGACAACATCAGTCACGCCAAAGCCGCCCTGTTCAACAACGGCACCGCTGTCCTCAATGGGGGCGAGTATACCCGCAGCGCAGAGAACGGCCAAAGTGCTGAAAATAATGGTGGGAATTCCTACTACAATCTTGTCAATCATGGCGTCATGACCATCGGCGAGGGCGTATCGGTCTCTCAGAGCGGCCAGTATTCCAGCATGGTGGAAAACGGCTATCAGAACTACGGCACGGAATACAAGGAGGGCGTGAATGCCGCCGCCCCCACATTGACCATCACCGGCGGCTTGTTCGACGGCGGATTGAATACCATTAAAAATGATGACGGCGGCGTGCTGGACATCTCCGGCGGCACGTTCAAGAATGTAACCCAGTATGCGCTGATGAATTGGAACGAGGCCAGCATCAGCGGCGGTACGTTCACTTCCGACACCTATGCCGTCGTCAACTGCGGCTCCAGCGCCTCCACCAACGACGTGGGCAAGCTGACCATCACCGGCGGTACCTTTGCGGGCACTGCCGGATCGGTCGCCAAGGCTGCCGGCGCCGACGATCCCGTTATCTCCGGCGGTACCTTCTCCAGCGATGTGAGCGCATATGTTATTACGGGCTCTACCGCCGAAAAGGTGCAGGATGAATCCGGCATGTGGCACATTGTCCCTGCCGCGAACAGCGTTGCCGCCATCGGGAGCTTGGGGTACGAGACCCTAAAAGATGCCATTGACGCGGCCCAGCAGGGGGACACCATTCTTCTTCTGAAAGATGTCTCCGACGCAGTTGGGATCTCCGTTCCCTCAGGCAAAGCATTCACCATTGATTTTGACGGGCATATTTATACACTGACCGGTCCTGGCGCCGACTCTACAAATACGGAGACAAACGGATTCCAGTTGCTGAAGGACTCCACTCTTGTGTTCCAGAACGGCACCATCGCAATCGCGGAAAATGCAAATAACATTAAGCGCATCATACAGAATTACGCCGATCTCACGCTGGAAAACATGACAATCGAAGCCAAAAACCAGGTGGACGGCGAGGACTACACGCTGAGCTTCAACAACGGAGCCATCGTGTTCAAGGGCAATACGAGCGTGGTCACCTCCAGCGACGAGGTCATTGCCTTTGACATTTGCCAATACGCCTCCTATCCGGGCGTGACCGTCACGTTCGATGAAGACTACACCGGTACGATAACCGGCAAAATTCTGTATGACAGCACCCGCACGGAGGATACGCTGACCATCCATGGTCAGGGGACCTTTGGAGGGATCATAGCAGATGAACGTGCCGCAGAAACTGCAAAGTCCGCCATTTCTGTCAGCGGAGGCACCTTTGGAAGCGCCCTCCTTCCCGAGTACTGTGCCGAAGGCTTTGCACCCACACAAAACTCCGACGGCACTTATTCCGTGGCAAAGCCAACCATTGCTCTGGACAGTACCGCCTCCGTACATAAGGGCTATACCACGTCTCTGGCCGCGACTCTGGACCCGGCCAATGCAGAGGTGACCATGGTTTGGACCTCCAGCAACGAATCCATCGCCACGGTGGATGGAAGCGGCGTTGTCACCGGTGTGGCCGAGGGGGCGGCGGAGATCACTGTTCAGATTTCGCTCAGCGGCGTTGTCTTGGACTCTGCCGTCTGCACCGTGACCGTAACCGCCAGTTCCTCCAGTGGCGGCTCCGGAGGCGGCTCCAGCACCTACGCCGTGAGCGTGGAAAGCACCTCCAACGGCACTGTGTCCGTCAGCCCCAGAAACGCCTCCAGGGGAGACACCGTCACCGTTACGGTAAAGCCGGATTCCGGCTATGAACTGGATGCCCTCGCTGTCACCGACAAAAACGGCGGCACCGTAGAGCTGACCAAGAAGAGCGACACCCAGTACACCTTTACCATGCCCGGCTCCAAGGTGAGCGTCACGGCCAGCTTTATCGAGACGCTCCTTCCCGACGAAACTCCGTCCTTTACGGATGTGAGTTCCAGCGATTACTACTATGATGCGGTAGCCTGGGCTGTAGGAGAGGGGATCACCACCGGCACCAGTGCCGCCACCTTCTCTCCCGACGTCTCCTGTACCCGCGCCCAAATGGTGACGTTCCTCTGGAGAGCCGCCGGTTCCCCCGCGCCTGTGCGCTCCGATACCCCCTTCCTGGATGTCCGGAGCGATGCGTATTACTTTGACGCTGTATTGTGGGCCGTGGAACAGGGCGTTACCACCGGTACCAGTGCCACCACCTTTTCCCCTGAAGTCACCGTGACCCGGAGCCAGACCGTGACCCTCCTATACCGCTTCGCCGGTTCCCCAACGGTCGGGAGCAGCATCCCCTTTACAGATGTGGAGGCAGGCGCGTACTACGCCAGCGCAGTGCAGTGGGCCGTGGAACAGGGGATCACCACCGGCACCAGCGCCACCACCTTCCAGCCTCTGGCAGACTGCACCCGAGCCCAAATCGTGACCTTCCTATACCGCTGCTTGGCGGGCTGACGCCGGCCGAAAGGTCCATGCTGGGGCACCTTCGAAGTCCGGCACCCCAGAGGCGGCGAAAATCAAATAAAGCGTTTTTCATGTTCCCGCCGGGATCCATCCCTTTTATTTCAGGGCGCGGACAGCCAAGCGGCTGTCCGCGCCCCTTTCTCATCGGCTCTATGTAACTCCGTCTCTGCACAGGCCCTGCTCCGGCCGCAGCGGCGCAAAACGCGAAATGCCGCCTTATGCGAAAATAACCTCTGATTTTAAGGGGATGATGTTCACATAGCTCTTTCCCCGCCCCAAGACCAGGGGTTCCCCGTCTTCTGTGGTGTATACAAAGGAACTGCTGCGGTCGGCCTTGCTCCAATGAATGGGAATGATTTTTCCGCCGCAGGCGTACCATCCCTCTCCGCCCGAGGTGAGGTCCACCGTAATGTGGGCCAGACTGTCTCCGGTGGCACTGCACGCCGTCTGAAGTATGATGACGTTCGTGACTCCCACCTGTTCCCCGGTGTTCCCGTCTATGTAGGGCTGGCCATACTCCTCCACCAGATAGGTCCGACTCTCCTCATCATAAGTAAAGACCCCTGTTTTATAGTTGGAGAACGGCACCGTCACGGTAACGGCCTTCTCCCCTGCCGCCGGCGTACCGTCGTCTGTAAACTGCTGCGGATAGCGGTAGTCCTCTTTGTGCTCCCTCCGGACCTCCTCGGGCAGATAGGTCTCGATCGCAGAACCGGTGGTGACCACACTGTGCTCCAGACCGTTGTTTTTTCGTCTGTCCGCATCCCGCCACATGAGGTTGGAGTCCGGCGAGCGGCCCTGATAGGGCCCCCGCACCGCGTCAAAATGATCTACGTCCCAGGACCTGATCTTGGCATAGGCGTCCTCACTGCCCCCGGCGTGGATGTACAGGGCGTCATGCCCCAGCGCCAGCTCCAAATAATAGGGTCGGGCGGAGCGGACCGACCCTATCATCCCCACCCCTTCCACACTCTGGTACACCCCCATCATGCGGGTAATGCCGCCCTCCGCCAGGCACTCATAGATGATGTCCGCCTGTGACTGCCCCAATTGGGGCAGAGCCTCCTTAAGATTATTGAGCATGACGGCAATGGGGCGCCGATTTGCCAGCTCTCCTGAAATGGGTTCTCCCGTAAGCGGATTTTCCGGGCCGTTGTACGGCGTCGGCTCCGGTTCCGGAGTGGATGTGGGCCCTGGCCGCGGCGTCTCCCCCTCCGAAGGAGCCGGATTCGGCACCGAACAGGAGCCCAGGAGGAGCAATACGGCGAGGCCCGCGGACAACAGACGGTAGCGTTTCATAAGTTGCCTCCCAAGGGTGTTTTTTTCATCTTACCCCCTCGCCTCCCCGCTGTCAACCCACGGCGGGGTCTGCAGAAATTCACTCTTGTCCCCTTCGCTTTTTTTCGGTATAATAGTAAAATGTCCTTATGGGACTTTTCCCTTTTATCTATTCCAAAAGGAGGCGCACCATGGCTCGTGTCGGATTCATCCACGACAAGCTGGACATCAAGTTTTTGATCCTCTATATCATGTCCCGCGTGGCCGCTCCCATCGATATGCCCACTCTGGCCGATCTCACCATGTGTGACGAGGGCGTGGACTACTTTGATTTCGCCGAGGCTGCCGCAGAGCTGGTGAGTACGGAGCACCTCCTGCTGGAGGACGAGCGGTACTCCATCACAGAGAAGGGCCGGAAAAACGGGGCCATCTGTGAAAGCAGCCTCCCCTATTCTGTCCGGGTCAAATGCGATAAAAATGTCACCAAGCTCAACAGCCGCCTCCGCCGTGACGCCCAGGTGCGCTCTGAGCGCATCCCTCGCAATGACGGCACCTTCACCCTCCGTCTGGCGCTGGATGATGAGCACGGGAATCTGCTCACCGTGGATATGCTGGCCGCGACCGAGCAGCAGTGTGACCGTCTCTCCGAGCAGTTCAAAGCCCATCCGGAGCAGATTTACAACGGCATTCTGGATGTGCTGCTCACCGATTACGAGGAAAAGGAGTAGCCTGATGATGGACGCGCCTATGCTGCTGGGATATCCCATACCCCTGCTGTTCCTCTATTTTATTTTCTATTCCTTCTGTGGATGGGTGTGGGAGACCGCCTACTGTTCTATCAAGGAACGGCATTATGTCCCCCGTGGCTTTCTCTATGGTCCGCTCTGCCCCATCTACGGAGTGGGATTCCTGTTGATGATCCTCTTTTTTGCTCCTTTCCGGGACAATCTGGTGGTTTTCTATTTTGTGGCGGTGGTGGTCATGACGGCCTGGGAATACCTGGTCGGTTGGTTTTTGGAGACCACCACGCACATCAAGTACTGGGACTACAGCCATGTTAAATTGAATATCAAGGGCCGGGTATGCCTCCCTGTCAGCTTGTTCTGGGGCGTCATGTCCTATGTAGCTGTGTTCTGGATTCATCCGCCCGTGGCCCGGCTGTTCGCCCGAATCCCCATGTGGCTCCAGTATACCCTGTGCGGCTCCTTCTTCACGCTTCTGGCCGTGGATACCGTCACCACCGTCCGGAAGCTGGCTCTGGTGACCCGGGCTATGAACAAGCTCCAGACCGCGGGAGACGAGCTGCGCCTCCAAATGGCCTTGGCCAAGGCCGATCTTGGAGACAATATCGAGGAGGTGGGCGAACAGCTCCGGCAGAAGCTGGACGGCGTCCGGGGCAGCCTCCCCCCTTCCGCAGCGGAACGTCTGGACCGGCTCATGGATGATTACAACGAGCTGCTGGCCCGCGCGGAACGTCAAAGCCGCCGCTTCCGCAACCGCTATGTCCATATGACCTCGCAGCGCTATACCCTCGACGACGTCCGTGCCTATGGCGCACAGTGGCGTGCCGCGCTCCGCGCCTCCAAAGAGAGGCGGAAGGCTGCCCGGAAGGCCGGGCACTCCGCCAAATGATAATGCAAACAATATATGAAGGAGCCGCAGGACTCAGTCCTGCGGCTCCTTCTCGTTCGCTTACATCAGGGGGGCAAAGACTCGCAGCACCGCCCGCACCGCCTTCCTCCACCACGGCAGGGCCCGGCACTGCGCCAGCGTCACGCTCTGGCACTGCTCCAGTGTAGAGAGAAAATCCGCGCGGATGTCCCGAATGCTGGGGTCGTTGCACAGCCACACGCCATTTTCAAAGTGGAGAAACAGACTGCGGTAATCCAGATTGATGGACCCCACCGTACCGTACTTGTCATCCACTGCGAAATTTTTTGCATGGACAAAGCCCGGCGTATATTCGTAGATCTTGACGCCCGCCTCCAAAAGGGGCTGATAGTGGGAGCGGGTGAGCTCAAACACCACCCGCTTGTCCGGAATGTGGGGGGTCATGATGCGGACATCCACCCCGGATTTTGCCGCAATGCACAGCGCGGTATTTGTGCTGTCGTCAACAATCAGGTAAGGTGTGGTGATATAGACATAGCGCCGCGCTTTGTTAATGAGATTCAGATAGACCGCCTGCCCCACCGCCTCGCAGTCCAACGGGTTGTCCGTATAGGGCTGTACGAAGCCCGGGGCCTGGATCTCCGGCAGCTCCGGGGGGCGGAACGCATCATAGTCCTCCGTGGCCTTTTCCCGCACATAGTCCCACAGCGTCAGGAACATGACCGTCATGCTCCAAGCCGCCTCGCCCCGCACTTGGATGGCGCTGTCCTTCCAGTGGCCGTATTTCACCTTTTCGTTGATATATTCGTCGGCCAGGTTGATCCCGCCGGTAAACGCCACCTTACCGTCGATCACCATGATCTTTCGGTGGTCCCGGTTGTTGAGCCGCAGGGACAGGATGGGCACAAAAGGATTGAACACGCAGCACTTGATCCCCGTCCTTGCCTCCAGTTCCCTGGCGTAGTCCCGCGGCAGCGTGAACATGGAGCCGATGTCGTCATACATGACCCGGACATCCACTCCTTCCTGCGCCTTATCCTTCAGGATGTCCAGGATGGTGTCCCACATCTTCCCCTCTTCAATGATGAAATACTCCACAAAAATATACCGCTCCGCCCGTTTGAGCTCCTCCACCATCCGGGTAAAGCACAGCTCCCCCAGGGGATAATACTCTGTTTCCGTGTTCCCATAGACCGGGCAGTGGGCGATGTGCTCCAGATAGCGGGCCTGGTGCACTGCATCCTCCCCCAGTGAGGAAAGCTCGTCCGCCTTATAGTCCGGTCTGAGCACCTCCTCCATCTTTCGGTCCGTTCCCTCCATCTTCCGGCGGGTCCGGCTGCTGAGCCGATTGCCGCCGAAAAGCAGATAGAACAACCCTCCGAAGATGGGAAAGACCAGGATGGGGATGATCCATGCGATCTTATAGGCGGGATCGCTCTGGCGCCCCACGATCCAAAAGACCGCAAAGAGGCTGATGGCGACGCACACGCCGTAAAAGGGCAGGAAATAGTTGTTGAACCGTAGGAGCATGACCACCAGGACGGCCACCTGGATCAGCAGGAAAAAAGCCACCAGGACCACGCGGTGAAAGAGTAGAGAAACCAGTTTCTTCATCGTTTCCTCACACAAATCGTCATTTCAGCACCACATTCTCTCCGCCAAGCATCTCACCCAGCTCCCGGATCAGGGCGGGGTGGATGACGCAGGGCGTTCCCATCCGTTTCCGGGTATCCGAAAAGTAAAAGACCGCCTGCTGCTCACCGGGAAACATGAGGAAGATCTTTTTGATCTTCTCAAATTGTGGGCTCTGGGCCGTGGGCACCTTGACATAGAGTTTCTGCCCGCTTTCCCGCTCCTTAACGGCCGTCCCGGCCTCTCCCAGCGGGCGGATACTGTCGACCAGCATCTGGGGCGCCTTCTCGTCTCGGACCGACAGCCGCCCGGTGGCCAGTACCGGGGCATTCTCCTTGATATAGCCTCCGCTCTCCCCCAGCACACGCGCGAAGACCAGCAGCTCCATGGCGCCGGTGTCGTCCTCCAGCGTCACATAGGCCATCAGGGTGTTGTTTTTGGTCGTCTTGGTCTTGGAAGAGGCGACGATGCCCGCGATGGAGAGCCGCTGCTCGTCCCGGTAGATCTCCGGTCCGTCTTCCTTGGCAAAGTCGGACAGAATGGCCCCTATGGGCGCGGCCTTGGCATTTCGGGCGGCCTCCCTGTACTCATCCATGGGGTGGCCTGTCAAATAGAGCCCTGTGGTCTCCCGCTCCATGGTCATCAGTTGGCTGCGGGAATACTCCGGGAGGTTGGGCAGGACCAGTTCGGGAATGCCGGAGGACTCGTCCTCTCCCCCGCCCCCAAAGAGGTCGAATTGACCCTCCAGGTTCTTTCGCCGCTGCTGGGCGATGCCGTCCAGGACCTGTCCATAGACCTCCATCAGTTGAGATCGCTTATACCCCAGACTGTCGAAGGCACCGCACTTGATGAGGCTCTCCACCACCCTCCGGTTCAGATCCGCCCCCATCATCCGCTGGCAGAAGTCCGGGAAGGAGGTGAAGCGCCCGCTCCGGCCCCGCTCCGCCAGCAGGTTTTGGATGACGCCCCGGCCCACGCCCTTCACCGCGACGAGGCCAAACCGGATGTTTCCATTGTCCACCGTAAAGTCGGCGTCCGAGAGGTTGATGTCCGGCGGCATGAGGCGGATGCCGTTCTCACGGCATTCGCCAATGTACTCGGCCACCTTCTCCTGATAATCCAGCACCGAGGTGAGCAGCGCCGCCATATACTCCCGCATATGGTGGCACTTGAACCATGCGGTCTGATAGCAGACGATGGCATAGCTCACCGCATGGGCTTTGTTGAACGCGTAGTTTGCAAAATCGTAGATCTCGTCGTAGATATCCTCACCGGTCTGGGCGGGGATGCCATTGGCGACACAGCCGGGTATCCCCCGCTCCGGATCTCCATGGATAAAGGAGTGGCGCTCCTTCTCGATCTGGGCCTTCTTTTTCTTGGAGATGGCCCGCCGTACCATATCCGCCTGTCCAAGGGAGTAGCCCCCCAGCTTTCGGAATATCTCGATGACCTGCTCCTGATAGACGATACAGCCGTAGGTGACGGACAGGATCGGAATCAGGGCGGGATGCTTATACCGGATCAGCTTGGGATCATGCTTGCAGGCGATGAATCTGGGAATGGAATCCATGGGACCCGGGCGGTAGAGGGCGATGATAGCGGTAATATCTTCGATATTCTGCGGCTTGAGCCCCACGCATACGCCCGTCATGCCCGGTGATTCCATCTGGAACACCCCGGAGGTCTTTCCTTCAGAGAGCATCTGGAACACCTTCGGGTCGTCGTCTGAAATCGAGGAGAGCGTGAATGTGGGGTCACTTCGCTGTACCAGCTTCACCGCGTCATCCAGGACCGTCAGGTTCCGCAGGCCCAGGAAGTCCATCTTGAGCAGCCCCAGCTCCTCCAGGGTCGTCATGGTATACTGGGTGACCACCGATTCGTCATTTTTCGCCAGAGGCACATAGTCGTCCACCGGCAGGCGGGTGATGACCACGCCGGCAGCGTGCGTGGAGGCGTGGCGGGGCATTCCCTCGATGCTCTGGGCAGTGTCGATGAGCTGCCTGACCCGCTCGTCCCCCTCATAGAGTTCACGCAGTGACTTGGAGATTTTCAGGGATTCATCCAGCGTGATGTGAAGCGCCCCCGGGCCGCTGGGCACCAGCTTGGCAATCTGGTCGACCTCGGCATAGGGGAAATTGAGCGCCCTCCCCACGTCCCGGATCGCGCCTCGGGCGGCCATCGTACCAAAGGTGACGATCTGGGCCACGTGGTCCGAGCCGTATTTACGGCAGACATAGTCGATGACCTCCTGACGGCGGCGGATACAGAAGTCGATATCGATATCCGGCATGGTGACCCGCTCCGGATTCAGGAATCTCTCGAAATAGAGACTGTATTTCATGGGTTCCACGTCGGTGATGTCCAGGCAGTAGGACACTACGCTCCCCGCAGCGGAGCCACGCCCGGGTCCCACGGGGATGCCGCTGCGCTTGGCATAGCCGATGAAGTCGGAGACAATGAGGAAATAGTCCACAAACCCCATCTTGCGGATCATATCCATCTCATAGCGGAGCTGCTGCAAATATTCCGGCGGCTCCTCCGGGTAGCGGCGCTTGAAGCCGTCCAGGCAGAGCCTTTCAAAATAGGCGTCCCTGTCGGTATATCCCTCCGGCAGCTTGAATTCCGGCAGGTGGTACGTTCCGAACTCGAACTCCACATTACAGAGATCCGCCACCCTTTGGGTATTCTCAATGGCCTCAGGGCACTGCGGGAAAAGCGCGCGCATTTCCGCCTCGCTTTTGACGTAGAACTCCTCTGTTTCAAATTTCATTCGGCCGGGATCGTCTACGGTTTTGCCCATCTGGATGCACATGAGCACATCCTGGGTGACGGCGTCGGCCCGAGTGAGATAGTGGGCGTCGTTGGTGGCCACCAGAGGGATGCCGGTATCCTCATGAAGGCGCAACAGACCCTGCACGATCTGGGGATCTTCCGAAAGAGAGTGATCCTGGAGCTCCAGATAATAGCCATCCGCGCCAAAGAGCTCTCTCATTGCCAGGGCCTCTTGCTTCGCCGCCTCATACTGTCCGTTCCGGAGGAGGCGGGGGATCTCCCCTGCCAGGCAGGCCGACAGGGCAATCAGCCCCTCGTGGTGCTCCCGCAGCAGGTCCTTGTCGATGCGAGGCCGGACATAAAAGCCTTCGGTAAAGCTCCGGGACACCATATGGCAGAGATTCCGGTAGCCGACCTCATTGCGGCACAAAAGGATGAGGTGCCGGGCGCCGCTGTCCATCTCGTGCACCTTGTCAAACCGGGTCCTGGGCGCCACATAGACCTCGCAGCCAATGATGGGCTTGATCCCCTCGGCCTTGCAGGCCTTATAAAAGTCCACCGCCCCGTACATGACGCCGTGGTCGGTGATGGCCACGGCGGTCTGTCCCAGTTCCCTTACGCGCCGTACCAATCCTGGGATCCGGCAGCAGCCGTCCAGAAGCGAATATTCCGTGTGGATGTGAAGATGGGTAAAGGCCATGGGGAACCTCCTGTCTGTCGCACGTTATCTTCCGGCCAGTTCCATGAGCTTCCGCAGCCGATGGTTCAGGCATGACTTGGTCACCGGCGGGTCGCAGAGGGCTGCCAACTGTGAGAGCGTCAGTTCCGGATGGTCCATCCGCAGTGCCGCCGTCTCCCGGAGCTTGTCCGGCAGGGAATCCAGCCCGTGGACCGACGCGTACCGCTCAATGGCCTCCACCTGCCCCAGGGCGGCGTCCACCGCCTTATCCAGATTGGCCGAATCACAGTTTACCCGCCGGTTCACACTTCCCCGCAAATGTTTCTCCAGCTTCGCGTTCATCAGCTCCATGGCAGAAAGGGGTGCCCCCACTGCGGTCAGGAAGTCGGCAATGGTCTCGCTGGATTTGAAATAGGTGATATAGTTGGATTTCCGGGTGGTCTGCTTGGGAGAGAACCCCACCTCCGGCAGCAGCGCCGAAAGCTCCCGGCTGACGTTATAATGAGAGGTCACCAGCTCCAGATGGTATCCCTTCGCCGGGTCGCTTACGGAGCCGGCAGTCAGGAAGGCCCCCCGCAGGAAGGCCGTTCTGCAGTGATCCTCCTCCAATACCGCAAAGTTGATATGGTGGGCCAAGCTTACCGCCGGATCGATCCCGTAGATCTCCCGGATGGCGGAAAGCTTGTCCGGATCATGGATCAGGAAGATCCGTTTCCCCGCCTCTCCCGGCTCCGGGCGCTGATCGAAGCTCAGACGAAAGGCCCTTCGGAAGAGCTCCGGGAGTCTCCCTGCAAAGGCAGCGCTGCCCGTGACCACCTTGATTTCCCGCGGAGCAAAGGTATGGCAGAAAAGGAGCACACCATATGCCTCGGCCCGGGCACAGCATTTCCGGGCGGGCTCCCCGCGGCAGAGCTCCTCTTTCACCTGCGTTCCAAACGACATAACGCTCCCCTTCCCTAAGTATCTTCAAGGATAAACGCGCCGTCCTCCGCACCCAGTTTCGGCACGACCCGCATGGAGCGTTCGCCGTGCAGCTCCATCACGGCGGCGGCCAGCCGGGCAATGGAATGCCGGGCAAAGTCGGAGGTCTCAGAGGCCAGAGGCCGTTCCACCAGTTCTATCCCCAGGGACTCTACCGCCGCCCGGTCCACCGCGATGGGGGCGGCATCCTCCTCGCGGTACCGCTCCACCAGGCCGGGCCGCACCTGCGCGGAGTTGGCCAGACAGAGGTCGACTAGGCCCGGCCCACCATGGGCCAGGAGCGCCGCCACGTGGTCTGAGACCGTATAGCCCTCTGTCTCCCCATCCTGGGTCATGATGTTGCAGATATAGATTTTCAGCGCATCAGACGCCCGGATGGCCTCCGCCACCCCATCTACCAGCAGATTGGGGATGACGCTGGTGTAAAGGCTTCCCGGACCCAGTAAAATAAGGTCCGCCTCCCGGATCGCCCGCAGCGTTTCGGGCAGGGCGGGAGGGTGCTCCGGCAGAAGCCGCACCTTCCGGATCCGGCAGTCCTGTTCCTTTTTGAACCGGCTGATCTTGGACTCCCCCACCACGCTGGTCCCGTTTTCAAATGTGGCCTCCAGGCGCACATCCTCGTTTGTAACGGGGAGCACCCGTCCGGTGATGGCCAGCACCTCGCTCATCCGCGCCACCGCCTGATCAAAGGAGGGGGAAATGCCGTTGAGCGCCGCCAGGATCAGATTCCCAAAGGATTGCCCTCCCAGGCTCCCGGAGTCTTTGGGAAAGCGGTAGGACAGCAACTCGCCCATCACGGGCTCCACATTGGCCAGCGCCTCCATACAGTGACGGATGTCCCCCGGCGGGGGCATCCCCAGGTCCTGCCGGAGCATTCCGGAGCCCCCCCCGTCATCCGCCACGGTCACGATGGCGGTCAGGTTGCGGGTATACTGTTTGAGACCGCGCAGCATGGTGGACAGTCCGGTCCCCCCGCCGATGGCGGCGATCTTAGGTCCGTGCTCCCAACGGCTGTCCGAGCGGCCATATGGTTCGATCATAAATCGGCCCTCCTCAGTCCCGCGTCATGTCTCTGTGGTTCTCCGCGGCGCTGTAGCCCTTCTGCCGGATGAAGTCGGCCAATGCGCGGGTCACCGCCACCGAGCGGTGGTGCCCGCCGGTACAGCCCACGCCGATGACCAGTGCGGTCTTTCCCTCCTCCACATAGAGGGGGAGCAGAAAGCCCATCAGGTTCTCCAGGTGCTTCATGAAGTCCCTGGTCTGCTGGTATCCGAATACGAAGTCCCGCACGCCGTCGTCCAGTCCGGTCTGGTCCCGCAGCTCGGCGATATAATAGGGATTGGGCAGGAATCGCACGTCAAAGACCAGATCGGCCTCGATGGGGATGCCGTATTTAAAGCCGAAGGAAATCACGGACACGCTCATGGCCGGCGCTCCGTCCCCCTCTCCAAAGAGGCGGAGCATCTCCCCGCGCAGTTTTGCGGTGGAGAGTGCGGACGTGTCCACGATGTATTCCGCCCGCTGGCGGACGGGCTCCAGAGCCGTCCGCTCCACGCGGACCGCCTCTGCCAGGGAGCGGCCGTTTTTCGCCAGGGGGTGTATCCTGCGGGTCTCCTTGTACCGCTTTACAATGGTCTCCAGCGTGGCCTCCACGAAGAGGATCTTGTAGTCGCAGCCCATTTCGTGGAGCTGGTCCAGAGCGGAAAACAGGCCGTCGAAGGTCTGTCCGCCCCGGATGTCCGTGACCAGCGCCACCCTGTCATATTGACCCTGGCCCGCCATGCAGAGCTCGGCAAACTTGGGGATGAGCGCCGCCGGCATGTTGTCCACCACATAGTATCCCATATCCTCCAGGAAGGAGGCCGCCTTACTCTTCCCGGCGCCGGAAAGGCCGGAAATCAGAATAAATTTCATCTTTTGTCACCCCTCCATGCGCCGCAATGCCGCACTCACGCTTAAACTCCCAGCGTCCGCACCTCAAGCTCCAGTTCCACGCCGGTCTCCCGGCGCACGGTCTCCCGGACAAACTCCGCCAGACGGAGCACATCATCACAGGTGGCCCCCCCCGCGTTGATGAGGAAGCCCGCGTGCTTGGTGGACACCTGCGCTCCACCCATTTTGACGCCTTTCAGCTTGCATTCGTCGATCAGGGCCGCGGCAAAGTAGCCTTTGGGACGCTTGAACGTACTCCCGGCGCTGGGCACATCCAGAGGCTGCTTGTGGCGGCGGCGGTTCCATAGGTCATCCATCAGGGCCTTGATGGCGGCGCTGTCGCCGCTTTTCAGCTCCAGCGTAGCGCCCAGGATAAAGCGCCGTTCATCTGAGAAGGCACTGTGGCGGTAAGAAAAGTCCAGGTCTCGGCCGGAGACCGTCTCCCGCTCCCCCTCCTCCGTAAGGCAGCGCACCTCCCGGACCACCATGCTCATATCCCCTTCATAGGCCCCCGCGTCCATGGTGACGGCGCCGCCGAGCGAGCCGGGAATGCCATGGGCAAACTCCAGCCCGGAAAGCCCCTGCTCCATAGCGAAGGACGCCAGGCGGGAGAGAAGAACGCCGCTCCCCGCGGCGATGGTGTTGCCCTCCGCCCGCAGGCTGTTCAGGCCGCTGACCGCCTTCAGGATAAACCCGTCGTATCCCCGGTCCGCCACCAAAAGGTCGCTTCCGTTGCCCATATAAAATGGGGCGACGCCCAGTCCCCTGGCACAGCGCACCGCGGCCTCGGCCTCCTCCTCCGTGACCGGCAGGGCCATGAGCCGCGCGGGCCCGCCGATCCGGAAGGTGGTGTGCCTGCTCATGAGCTCGTTTTCCCGCAGCTCCAGCCCGGGACAGACTTTTCTGAGTTCCTGTATCAAAGAGAGGTATCGGTCCATATCGCACCTCCAAAAAGAATTGGTATCACATGGCTATTAGGATATTATAGCAGAAATGCCGCGGGATTAGAATAGGGAGCGTGAGAAAAAGCCGGCGCCCGCCCGGGGACAGGCATCCCTCACCCTGCAAGCCCGAAGGTCTGAAATTCCTCCAGAGATCCCCGGAATACATTGAGGTCGATGCGCCGTTCCGCACCGTCATACCCCTCCAGCTCAGCACTGTGGGAATACTGCCAGAAGGACCAGTTCTTGTCAAATGGGGCCAGCAGCGGGCGGCTCACCCACAGGGGATATGCCTCATAGCCCTCCCTGAGATAGAGCGCATAGGAGCGGTATGTCACATAGAGAATGGGCTTTACCCCGTAAAATTCCTCCAGCCGCCGGAGCAGCGGATCCAGCACCGATTTGACATGGGCTTTGTCCGGCAGATTCTCCAGCTTGTCCCCATAGAACTCAATATCCACCACCGGGGGCAGCGCCCCGGCCGTCACCGGTACCATGGAGATGAAATTGTCCGCCTGGGTCTCCCCCGGGCTGTCATAGCTGAAAAAGTGATAGGCTCCCACCCGCACGCCCGCAGCCTGTGCGTTCTCCCAGTTGGCGGAAAACTGCCGGTCCTGAAGGGAGCTCCCCTCTGTGGCCTTGATAAAGGCGAAATCCACACCCTGTGCCCGCAGGGCCGGCCAGTCCACATCCCCCTGATAAGTGGAGACGTCCACGCCGAACACCTGCCACTGGCGCGGGTCAGCCTCCTGCGGCAGCAGGATATACCCCCGCCAGCGCAGGAAATGGAAGAGGGCCACGGCGGCTGTGGCCAGCAGCAGAAGCAGCAGGAGCAGGCGGGACACCACCCTGAAACATTTCATCAATTTGATCACCACGCAACATCATACGGGAATTCTGCGGGAAACGCAACCGGAATTTGACAGGTGTGAAAACTGGAGGGGACACGCCCAAGGCATGTCCCCTCCAGTTTCCCTCATTCCAGGTTGGTATATCCCATCAGGAATTCATCCACCTCCCGGGCGGCGGCCCGGCCCTCCTGGATGGCCCATACCACCAGGGACTGTCCCCGGTGCATATCTCCCGCCGTAAATACCCTGGGTACGCTGGTCGCGTATCGCCCTGCCGCAGTCTGCACGCAGGTACGGGGGGTGCGCTCCACGCCAAAGGCGGCGGGGACATAGTCCTGCGGCCCTAAAAAGCCGGCCGCGATGAGCAGCAGCTCACACTTGAGCGTCTGCTCACTGCCCTCCACAGGCTTGAGGTCGCCGGTGAGCTTCACCGTCCTGACGCCGGTGAGCGCGCCCTTCTCGTCCCTCAGGATCTCGGTCACCGTGGTCTGATAGATCCTGGGATCGGCACCGAAGAGGGCGATGGCCTCCTCCTGGCCGTAGTCGGTCTTGCAGACCCTGGGCCATTCGGGCCAGGGGTTGGTCTCCGCCCGCCGGTCGGGGGCCTTCGGCATCATCTCCAACTGTACCACGGACTTGCATCCATGACGGATGGAGGTGCCCACACAGTCGTTGCCCGTGTCGCCGCCGCCGATGATGACCACATTTTTCCCCTTGGCTGAGACGTACTGCCCGTCCTTGAGATCGGAATCCAGCAGGCTCTTGGTGGTGGCTTTGAGGAAGTCTACCGCGAAATAGACGTCTCCGCCCTCTCTGCCAGGCACCTTCAGGTCCCTTGCTTCCGCCGCGCCGCAGCAGAGCACCACTGCGTCATAGTCCTTCAGCAGGTCCTGGGCGGAGAGGTCCCGCCCCACGTCCACGCCGGTGCGGAACACTATGCCCTCGGCGGCCATCAGGGCCACCCGGCGCTCCACGATACGCTTTTCCAGCTTCATATTGGGAATCCCGTACATCAGCAGACCGCCAGGCCGGTCCGCCCGCTCGAAGACGGTGACGGCGTGCCCTCTGCCTCCCAGTTGGGCCGCGCAGGCCAGTCCAGAAGGGCCGGACCCCACCACCGCCACCCGTTTCCCCGTGTGGACCTTGGGCGGATGGGGCTGGATGAGCCCCTTCTCCCACGCGTCCTCAATGATCCCCAGCTCATTTTCCTTCACGGTGACAGGGTCCCCATGGAGACCGCAGGTGCAGGCCGCCTCGCACAGGGCGGGACACACCCGTCCGGTAAACTCCGGAAAATTGTTGGTCTTCAGGAGCCGCTGGAGTGCATGCCCGAAATTGCCGGTGTAGACGAGGTCGTTCCACTCCGGCACCAGATTGTGCAGCGGACAGCCGGACACCATTCCGTTCAGGACGGCGCCGGACTGGCAGAAGGGGACGCCGCACTCCATACAGCGCGCCCCCTGGCGCCGGCGCTCCTCCCGGCCCAGCCGGGGGTGGAACTCACAAAAATGCCGGACGCGCTCCTTGGGAGCCTCCGCGGGGTTCCCCTGGCGCGGATATTCCAGAAATCCGGTCGGCTTGCCCATTACTGCTCCCCTCCTCTCGTATTCAGGTAAAACGCCTCCACCTCGGCCTGCTCCCGGTCCATCCCCTTCTCCTCCAATTGGGCAATGGTGCGGAGCATCCGATCATAGTCGAGGGGCAGGATCTTCTTGAAGAGCGGCAGATAGTGGTCCAATTGGGTCAGGATCTCCATTCCCCTCTTGGAGCCAGTAAGGGCCACGTGCTCCTGGATGAGGCCCCTGAGCTCTGCAATGTCATGCTTTTCCGTCACCGGATCCATGGAGACCAGCGACTTGTTGAGCCGCATGTAGAGGTCACGGTGCTCATCCAGTACGTAGGCCACGCCGCCCGACATACCGGCGGCAAAATTTTTGCCGGTGCGCCCCAGGACCACCACCCGGCCGCCGGTCATATACTCGCAGCCGTGGTCGCCCACTCCCTCCACCACGGCCACCGCGCCGGAATTCCGGACACAGAAGCGTTCTCCGGCCACGCCGCAGACAAAGGCCCGCCCCGAGGTGGCGCCGTACAGGGCCACGTTACCGATGATGATGTTCTCTTCCGCCGGGTAGGTGCTGTCTTTGGGCGGATAGACCACCAGCTTGCCGCCGGAAAGGCCTTTGCCAAAGTAGTCGTTGGAATCGCCCTCCAGCTCCAGTGTCAAGCCCTTGGGGATGAACGCGCCGAAGGACTGTCCGCCCCCGCCGGTACACTTGACGGTGAGGCTGTCGTCGGGGAGTCGGTCCCCATGGAGCCGTGTGATGTCGGAGCCGAGAATGGTCCCCAGCGTCCGGTCCGTAGAGGAGACTCCGATCTCCACCCTTGCCTTCTCTCCCCGCTCCAGCGCCCTGCCAAGGCGCTTTTCCAGCACCTTGAGGTCCACGGTATCCTCCAGCCTGAAGTCGTAGATATCCGCCGGGTCAAAGTGCTGCTTGGCGCCGGTGCCCACATACGGGTTGGCAAGCACAGCCGAGAGGTCCACCGTGGCGGCCCGCTCATTGGCGGCATGGGGACGGACCTTCAGGAGGTCAGTGCGGCCCACCAGCTCGTCTATGGTGCGCACACCCAGCTTCGCCATATGCTCCCGCAGCTCCTGGGCGATGAAGCGCATAAAGTTCACCACATATTCGGGCCGGCCCGTAAAGCGCTTGCGCAGCTCGGGATTCTGGGTGGCCACACCCACAGGGCAGGTGTCCAGGTTGCAGACCCGCATCATGACGCATCCCATGGTGACCAGAGGCGCAGTGGCAAAGCCGAACTCCTCCGCGCCCAGCATACAGGCGATGGCCACATCCCGGCCGGACATCAGCTTGCCGTCCGTCTCCACCACCACACGGGAGCGGAGCCCGTTCTCCATCAGCGTCTGATGGGTCTCGGCAAGGCCGAGCTCCCAAGGGAGGCCCGCGTTGTGGATGGAGGTCCGCGGAGCGGCGCCGGTACCCCCGTCGTGACCCGAGATAAGGACCACCTGAGCCCCCGCCTTGGCTACACCGGCGGCGATGGTTCCCACCCCTGCCTCCGAGACCAGTTTTACCGAGATGCGGGCCCGCCGGTTGGCGTTCTTGAGATCATAGATGAGCTGGGCCAGATCCTCGATGGAGTAGATATCGTGGTGAGGGGGCGGGGAGATGAGGGTGACGCCCGGGGTGGAGTAGCGGCACTTGGCGATCCAGGGATAGACCTTTTTGCCGGGCAGATGTCCACCCTCTCCGGGCTTGGCCCCCTGGGCCAGCTTGATCTGGATCTCATTGGCGGAGACCAGGTATTCGGACGTAACGCCGAACCGCCCGGACGCCACCTGCTTGATGGCGGAATTTTTATCCGTGCCCAGCCGCTCGGGCCTTTCACCGCCCTCGCCGGAGTTGGACTTGCCGCCCAACAGGTTCATGGCCTGCGCCATGCACTCATGGGCCTCCTGGGAGATGGAGCCGTAGCTCATCGCGCCCGTCTTGAACCGCCTGACAATGGAATCCACGCCTTCCACCTCATCGATGGGGACGGGCGTTTCCGCATAGCGCATCTCCAGCAGCCCGCGGAGGGTATGAGGCCGGGTCTCATCGTCCACATGGGCGGTATACTCTTTGAAGAGTCCGTAATCCCCCCGCCGGGTGGCCTCCTGGAGAAGGTGGATGGTCTGGGGATTGTAGAGGTGGTCTTCCTCGCCCGCGCGGGCCTTATGGGCCCCCATGGAGTCCAGTTCCAGATTGGTCCCCAGGCCCAGGGGATCAAACGCCCTGGAGTGGTTGCGGTCCACCAGCTCCCCGATCTCATTCAGGCCGATGCCACCCACCCGGGAGACCGTGTTGGTGAAATATTGGTCCACCACCTCCTTTGCGATGCCCACCGCCTCAAAGATCTGAGCGGACTGGTAGGACTGGATGGTGGAGATGCCCATCTTGGAGGCGATCTTCACGATCCCATGGAGAATGGCGGCGTTGTAGTCATCCACGGCCGCATGGAAATCCTTGTCCAGCAGCCCGTCCTCAATGAGAGAGACGATGGTCTCCTGTGCCAGGTATGGGTTGATGGCCCGGGCCCCGTAGCCCAGGAGGGTGGCAAAATGGTGGACGTCCCGGGGCTCGGCGGACTCCAGAATGATGGATACCGCCGTGCGTTTTTTGGTCCGTACCAGATACTGCTCAATGGCGGACACGGCCAGCAGAGACGGAATGGCCACGTGGTTCTCGTCTACTCCCCGGTCAGAGAGGATGATGATGTTGGCCCCCGCCCGGTAAGCACGGTCCACCGCCACGAAGAGATGATCCAGCGCGCGCTCCAGAGGGGTGTTCTTATAGTAGAGGATGGAGACGGTCTCCACGTGGAAACCCGGCTTCTTCATATGCCGGATCTTCATCAGGTCCGTAGAGGTGAGGATAGGGTTGTGGACCTGGAGCACCTTGCAGTTCTCCGCCTTTTCCTGGAGGAGGTTGCCGTCGTCGCCGATATAGACGGTGGTGTCTGTGACTACCTCCTCGCGGATGGCGTCGATGGGCGGATTGGTGACCTGTGCAAAGAGCTGTTTGAAGTAGTTGAACAGCGGCTGCCCCCGGTCGTCCAGTACGGCCAGGGGAATATCGACCCCCATGGCGGCGGTGGGCTCGGCCCCGGTCCTTGCCATGGGGAGGATGGCGTTGCGCACGTCCTCATAGGTATAGCCGAAGGCCTTCTGAAGCCGGGCCAGGGCCTCCCGTGAGCGATTCTCCACACGGTGGTTGGGAATGCTCAGATCAGAGAGGTGGACCAAATTCTTATCCAGCCACTCCCCGTAGGGCTGGCGCGCGGCATAGGTCTCCTTGAGCGCCTCATCCCCGATGATCCGCCCGGCCCTGGTGTCCACCAGCAGCATCCGCCCGGGCTGCAGACGGGACTTTTCCACGATACGGTCTGCCGGGATATCCAGCACCCCCACCTCCGAGGAGAGAATCAAGCGGTCGTCAGAGGTCACATAGTATCGGGAGGGGCGCAGGCCGTTGCGGTCCAGGACCGCGCCCACCACATCGCCGTCAGAGAAGAGGATGGATGCGGGGCCGTCCCACGGCTCCATCAGAATGGCGTAGTACTGATAGAGGTCCCGCTTGGTCCTTGAGATGGTCTTGTCCCCCTGCCAGGGCTCGGGGATGGTGACCATGACCGCCAGCGGCAGGTCCATACCGGCCATCATCATAAACTCCAACGAGTTGTCCAGCATGGCGGAGTCGGAGCCCTCTCCGTTGATGACAGGGTAGACCTTGTCCAGCTCCGTGTCCAGCAGGGGCGCAGACATGGTCTCTTCCCGGGCCAGCATCCGATCCGCGTTGCCGCGTATGGTGTTGATCTCTCCGTTGTGGAGAAGCAGGCGGTTGGGGTGGGCCCGCTCCCAGGAGGGGTTGGTATTGGTGGAGAAGCGGGAGTGGACCAGGGCGATGGCCGACTGATAGTCCCTGTCCTGGAGGTCCTTGTAAAACCGCCGGAGCTGGTGGACCAGGAACATGCCCTTATAGACAATGGTGCGGCTGGAGAGGGAGCAGACATAGGTGGCGTCGGCGGACTGCTCAAAGACCCTGCGGGCGACATAGAGCTTCCGGTCGAAGTCGATCCCCCGCGCAGTCCCGTCGGGCCGCCTCACAAAGCCCTGTTCGATGCAGGGCATCTTTGCCAGAGCCTTGCTGCCCAGGATGGAGGGCTCCACCGGGACGCTCCGCCAGCCGAGGAACTCCATTCCCTCTTTTTCCACAATGACCTCGAACATCTTCTTGGCCTGGCTCCGCTTGAGCCCGTCCTGCGGGAAGAAGAACATCCCTACGCCGTAGTCCCGCGCCTCTCCAAGGGATAGGCCCAGCTCACCGGCGGCCTTTTGAAAAAACTGGTGGGAGATCTGGAGGAGGATGCCCACACCGTCGCCGGTCTTGCCCTCGGCGTCCTTTCCGGCCCGGTGCTCCAGCTTTTCCACGATTTTCAGGGCGTCGTCCACCGTCCGGTGGCTCTGCCGGCCCTTGATATCCACCACGGCGCCGATTCCACAGGCGTCATGCTCAAAGGCGGGATCATACAGGCCCTGCTGTCGATATCCCTCGTTTCTGATCATTTCCATTTGTACAAGCCCCTTTCCGGGTAAGAATTCCATGGAAAAAAGGGCGCGGCACACCGGAGCCCTTCCGGCCCGGCGGTCGCACCCCATTGCGCGTCCAAACGTTACAATATGCGCTTGATCCGCTCCACAGCCTGTGCCGTATCCTCCGCTCCGCCAAAGCCGGTGAGGCGGATATAGCCCTCTCCGCTGGGGCCGAAGCCCGCGCCGGGGGTGGTGACCACATTGGCTCTCTGGAGCAGCAGATCGAAAAAGTCCCAGGACGGCATTCCATCCGGCGTCCCGACCCAGACATAGGGGGAGTTCACGCCGCCCGATACTTTCAGCCCGGCGGCGGCGAGGCCCTCCCGGATGGTCCTCGCATTGCTCAGGTAATAGGCGATATTCTCCTCCACCTGGCGGCGCCCCTCCGCCGTATAGACGGCCTCCGCCCCGCGCTGAACGATATAGGGGGTGCCGTTGAACTTGGTGCACTGCCGACGGTTCCACAACTCCCGCAGGCTGGCCCCGCCCCGGACCAGCTCCCCGGGAATGGCCGTCGCCGCGCAGCGGGTACCGGTAAAGCCCGCCGTCTTGGAAAAGGAACGGAATTCAATGGCGCAGGTACGGGCTCCTTCAATCTCGAAAATGGAGTGGGGGATCTCGGGCTCGGTGATGAAGGCCTCATAGGCTGCGTCAAAGAGGATCACCGCTCCGCAGTCATTGGCGTAATCCACCCATCTCTTGAGCTGCTCCCGGGTCGCCACCGCGCCCGTGGGGTTGTTGGGGAAGCAGAGGTAGATCAAATCCACCGCGCCATCGGGCAGGTCCGGCGTAAACCCGTTCTCCGCCGTACAGGGCATATAGCACAGCTCCGTCCAGCGCTCCCGTACCTTATCGTATTCTCCGGCTCTCCCGGCCATCGCATTGGTGTCCACATAGGCCGGGTACACCGGATCGCAGACGGCCACCCGGTTCCCCGGGCCGAACAGGTCCCCGATGTTGCCGCAGTCGCTTTTGGCGCCATCGCTGATAAAGATCTCGTCGGCCGAGATCTCCGCGCCCCGGGCCTGGAAATCATACCTAGCCATGGCCTCCCGCAGGAACGGATAGCCCTGCTCGGGGCCATAGCCCCGGAAGGTCTCCGCGCTCCCCTGTTCGTCCACGGCGGCGTGCATCGCCGCCAGAACCGCCGGAGGCAGCGGCCGGGTCACATCCCCGATGCCCAGGCGGATCAGCGCCGCCTCCGGGTGCTCCCCGGTGTAGCCCGCCACACGGCGGGCGATCTCGGAAAACAGATAGCTGCCGGGCAGCTTGCAAAAGTTGTCGTTGATCTGCACTGTAGTCCCTCCATCTATTTTCTATGTATCCGGCCATTCTCCCTCGAAAACGGTGACTGCGGGTCCCGTCATATAGACATGACCGTCGCTCTCCTCCCAGCGGACGGTCAGGCTGCCGCCCCGCAGCTTCACGGTGGCGATCCGGCGGGCGCGATAGCTGAGAACGGCGGCCACCAGCGCCGCGCAGGCGCCCGTACCGCACGCCATGGTCTCTCCGCTCCCCCGCTCCCACACCCGCATACGCAGGGTGCTCTGGTTTTCTACCTCAACAAATTCCGTGTTGGTCCGGTTGGGGAAGATGGCGTGGTGCTCAAAGGCCGGGCCCCACTCCTCCAGGTTCAGCCGGTCCACATCCGGCACAAAGACCACCGCATGGGGATTCCCCATGGATACGCATGTCACCGCCCATTCCCTTCCATTCACCATGATGCGCCGGGAAAGGAAGCTCTCTCCGGCACCCAGCACCGGGATGCGCTCCGGCGTGAGGATGGGCTCTCCCATGTCCACGCTGACAGAGACGACGGTGCCTCCCTCCACATGGAGCTCCAGAGTCTTTTCCCCCGCCAGCGTCTCTATGGTCAGTTCGGTCTGGTCCGTCAGCCCCTTGTCATAGAGAAATTTCCCCACACAGCGAATTCCGTTGCCGCACATCTCTCCCTCGGAGCCATCTGCGTTATACATTTCCATCCGGAAATCTGCTCGCTCGGAGGTGCGGACACAGATGAGCCCATCGGCCCCCACGCCAAAGTGGCGGTCCGACATGCGCCGCGCCAATCCAGGCAGGTCTCCGGGACCGCTCTCCGTGCAGTCCAGATAGACGTAATCGTTCCCCAGGCCGTGCATTTTGGTGAATTTCATCGCTCCGCACCTCCATCCTATTCTATTGTCTTTGGTAGACGCCCCCAGATAGGCAAAAGGCGGCAGTCGATTCTCAGGTCGGACTGCCGCCAAAGCGGACGAGACATCATCGTCTACCGATATGTATGCTCCTCACTGCCCGCCTAATACCAGCTTTGCGGTCTGGACCATTTTGGCCCCGGAGTCCATGCTCTTTTTTTGCAGAAAACGATGGGCCTGCTCCTCCGTCATGCCGTGACGCTCCATCAGGAGGGACTTGGCCTCGTCGATCAGGGCCATTTCCTCTTCCGAGCGCTGCGGACGGACGAACTTCTCCAGCCGGTGCCCCATCTGGATGAGCATCCGCACCGACGCCACAAGATCGCCCCGGCTCACTGGAGAGGCCAGTAAGAAAATATCGTCGTTCTGGCACAGATCCAGCATTCCCTGGACCGCCACCATCAGCATCGCGCAGTTGGGCGGCAAGTCCTCGAACAGGCTTTGAGCCGACTCATCCGGCAGTTTGAATCCGCAGACCACGGTGCTGATGTGATGCTTGCTCACAGTCCGCTTGACCTCAGCAGCCGAGCGGCAGATGATACATGCGGCCGTCCCGCTGCTCTCGATGATCTCACGGACCCGTTCACAGCTTTTGGGGCTTTCAAAGGCCACAATGACTTTGTCCATTTCCATCTATGAAACACTCCTTTGCGTCAAGGAGTTACAAACGGGCGGCCGGCATGGCGCTCGGTCTATCAAATGCTGCGCCGCCACACCTCGCATCCTCTCAGATTTGGGTCTCCGGCTAGGGGCGGAAGTTCCCTGCCGGAGCACAGCCGGATCAAAACAGATTTTTAATAGTTGATGATGTACTTCTCGCGCTCCCAGGAGCTCACACGGGTGCGGTACTCGTCCCACTCCTTCATCTTGCCCTCGATATAGTTGGCGGCGACATGCTCGCCCAGCGTATCCAGGATGAGCTGATCCTCTTGCATAGCCTTGATGGCCTCCTCCAGGGAGCCGGGCAGGCTCTCGATACCGTGGGCCTTGCGGGCGTCCGCATCCATGGCGAAAATATTCTCGGTGATTTCCGCAGGAGGGACCATCCCCTTTTCAATGCCGTCCAGGCCGGCGGCCAGGCAGACGGCCAGCTCCAGATAGGGGTTGCAGGCCGGGTCGGGAGAGCGGAGCTCCACACGGGTGGACTGTCCGCGGGCGGCGGGGATCCGGATCAGGGCGGAGCGGTTGGATGCGGACCAGGCCAGATAGCAGGGGGCCTCATAGCCGGGCACCAGGCGCTTATAGGAGTTCACCAGCGGGTTGGTGACGGCGGCCATGCCCTTCACATGGGCCAGCAGGCCGGCGATGAAGCTGTACGCCTCCTTGGACAGTCCTTTTTCACCGTTGGCGTCATAAAACACATTCTTACCATTCTTGAAGAGGGACATATTGGTGTGCATGCCGGAGCCGTTGACACCAAAAATGGGCTTGGGCATAAAGGTGGCATGCAGCCCGTTCTTCTGGGCCAGCGTCTTGACCGCCAGTTTGAAGGTCATGATGTTGTCGGCAGCCTTCAGGGCGTCGGCATACTTGAAGTCGATCTCATGCTGCCCCTCGGCCACCTCGTGGTGGCTGGCCTCGATCTCATAGCCCATCTGCTCCAGCGCCAGGCAGATCTCGCGGCGCGTACCCTCGCCGTGGTCCAGAGGGCCCAGGTCAAAGTAACCGGCCTCATCGTTTGTCTTGGTGGTGGGCTTGCCCTCCTCGTCGGTCTGAAAGAGGAAGAACTCGGCCTCCGGCCCCACGTTGAAGGCGTCATAGCCCATACTCTCCGCCTTCTTCAGCACCTTCTTCAAAACGCTGCGGGGATCGCCTACAAAGGGGGTGCCGTCGGGATTATAGACGTCGCAGATAAGGCGGGCCACCTTGCCGTGCTGAGGCCGCCAGGGGAATACCACAAAGGAATCCAGGTCGGGATAGAGGTACTGGTCGGACTCATCGATCCGCACAAAACCCTCGATGGAGGAGCCGTCGAACATGATCTGGTTGTTGACCGCCTTCTCGACCTGAGACGCGGTGAGCGCCACGTTCTTGAGCTGACCGAAAATATCGGTGAACTGCATGCGGATAAACTCGATGTCCTCTTCTTTGACGATGCGGATAATGTCTTCCTTGGTGTACGCCATGGTAAAAATCCCCTTCCTCATTGAATGATATAACAGAGAAGGCGCTCCGCCCTTCTCGGGTGGAACGCCTTCGTTCTCAACTGATGCTCTGAGTATACCGGCTTCGGCGCCCGCTGTCAAGCTAAATTTGGAGGCTTCTCCTCTTTTTGTTGCATATATCAGGGACGAGCTCCGTTTCCCTCCGCTCTTTATGCAATATTTGCAAGAGGCTGCTGCAAATGGTGGAAGCGCGTCACGCCTGCGGCGTCTCCACCGGGTATTTCTCCGTGAAACATCCCTTGCAGAAGCCGCAGGCGGCCTGCGGCGCCAGGTGGTCCAGCGCCTGTGTGCTGAGAAAGCCCAGGCTGTCCGCCCCGGTCATCTGCCGGATCTCCTCCACAGAGTGGTGGCAGGCGATGAGGTTCTCCTTGTCCGGGATGTCGGTGCCGAAATAGCAGGGCGAGATAAAGGTGGGCGAGGAGACCCGAAAATGGACCTCCGTGGCCCCCGCGTCCCGCAGGAGGCTGATGATCTGCCTGGAGGTGGTGCCGCGGACGATGGAATCGTCGATCATCACCACCCGCTTGCCCGCCACTTGGCTTTTGAGGGCGCCCAGTTTGAGCCGTACCGCATTCTCCCGGCTCTTCTGGTCGGGGGTGATAAAGGTCCGCCCAATGTAGCGGTTCTTGACAAAACCCTCGCCGTAGGGAATACCCGACGCCTCAGCGTAGCCCATGGCAGCGTCCAGGCCGGAGTCCGGCACGCCGATGACCACGTCGGCCTCCGCCGGGTGCTCCCGTGCCAGGATACGCCCGGCCTCCAGCCGGGCCTCATGTACGCTCTGACCGCAAATCACTGAATCGGGACGGGCAAAATAGATATATTCAAAAATGCACATATGGGAGGTGGCGCCTTCACAGTTTTCCCGGATGAAGCGCACCTTCCCGTCCTCCACCACGGCGATCTCGCCGGGCTCGATCTCCCGCTCATAGACCGCGTCCACCGCGTCCAGCGCGCAGGATTCCGAGGCAAAGACGACGGCATCCCCCCGCCGGCCCATGCACAGCGGCCGAAATCCCCATGGATCCCGGGCGGCCACCAGCTTCCGCGGGGACATCACGATCAGGGAAAACGCTCCCCGCAGGCCCTCCATGGCCCGGCATACCGCCTCCTCCACCGAGGGGCAGCGGAGGCGCTCCTGGGCAATGGCATAGGCGATGATCTCCGAATCCGTAGTGGTCTGAAAAATGGCGCCCTTGTACTCAAACCCGGTGCGCAGCTCCGGCGTATTCACCAGGTTGCCGTTGTGGGCCACGGCCAGGGTCCCTTTGACATATTTGAGGGTCAGGGGCTGGGCGTTTTCCCGGCGCCCGCCTCCGGTGGTGGCATAGCGCACGTGTCCCACCGCCATGGTGCCGTTCAGCCGCTCCAGCGTCTCGTCGTCAAAGACGTCGCCCACCAGCCCTAGGTCCTTGTGGTAGGAGAGCTCCCGGTCATTGATCGTGGCAATGCCCGCCGCCTCCTGGCCCCGGTGCTGGAGCGCGTAAAGGCCGTAATAAGCGGTGCGTGCGCAGCCGCCGTTGGGGTCGTAGATGCCAAAGACTCCGCATTCCTCATGGATGGACATAAGCCGCCTCCGAATCAATCACGATTTGAACTAATCCTAACATATCATTTTTCCGATTGCAATTGACATTTAAACCTGATTCTCGGCCATTTCCGCCCCTGAAAACAGTCTTTGCCACAATGGACGCGCAGCGGGGCCTCACTTGCCGCCTGTCGTCCGGCCGCTACCTTCTCCTTCCGCGATAGTTCCGGTATCCGCCGCTCCGCGGTCTCCGCCCCAGGAGCCTTCTCAGCGCCAAGATCACGATCAGGACCGCTGCCAGCGCCAGAAGCAGCGCAAAAATGGTCGTCCCGCCGGGGTTTTTCAGCAGCGCAATGGGGTTCCAGGAGGCGTTTACCACCTTGCGCCCCTCTGGCGCCGCGTACCGGGCGTCCACCATCCCCATGGACTGGAGATAGGACGCCAGGGCATACCACTCCTTCACCTCGGTGCCGTCGGCATTGTGGAGGATCCGCGCCTCGAAGTCCGTCACCGGGACTCCCTGCTCATCCTTGGGCGTGATGGTGAGGAGCCCGAAGCTCTTGTCGTTCACCGCCCCCAGCATCTGACCCGAATAGAGTCCGGTGACCACCCGATAGAGCCTGTCGTCCTCCAGCGGGACCGTGCGTCCATCCTCCAGCACCTGGGCACAGTCCGTCACCTTGTCAAACAGCATCCGGTGGGGGTTGAAGGTCCAGGTCATCCCCGCGCCGTAAAGCTGCGCGGCGGACATCAGCGGCGTCACCGAGGCGTCCACCTCAAAGGCGTCCCGCAACTCCCGCCCGGTGATATAGACCGAGATCAGAGGATATCCCGGCGTTCCGTCTCCCCCGGACCCCAGCGAGGAGACCTGGAAGGCATCGGACACCGTAATCTCTCCAGCGGCAAAAGAACCCCGGACCACGCCGGCGGCCACCACCGCGAAGTCCACAGGCACATAATCCGCGCCTTCCGCGGCCTTGACCGCATGGATGTAGGCGTCCGCGATCAGATTCCCCAGGGCGTCCTCTCCCTGCGTCTGGCCGAACTGACGGATGGGGGTAAAATCAAAGGGGGTCCTTGCCAGCACTTCCTCAAACCCCAGGCCGTAGTCGGCCAGATAGGTCTCCTCCACCCGCTTTTGAAAGGTCCCGGCCAGCGCGGCCATGGCCGGGTCGTCCGGGACCGTCTCATCTACGGGGATCAGGCGATAATCCTCTACCGTCACCGCCTCTCCCTCTCCGCCCCGGCGGATGGTAAGCGCCCCGAGGTTCTGGGCATACTCGCCGCAGGAGACGATCTGTGCGCCACCTGTCTGAATGGGCGTCTGTGTTGTGGAGTGGGTGTGCCCGGAGATGATGACGTCGATGCCGGGGACCGCCTTTGCCAGCGCGTAGTCCTCTCCCTTTCCTTTCTCGTCGGTGCCGCTGTGGGAAAGGCAGATCACAAAATCGGCATCCGCCTCCGCTTGGATCTCCGCCACCACCCGTTTGGCGGCCTCGGCGATGGGCTCGAACTCCATGCCCGACATAGGCGCACACTCGTCGGCATCCACACCCAGGACTCCAAAGACGGCGACCCGCAGACCGCCCCGCTCCACAACCGTATAATCCGATATCCCATATCGCTCCCATGCCTGCCAGGTGCCGGCGTCGCTCTCCGGCGGCTTATAGTTGGCCTGCACGATAGCGGGGCAGATATCCCCGCTGTCCGCAGCCGCGCGCAGCATATCGGCAAGGCCCCGCGCCCGGTAGTCAAACTCATGGTTTCCCAGCGTCGTCACGTCATATCCCATGGCGCCCAGCGCCCGCAATTCCGGGGCATCCGTGGTGTATATGGTCTGGAACAGGGAGCCCATGGAGAAGTCCCCGGCGTCCAGCGTGACCACCGGCGTCTGCGCCGCAGCCCGTTCGGCCTTCAAAAGCGCGGCCAGGCGGGTATAGCCCCCGTACTCCCCGCCCCTTTCGGCGGGCATGGGCAAAAAGTGATCGTGCGTGTCGTGGGTGAACAGGATGGTCAGGCGCTTTTCCGTCTCGGCGGCGGATGCTTGGCTGAACAAGAATCCCAGAAGTATGAGCATGCTCAGCGCAAAAGCCAAGGGGCGGCGAAGAAACCGCATGGTCCATTCTCCTCTCGGCAGTATTTTTGTTTGATGGTACCATTATATCAGCTTTTCCCCTGCTTTAAAAGTCTGTTCGGGGGGCATGCCCGGCAGTGGAGCCGATGGCATATCCAGAGCTGTTCTTCCGCCGGATGGCGCTGCTCCAGAACTTATGTACTTAATGCACCGGGTGGAAAACGCCCTGCCGGCTCCCCTGGCGTTTCTGGGAAACACCCGGGGCGCCGGCAGGGCGCTACTTGTGGAGAGCGGCGTGCACCTGGTCCGTCCCACCCCTCTCTTTCCGTCTATTTCACCTGTTCCAGCCTTTCCCGGATGATCTGGTTGACCACCTGGGGAGATGCCTGCCCCCTGAGCTCCCGCATGACCTGCCCCACCAGGAAGCCGAAGGCCTTCTCCTTCCCCGCCCGGTAGTCCTCGATGGACTTGGGGTTTGCGGAGAACACCTTCTCCACCGCGGCAGCCACCAGCCCCGAGTCGGAGACCTGTTCCAGGCCATGTTCTTTTACATAGGCGTCCGCATCGCCGTCCGAAGCGAACACCGCGTCGAAGACCTTGACGGCCGTATTGCGGTTGAGCCTACCGGTCTGGACCAGCGCAATGAGGCGGGCCAGCGTCCGGGGGGTAAAGGCCATGTCCTTTGCCTCCATCCCGCCGGCGGAGAGCTGCCGGAGCACCTCCCCCATGATCCAGTTGGCGGCCTGCTTGGGCGGCGCACCCAACGCTACCGTCTCCTCAAAAAAGTCCGCCAGGGCCTTCTGCCCTGTGATCATCTCGGTATCATAGGCCGGCAGGCTCCACTCCCTTTGATACCGCGCCATCTTTTCTTCCGCCAGTTCCGGAAGCTCTGCCTTCAGGCGCTCCAGATAGTCCTCGGTGACCTCCATGGGCGGAATGTCCGGCTCAGGGAAATATCGGTAGTCCTGGGCGTTCTCCTTGGAGCGCATGGCAAAAGTGGCATCCTTGTTCTCATCCCACCGGCGGGTCTCCTGGATGATGCGTTTTCCCTCTTCCATACACTCGATCTGCCGCCGGGCCTCATATGCGATGGCCCGGACAATGGCCTTAAAGGAGTTGAGGTTCTTCATCTCCGTGCGGGTGCCCAGCTCCTGCGAGCCCGCGGGGCGGACGGAGAGGTTTACATCGCAGCGGAGAGAGCCCTCCTGCATCTTGCAGTCGGAAACCCCCAGATACTGGAGGGTAGAGCGCAGCTTTTCCAGATAGGCGATGACCTCCTCCCCAGAGCGGAAGTCGGGCTCGGTGACGATCTCAATGAGGGGGACGCCGCAGCGGTTGTAGTCTGCCCGCGTCTGGTCGATCCAGGGGTCGTGGACCAGCTTGCCCGCGTCCTCCTCCATGTGCAGCTCATGGATGCGGATGGTCTTGCCCGTCTTGATGGGCACCGCGCCGTTCCGCGCAATGGGCAGGTAGAGCTGGGAGACCTGATATGCCTTCGGAAGGTCGGGATAGAAATAGTTTTTCCGGTCAAATTTGCTGTAGCGGGTGATCTCACAGTGCAGGGCCAGCCCGGCCTTCACCGCAAACTCCAGCACCTTTTCGTTCATGACGGGCAGCGCGCCGGGCATGCCTGTGCACACCGGGCAGCAGTGGGTGTTGGGCGCGCCGCCGAATTCCGTTGTGCAGGCGCAGAATATTTTCGTCCTGGTGGCCAGCTCCACATGGGTCTCCAGGCCGATGACCGTTTCCCATGTCATTGCGCGTCCCCTCCCTTGGGCATTTTGGTGTGATAGTCGGTGTCCAGTTGGAACGCGTGGGCGGCCCCCAACACCTTGGCCTCCCCCAGCGCGGGCCCAATGAGCTGGGCGCCAATGGGCATCCCGCCGCCGTCGAAGCCGCAGGGCATGCTCAGCCCCGGCAGCCCCGCCAGATTGAGCGGCACGGTATAGATATCCGAGAGATACATCTTCAGCGGATCGTCGAGGCTTTCCCCCAGCCTGGGGGCGGTGGACGGGGCCACGGGGGTGAGCAGCAGGTCATATTTCTCGAACGCCTCGTCATAGGCCCGTTTTATGACCGCCTTTACCTGGAGGGCCTTTTTATAATAGGCGTCGTAGTAGCCTGCGGAGAGCACAAAGGCGCCCAGCAGGATGCGGCGTTTGACCTCCGAGCCGAAGCCCTCGGTCCGGGTCTTGCTGTAGAGATCCGTCAAGTCCTCATATCCCTCCGCCCGCCAGCCGTATTTCACCCCGTCGAACCGTGAGAGGTTGGAACTCGCCTCCGCGGCGGCGATCATATAGTAGGCCGGCACCACATACCGCATGATCGGCAGGGCGAACTCCTCCACCTGGGCCCCCCTGGCCCGCAGCACATCCGCAGCCGCGAGGACACAGGCGCGGACTTCTGGCTCCAGACCCTCTCCGAAACAGTCGGCGGGGAGGCCGATCTTCATGCCCCGCACATCGCCGGTAAGCCCTGCAAGCAAGCCGCCGCTTTCCACCTCCAGACTGGTGCCGTCCCGGCGGTCCCTCCCCATGATGAGGTCCAGCACCGCCGCGCAGTCGGCGGCGGTGCGGGCGATGGGCCCCATCTGGTCCAGGGAGGAGGCATAGGCGACAAGCCCATACCGGCTCACCGTACCGTAAGTGGGCTTCATGCCGGTGACGCCGCAATAGGCGGCCGGCTGACGGATGGAGCCGCCGGTGTCGGAGCCGACGGCATACCAACACTCCCCCGCAGCAACGGCGGCCGCCGCCCCGCCGGAGGACCCTCCGGGCACCCGCGTGAGGTCCCAGGGGTTCCTCACAGGTCCGTAAAAAGAGGTCTCGGAGGTGGAGCCCATGGCGAACTCATCCATGTTCAGCTTCCCCAGCAGCACGCCTCCCGCCGCGCGGAGCCGCTGGACCAGGGTGGCGTCGTAGGGAGGGGCAAAGTCTCCCAGAATTTTAGAGGCGCAGGAGGTCTTGATGCCTTTGGTGCAGATGTTGTCTTTGAGCCCCATCGGCACTCCGGCCAGCGGGCTCAGCCGCGCTCCGGCGCGCAGTTGTTTCTCCGTCTCCAGGGCCTCGGACAGCGCGGCGTCGCCCAGCACAGTGATAAAGGCGTTGTTTCTGCCCTGTTCCTGCCGGACGCGGTCCAGGGCGGCCTGCGCGGCCTCCACCGGCGAGACCTCTCCAGCCCGAATCTTTTCGCCCAGCTGGAGGGCGGTAAGTGCGTGCAGTTCCATGTTCCGTCCTCCTCACTCCACAGTCTTGGGTACCAAAAAAGCCTCTTCATCCGGTATCGGCGCGTTTCTGAGCAGATCCCTCCGGTCCGCCGAGGGCTCCACCACGTCGGCCCGGAACACGTTCTTTACCGGGAACACATGGCTCATGGGCTCCACCGCGGCGGTGTCCAAAGTATTGAGCACCTCCACATATTCCAGGATCCGTTCCAGCTCTCCGGCCATACGGACCTTCTCCTCCTCCGGGAGCTTGAGCCGGGACAGCGCCGAGATCGTATCCACCATCTCTTCGGTAATCTTCATCGTCTTCCTCCTTCTATCACGGTTCCAGCCGGCTCAGATCTCTGGGAAACAGGCAGGCATACCGCACATTGTCCAGGCCGCATAGCTGCATGGTCAGCCGCTCCAGTCCGATGCCCAGGCCGCCGTGGGGGGGCAGGCCATGTCTATGGGCCATGAGATAGCTCTCAAAATCCGCCGGGTCCATGCCCCGTGCCTCCATCTTCGCCACCTGCGCCCTGTAGTCGTGGATGCGCTGTCCCCCCGTGGTGACCTCCAGTCCCCGGAAGAGGAGGTCGAAGGAGAGGGTGTATTTGGGGTCTTCAGGGTCATCCATGGCATAGAAGGGGCGCTTTTTGCTGGGATAGTGGGTGACAAAAACGAAGTCGCTTTCCCACACCTCCCTGGCGTATCGTCCAATGGCGTGTTCCTCCTCCGGCTCCAGATCGTAAGGGTCCCGGATCGAATACCCGTATCTCTCTGCGGCCAGGCGCTTGGCCTCGTCGAAGCGGATGCAGGGGACCGCGCTCACATCCGGTATCCGGATGCCCAGCCGCTCCACATCCTGTGCGTATTCCTCTCTCAGCAGGGCCATGGCGTGCTGGAGGAATCCCGTCTCCATGGCCATTACGTCCTCGAAGGAGTTGATAAAGCCCATCTCAAAGTCCATGGAGGTATATTCGTTGAGATGCCGCGCGGTGGAGTGCTTCTCCGCCCGAAAGACGGGGGCGAGTTCAAAGACGCGCTCATAAACTCCCACCATGGTCTGCTTGTAAAACTGGGGAGACTGGGCCAGAAAGGCTTTCCGCCCAAAATAGTCCAGCCGGAAGATGTTAGAGCCGCCCTCCGCTCCGGCGTGTACGATCTTGGGGGTGTGGATCTCGGTAAACCCCTGGTCCCGGAGATAATCCCGGAAGGCGCGCCCCAGACACTCCTGGACCCTGAACACACTGCGCTCCCGCAGATGCCGCAGCACCACGGGACGAAGTCCCAGCTCGGTATCCAAGTTTACGTTCAGCTTGGCCTTGGGGATGGGCACCGGCATGGCTGCCGCAGGCCGGGACAGCACCTCTATCCCCTCTGCCACCAGCTCCACCCCGCCCGGGGCCCGGGGCTCCTCCCGAAGCCGCCCAGTCACGACCACAGCAGACTCTTCCGGGATCTTCGACACGTCCACCCGCTCCCCACAGGTGCACTGCAAAAGCCCGTCCCGCTTGCGCAGTTTCAAAAAGGTGAGGCCGCCTCCCACCGGCCGCTTGGCGTGTACCATGCCGGAGACCTGAACGGTCTCATTCCGGTGGGCACCTCCTATGATGTCTTTGAGTTCCAGCCGCTCCGTCTTTCTCATGCCTTTCAGGAATTCCACAACCGTTCACGTCCTTTCTGAATCATTTGAGTATAAAAAAATCCCGAAACTGTATGAAACAGTTTCGGGACGGAAAAATTCCGCGGTACCACCCAAACGTTGCCGCCTCGCCCTTGAGACGGCCTCTTGGCTCCCTTAACGCGGGAATGCGTGGAGCCCTCCTCCCTCTGCGGGACTCGAACCCCCGGCTCGGTAAGTGTTGCACATCCCCATCCTGCCGGACCGGGCTCTCAGTCGGTGACCCGGATTCTCTGGCGGCCCTCATAGGGCGCGGTCTTCGTCATTGCCTTTGCTGTGGGTAGTATATGCGCTTTTCAAAAAAATGTCAACCGTCATTTTTGTCAAAAGCGCAGATTTTCAATTGCCGTATTTTTGTGATATAATGTTAATTACCGTCGTATCACAAGACTGTTTATCCTAACAAAGAAACGGGGAATCCATATATGCTGAATTGGACGGAACTGGAGTCTGCCTGCCGCTCCTGCCAAAAGTGCGCCCTCTGTGAGACCCGGCACAACGTGGTCTTTGGCGAGGGGAATCGGGATGCCGAGGTCATGTTCATCGGCGAGGGTCCGGGTGAACAAGAGGACCTGACGGGGCACCCCTTTGTGGGCCGCGCCGGTCAGTTCCTGGACGATATGCTCTCCATCATCGACCTGGACCGCTCCCAATACTTCATTGGCAATGTGGTCAAATGCCGTCCCCCACAAAATCGCGACCCGCTGAACGTGGAGATGGACGCATGCATCGGCTACCTCCGCAATCAGGTCGCGCTCATCCGGCCGAAAATCATCGTCTGTCTGGGCCGCATTGCCGCCACCCGCCTCATTCGTGAGGATTTCAAGATCACCAAAGAGCACGGGCAATGGTTCGACAGGGCCGGCGTCCACATGATGGCGATCTACCACCCCTCCGCACTGCTCCGCGACCCCCGCAAGCGTCCGGAATCCTTCGAGGATCTTAAAAAGCTCCAGGCCAAAATCCGCGAGGTCTGCACCCACACTGGTTGAGCCTCGGTCAGAGATTGCGAAAGCACCCCGCCGGCGGCCCCTATTCTCCCTGTTCGGGCAGGCCCGCTCCTTTTCCTCCGCGCCGCATCACCGGCATCATCTGCGTCAGGAGGCGATCCCATGCATCAAAAACAGCGTCAGATGTCCGAGACCTTCCGCCTGGGCGCCTTGCTCACGGTCGTGGGCGGTTTTCTGGACACCTATACCTATCTCTCCCGGGGCGGCGTCTTTGCCAACGCCCAGACCGGCAACATCGTTCTGCTGGGGCTCAGCCTGGCGCAGGGAAACTATGAAATGCTGCTCCACTATCTCATCCCCATTCTGGCCTTTGCCGCCGGCGTCATGGTCACCGACATGGTCCGGGCCCACTTCCGCCCCAGGCCGGCCATCCACTGGCGGCAGCTCATCGTCGCCGCGGAATTTCTCATCCTGCTGATGGTGGCTTATGTCCCTCCGGGCCGGTGGGACGCGGCCGTCAATGTGGCCGTTTCTTTCGTCTGCGCCATGCAGGTGGAGAGCTTCCGGAAGATCCGAGGCAACGCCGTCGCCACCACCATGTGTACCGGCAATCTCCGCAGCGGCACCGCCCTGCTCTTCCACGGCCTTCACACCCGGGACCGTGGGGCGCTCCGTCAGGCCCTTCAATACTATGGCATCATTCTCTTCTTCATCCTGGGCGCTGCGCTGGGGGTCTGGTGTACGGAGCTGCTGTCCGGACGGGCCGCACTCGTATGCTGTCTTCTCCTGCTTACCGCCTTTTGCAGCATGTTCATCCGTGTCGAAGAGGACGCCTCGGCTTCCTGAGGGGGGAGGCACCGGGTCAGGTCCGGGCCCTCATGCTCTCTTTCAGGATGCCCACGATCTCCTCATGCGTCAGGGTCTTATACCCCCCCTCCATAAGGAAGGAGCCGTCCGCGATTCCGTCCAGCATATCCTCAGTGACCCCAAGCTCCCGGACGCTCATGACCAGCTCGAGCTCGCGCATATAGGCCTCCATCCGCTCCAGCCCTTCCCGGGCGATCTCCTCCTCCGTTTTGCCTTCGGGCCGCACATCCCACACGTTGACGGCATACCGCCTGAATTTTGGAAGGCCGCAGGGCAGGATCAGCCTGTAATATGGTAGGGAAACGGCGGACAAGGTCATGCCGTGCGTGGCGTCGGTATAGGCGCCGACGGACTGCCCGATCATATGCACCATCCAGTCCGTGCTTTTTCCTTTGGCCACCAGGGTGTTGAGCGCCCAGGTGGCGATCCACATGATATTGCTTCTGGCCTCATAGTCAGTGGGGCGTTCCACAGCGATCCTGGTGCTGTGGATCAGGGATCTGAGCAGCCCTTCCATGATATAGTCAGAGGTGTTGTCGTCCTCCCCGGAAAAATACTGCTCCAAGATGTGGGACATGATGTCGAAGAAGCCCGCCGTCATCTGGTATTTCGGCAGCGTGAAGGTAAAGACCGGGTTGAGGATGGAGAACTTGGGGAATACGTTGTCGCCGAATACGTGACCGATCTTCCGCTTTTGCCCGTGATGGGTGATCACCGAGCCGCCGTTCATCTCAGAGCCGGTACCGACCATGGTCAGCACGCAGCCCACCGGGATGATCTTGTTGTCCGCGTCCTCCATACGGAGATAATATTTCTCCCAGGGATCCTCCTCGCAATAAGCCGAGACGGAGACCGCCTTGGCATAATCACAGACCGATCCGCCGCCCACGGCCAGGATCAGTTCCACCTTGCCCTCCCGGGCCCGCCTGCATCCCTCGTAGAGCTTTTCCACCGTGGGATTGGGCATCACGCCGCCATCCTCAACGATCTCTTTGCCGCAGGCTTTGAGGATCTCGACGACACGGTCGTAGATCCCGTTTTTCCGGATAGAGCCGCCGCCGTAGACCAGCAGCACGTTTTTGCCGTAGGCCGGAAGCTCCTTGCGGAGGCCCTCCAGCGAGCGCTCTCCAAAATAGAGCTTTGTGGGGTTTGAATAGCTGAAATCACCTAACATCAAAAATTCCTCCTGTAAATCGCAATTGCTTTCGCAGCGCTACAGAGCACCCACGACTCTGTGCGGAACATACAGTTCCTCCAGGTAGGAGACATCCTCCGCCGCAAGGGTTATGTTCAGCGCGCCTGCCGCGTCGTCAAAATACTCCGCCTTCGTCGCGCCTATGATGGGAGACGTCACGCCCTTTGCAAACTGCCAGGCCAGCGCGATCTGCGTCATTGTTGCGGCGTACTTTTCCGCCAGTTCCTGAACGCGTTTTACGATCCTGCGGTCGCTTTCCTGTGTGCTGTCGTACTTGGATGCGGCGACCTTATCCGTTCTGCTGCGCAGAGTATCCGCACTCCACTCCGGCCGGGCCAGTCTCCCGGCGGCAAGTGGGCTGTACGGTGTGCGGGCGACATGCATCTGGTCGCAAATGGGAATCAGCTCCCTCTCGTCTTCCCGATACAACAGGTTGTAGTGGTTCTGCATGGAGACAAAGGGCGTCCAGCCGTGGTCCCTCGCACACATCTGCAATTGACAGAACTGGTATCCGTACATGGCGGAGGCCCCCAATGCCCGTACCTTCCCTGCCTTGACCAGGCTGTGGAGCGCCTCCATCGTCTCCTCCACCGGTGTATCAGAGTCAAAGCGGTGAATGATATACAGGTCCAGGTAGTCCGTTCCCAGGCGCCGGAGCGTACCGTCGATCTCCCGCAGGATCGCGGTCCGGGAGAGGTGGCCTTCGTTAAAGTACACCTTGGAGGCCAGAACCACCTTATCCCTGGCAACATTGTTCTTGAGGGCCCGTCCAAGGTACTCCTCACTGGTCCCCGCAGAATAGGTGTTTGCAGTGTCAAAAAAATTGATGCCGAGTTCCAGGGCATGCCTGATGATCTCTTCGCTTTTCTGCGGGTCCAGCGTCCATGCGTGCATCTTGCTTGCGGGGTCTCCGAAGCTCATGCAGCCGACGCAGAGACGTGAGGCCCTGATATCCGAGCCGCCCAATTGCACATAGTCCATCCTTCCGTTCCTTTCTTCAGTGCAGAGAGGTGAGGAATTCAACTGTGGCGGGGTCCTGATGAGAGAGAAACGCGCTGGTCCCCTCGTCAAGCCCCCGGATCGCCTCCATATCCGCTTCGGAGAGCGAGAAGTCGAACACGTCGAAATTTTCGGCCATACGCGCCTGATGCGTGGATTTCGGAATCACGACTACGTCGCTCTGGATCAGGAAGCGGAGGATCGTCTGCGCGGCGCTCTTGCCGTACTTGCCTCCGATCTCCTGGATGACGGGGTTGGAGAACATCCCTTTTTTGCCCTCTGCAAAAGGCCCCCAGGATTCGTGCTGAACGCCGTATTTTTTCATAATCTCATGGGCCGCGCCCTGCTGCAGGAACGGATGGGTCTCCACCTGATTGACCGCGGGTGTGATCTCAACGAATTGACACAGGTCCACCAGCCTGTCCGGATAAAAATTGGAGACGCCGATGGCCCGGAGCTTTCCCTCCCGATATGCCTCCTCCATGGCGCGGTAAGTGCCGTAATAGTCATTGAAGGGCTGGTGGATCAGCACCAGATCGATGTAATCGCTCTTCAGTTTCCGCAGGGACTCCTCGATGGAGGCTTTTGCCTTTTCGTAGCCGCCGTTTGAGATCCACACCTTGGTGGTGAGGAAAAGCTGGTCCCGGGCCACGCCGCATTTTGCGACCGCCGCGCCGACTCCTTCCTCATTGTAGTATGCCTGCGCCGTATCGATAGAGCGGTATCCCACCTCGATGGCGTCCAGTACGCAGCGCTCACACTCCCCGGGCTCGACCTGATACACGCCGTATCCCAGGATCGGCATCTCCACTCCGTTGTTGAGTGTTACAAACTCTATGGTGTATTCCTCCTGTATTTTTGATTTGCGGGCAATGCGTTTCCGCCCTGCGGCGCACCGCCCTCACGGGTTCAGCTACAGCATAATCCCTGGAGTTCACTCCAAGTCAAGCCCCAATTTTGTAATATTACAGAACTTTCAAAAAGCGAGGTGCCTTACGATGGAGCTGCGCGTCCTGAGATACTTTCTGACAGTGGCCCGCGAGGAAAACATCACCAGGGCCGCAGCCCTGCTCCACGTGACGCAGCCCACGCTCTCCCGCCAGCTCATGCAGTTGGAGGACGAGCTGGGCGTCAAGCTGTTTCACCGCAGCCGCTACCGCATCGTCCTCACCGACGACGGGATGCTCCTGCGGCAGCGGGCACAGGAGATCGTCGCTCTTGCCGAAAAGACCGAACGGGAATTCATGCGGGAGGAGGGGATTCTCAGCGGGGAGATTTCCATCGGCTGTGGGGAGACCCGGAACATGACCTTCCTCTCCCGACGCATGGTCACGTTTCGTCAGGTCCATCCGATGGTCCAGTTCAGCATATACAGTGCCAATGCCGACGATATCAAGGACCGCCTCGAAAAGGGTATCCTGGATCTGGGGCTGCTGGCGGAACCCGTGGACATCGGGCGGTATGAATTCATTCGAATGCCCAGCCGGGAGCAATGGGGCGTCTTGGTCCGAAAGGATTCGCCCCTGGCGGAGAGGGATCACGTCACACCCCCGGACCTGCTGGGAATACCTCTGCTGTTGTCCGGGCGGGAGAGCGTCCGCAACGAGCTGGCCAGTTGGTTCGGCGACTGTTACGAGCGGGTGGAGATTGCCGCGACCTATAACCTGATTTTGAACGCCGCCAACATGGTAAAAAACCGTGTGGGCGTTGCGCTGTGTTTCCATATCGAGACCATCTCCGATTCTCTGCGTTTCGTCCCCCTCTCCCCCCTTCTGGAGACCGGTACTGTTTTGGTGTGGAAGAAAAACCAGTCCTTCTCCCTGGTGGCAGACCAATTCCTCAAGCATATAAAAAATAGCTTTTAAGCATTTTAAGGAATTGAATATAGGCATTAGACATATCTATGCTGTTTGTTTTAAAATGTAGGCGATCCATCAGGGAACGCCTGCATTTTTTATATTTGGGAGGGGCGGCATGACCATTTACGAAGCGAGCGCACGGTATCAGATTCCCTTGGATATCCTGCGCGATTACGAGCGATGGGGGCTCTGCGGAGCGGTGAAGAAGGTCATGGGCGCTTGGCAGTACGACGACAGGGATCTGGAGCTTTTGAGTCTCATTATGACCCTGCACGATATCGGCTTCTCGACGGAGGAGATCGAGACGTATATGCGTCTTTTGCTGGAGGGAACCCATACCGATACGGCACGGCTGCAGATGCTCAACAGAAAGCGCGACGCCGCCCTGGATGAGATCCATTTTCGTGAAAAACAGTTGGAGCGGCTGGACTATCTTCGGCATGAGATCCGGACCCGGCAAGCCGGGACCAGCCAAGGCTGTGCTGTACACACCACAAAAAGGAGGCCTACCCCATGAAATCGCTGATCCTCTATTATTCCCATTCCGGCAACACCCGTCGGCTGGCGGAGCTGATCGCCCTGGAGACCGGCGGCGCTTTGCTGGAGATCCTGCCCAAAACAGCCTACCCTCAGGATTATACGACGGTGGTGAACCAGGCCCGACGGGAGCTGCAGGCCGGCTTCCGCCCGGCCCTGAAGACGGAGGCGCCCGATCTGGCGGGCTATGACCTGCTTTTCATCGGCACCCCCAACTGGTGGAGCTCCCCCGCCCCGCCTGTGGCTGCCTTTCTGGACCGCGCCGAACTCTCCGGCAAGCGGATTGCCCCCTTCTGCACCCACGGCGGAGGCGGGTCCGGGCACATCCGCCGGGACATAGAGGCCCTCTGCCCAGGCACCGCCGTTCTGCCGGAGCTGGCGGTCTATGGCGGCGACTGCCGGGAATCCCAGGTCCGGTCCTGGCTCTCCCGCATCCAGGCGTAGCGCGGCTTTCAGTCCGCAAAAAAGCCCTGTCCGATTTCTCAAATCCATTCAGGAGGTTTTATCTGATGAAAAAGCAGATCGGCTCTGTTTTGGCCCTGTATCCCACACCGCTGACGGTGGTGGGGGCCATGGTGGCCAGCCGGCCCAACTGGCTGCTGGCCGGCCATCTTGGCATCATCGGCCATGACCGGGTGATGGTCAGTCTATCCGACACCCACTATACCAATCGCGGGATTCGCGAGACCGGCGCCCTGTCCGTCAATATTGTGGACGAGGTGATGCTGGAAAAGGCCGACCAGGCAGGTTGTGTCAGCGGGAGCCACGCGGACAAGTCCACACTCTTTTCCTTCCGCATCGGCGAAGGGGGCGCGCCCATTGTCGACGAAGCGCCCGTGTCCATGGCCTGCACGGTGGAAGACGTCTACAAAACCGAGGGCTTTGAGAACTTTATCTGTAAAATTACCGCCACATATGCGGAGGAGACCCTGCTGACCTCCGACGGAACGCTGAATTACCATACGCTCAAGCCCGTACTGTTCGAAATGCCCACCTATTCCTATCTGAAAACCGGGGAGGTCATCGGAACATGTATGACGTTGGGAGGGTCACGCACATGAACCCCGTTCTTGCATGGCTGCTTGCTCTGAGCCTGCTCACGGCCTGTGGACAGCCCGGGACTCCCATCTCCCCGGAACCCGTCCCTCCGTCTCCCTCCTCCAGTGCGCCGGGAGGCGCCGGGGACCCCGTTACGCCCGGATCGTCTTCCGCCACCCGCCGTCTTCGGCTGACGGTGGATGACCGGACATGCGCCGTGACCCTTTACGATACGCCCGCGGCGGAGCGTCTCTATGAAATGCTGCCGCTGGAGCTCACCTTTGAGGATTTCAACGGCACGGAAAAGATCGGCTATCTCCCCCAACCCCTGGACACAGGGGAAGGGGCAAACGGCGTCGATCCGGCCGTGGGCGATCTGTGCCTGTATGCTCCCTGGGGCAACCTCTGCATCTTCTACCAGGATTCCGGATATTCCGACGGACTGCTCCCCCTGAGACGGATCGAGGCGGGAATGGACCTGATCACAGAGATGGACGGCCCCTTCACCGCAACGCTGGAGGCAGCGCCCAGCATCCTGGTCGCCTATTTTTCCTGCACCGGCAACACCGAGACCGTAGCCGGGCGGCTGTCCGACAGATTGGCAGCGGATCTCTATGAGATCGTGCCGGAGGACCCCTACACCTCCGCCGACCTCGATTACAGCGATCCCTCCAGCCACGCCTCTCAGGAGCAGAATGACGCCGCCGCGCGTCCCGCCATCTCCGACGAGGTAACCAGCATGGAGGGATACGACGTAGTCTTTCTGGGATATCCCATCTGGTGGGGGCAGGCTCCCCGGATCATCAGCACATTCCTGGAACACTATGATTTTGAAGGTAAGACCATCGTCCCCTTCTGCACCTCCGGCAGCAGCGGCATCGGTGCCAGCGCGACCGATCTCCACGGTCTGGCGCCTTCCACCTCCTGGCTCTCCGGCCGCCGTTTCAGCGGCACCGTCACGGCATCCGAGTTGGCCGAATGGGTATCTGAACTGTCCCTGCCCGAAGGCACCGTCTCGGCCAAGGCGGCCTGACATTTAATAATGGGCGGCGCCTACCCCCTGCGGCAGTGCGCCGTCATGGATAAGGAGGAACAAAAACACATGGATCGAGTGGAAGAGGCGCGCCGAACCCTTTTGGCGCTCTACGGTGGGAGTCACTCTCCGCTGGAGGAGAGTGATCCCGACTTTGCCGCCATCAAACAGCGGCTGGTCTATGGTGAGCTCTATGCGCAGGAGGCCCTGGACCCCGTTATGCGGGAGCTGATCCTTCTGGCTGTGGCCACCACAAACCAGACCATGTCAGAGGTGAAGCTCCACACCTGTGCCGCACTGCGGTCCGGCGCATCCCCAGAGGCAGTCAAGGAGGCCGTCTATCACTGCGCACCTTATATCGGGCTTGGCAAGGCAGAGGCCGCTGCGGCTGCGGTCAACGAAGTTCTGCGGACGCAGGGCATCTCCCTCCCGCTGGCCAGTCAGCGCACAGTCTCCGAGGAGGATCGGCTGACGGCCGGCATTGCCGCCCAGAAGTCCATTTTCGGCCCGCACATCGATGAAATGCGCGCCGCCGCCCCAAATGACCAAAAGCCGCTTCAGGACTATCTCTCCGCCTATTGCTTCGGCGATTTCTATACCCGCAGCGGGCTGGACATCCGGCAGCGTGAACTGCTGACCTTCAGCATCCTCTCCGCCCAAGGCGGATGTGAGAATCAACTCAAAGCGCATGCAGGCGGAAATGCGGCGGTGG
>NZ_JBCOAQ010000019.1:0-58930 GCF_040226735.1 Intestinimonas sp. RTP31139st1_F5_RTP31139_211217 | reverse complement strand
CGGTTCAATGTCTATCCCTCCCCCGGCTGCCGCCCGGAGGAGGGATGCTCCCGGCGTGACCGGGAGGATGATCGATGTCCTCGCCCACTGTGGCGGCGGGAAGAATGGACGCCTTGCCATATTTGCTGCGGATCCCGTCCACCGTATGTTCCAGGCGCTCCCGCCTTTGCCGCTGGGGTGTGGTGTCGGTGCGAAACAGGTCCAGCTGCTCCGTGACCTCCCCTTCGGGGACCAGATTCTGCCCGGTGATGGTAAGGGCGCGTATAGGCACCTTGGGGTTCCAGGCCTCCCGGATGAGGGCTATCGCCGCGCGGCTGATATCCCGGGAAACATAGCTGGGAGAGCCCAGCCGTTTCTGGCGGCAGATATCCCTGAAATTTGGGTCCCGGATGGTCACCTGTACGGTGGAACATTTCAGCGCGTATTTGCGCAGGCGCATGGCCACGCTGTCTGAAAGGAGGGCTACGCCGGTGTGGATGTCCTCCCATCCCAGCAGATTGCGGCGGAACGTAATGCCGTTGCCCACGGATTTCGGGGGAGGGGACTCCCCGGCGCGGGTGACCGGACTGTGCTCCAACCCAGCGGCGTAGTCGTAGAGCTGTCCTCCCTGCTTGCCCAGTAGGCGGACCAGCCCCTCGCGGCCGAAGGCCACCAGATTGCCGATGGTGCGTACGCCATATTCCTGGAGTACCTTGTCGGCCGCACGGCCGACAAACAGGAGGTCCGTGACCGGAAGGGGCCAGACCTTGGCCGGTACGTCCGCCCGGGTGATGACCGTGGTGGCGTCGGGTTTTTTCATGTCGCTGCCCAGCTTGGCAAAGACTTTGTTGAAGGAGACGCCCACCGAGATGGTGAGGCGCTCCTCCCGGCGGACCACCGCCCGGAGCTCGTCTGCAATATCCCGTGCGTCACCGCCGAAGAGGTGCATGGAGCCGGTGATGTCCAGCCAGCTCTCGTCAATGCCGAAGGGCTCTACCAGATCGGTATAGCGCTCATAAATGGCGTTGATCCGTCGGGAGACCCGGCGGTACTCCTCATGGTGGGCGGGAAGGAGAATGAGGCCGGGACACTTTTTCCGGGCCTGCCAGATGGTCTCCGCCGTTTTGACCTGGAAGCGTTTGGCCGCTTCGTTTTTTGCCAGGATAATGCCGTGCCGGCTCTCCGGATCTCCGCATACGGCCACCGGCTTGTCCCAGAGGTCGGGCCGGTCCCGCAGCTCTACCGAGGCATAAAATCCGTTGAGATCACAGTGCAGTATGGTCCGCTCCATGGCGCTCCCTCCCCGTAAGAGTATAGCACAAAGACGAGAAGTGGTCAAACGAATGTTCTATATCAAAAAATTCCAGATAGGCAAGACAAAAACGGCGGGCCCGACTGCGGTCGGGCCCACCATTTGTGGGGAGCTGCATTTTTCAGATGACGTCCATCAGAACCAGCGCCAGCAGGACAAAGGTGGCCATCAGGGCCAGGGAGAAGAGCAGATAGCCCGCGCTGGAGCGCCGGGGCTGAGAGTGCTCGGAGGCCGGGATCAGATTGGCGCGGCGCAGGGCGGTGACCACGGGCTTATAGAGCAGAAGGGTAGTGGCCATGTTCATGCCGCCCTTGACCAGATTGAAGGGGAGGAAGACAGGCACCAGCATGGCGGCCACAGCTTCCCGCGGCAGGCCCTGATAGATGGGGGTGATGAGGTAATTCCACAGCAGCATCACGCCCGTCAGCATCAGTACGCCCAGCCCCAGCCCCAGGATTGCGCCCCGCATGGTGTGGCGGCGCTTATAGACGAAAGAAGCGGTGCAGCAGAAGCTGCAGGTGGCCAGCACGTTCATGACGAAGCCGATGGGACCGGTATGGCTGATGGTGACCATCTCCACGAAGGCCACCACAATGGACACCGCGGCGGCGGCCACAGGGCCAAAGGTAAAGCCGCCGATGCAGATGATGACATCCTTGAAATCGAAATCCAGGAAACCGTTGACACTGGGTAGCAGCTTGGAGAGCAGCATCACCACATAGGCGATGGCAGAGAGCATGGCCAGGGTGGTGACCGTCCTGGTGTTCATTGCGGGACGGGCGCTGGTTTTGGTCAGGGTGGGTTCGGACATAAAAATATGCGCTCCTTTCAGGCGCGGCCTTTTCTCCCGGCCGCGCCCCCATGTAGTAGAAAACACCTGAAAGACGGAATGTCTTCCAGGTGTTAAAAACAAACATGGGGAAAGGTGCGCGTTTTAACACATCTTCTTCCATCCAGACTTCGCGCCGCCGATTCAAAGCGCGTCACTGTCGGTCCCGGAGTTCCACCGGATCAACTGTGCAGAAACACAGGTCGCGGACTATACCGCCGATCGGGATTTTCACCCTGCCCTGAAGACATTTTCGATTCAGTTGTTTTCTCTTCCTTTATTATACATGGGTCCGGCAAAAATGCAACCCCCTTTTTTGTATTTTTGAAAAACAAATGTTCGATAAACATTGACTTGCCAGCTGGGATATACTAGAATAAAAGAAACAAAACAAGGGCGGGGCGCCCCGGGAGGTATGATGTGAAGAGAGAGCAGAGCTGCTGTTTTACCGGCCACAGGCCGGACAAACTTCCATGGGGGGAGAATGAGTCCGATCCCCGTTGTCTGGCGCTGAAAAGGCGGCTGGAGGGGGAATTGACGCAGGTATACAATCGTGGGTACCGACATTTCATCTGTGGTATGGCCCGGGGGTGTGACCTCTACTTCTGCGAGGCCGTGCTGGAGCTGCGGAGCCGCCGTCCGGGCATCACGCTGGAGGCCGCCATCCCTTGTGAGGAGCAGGCGGCCCGCTGGCGGGAGCGGGACCGGAGCCGCTATTTCAGACTGATGGAGCAGTGCGATTTTGAGACCATGGTCCAGCACCGGTACACCTCCGGCTGTATGCAGCGCCGGGACCGGTACATGGTCGACCACGCCGGACTTTTGATCGCAGCCTACGACGGCATGACGCTGGGCGGGACCATGTATACCCTGACCTATGCCATGCGGCAGGGGCTGGAGACCCTGATCCTGGATATCGAACGAAAATAGCAAGAGGGCCACGGACCTTATGATCCGGGGCCCTCTTTCACACAAGTGAAAGACCGCTGGGCCGTGCGCCACGCGGAAAGAGCTGGTTACAGCGCCAACAGTTCGATTTTACTGTCATTGGCGGAGGCCTTTAACTGGGTAATGGGGGACATATAACTCTCGATGATCTTGGTGGCGATGGGGTCCTCCAAGTCCTTTTGAACCTGCCGGCGCAGGTTTCGGGCGCCGTAAGCCACCGAGTAGGAGGTCTTGACCAAGTGCTCCAGCACGCTCTCGTCCCAGGAGAAGGAAATCCCCTTCTCCCTGAGGTTATCGGTGAGCTCGCCCAGCATGATCCGGGCGATGGACTTGAAGTTCCCCTCCGTAAGGCGGTTGAAATAGACCACTTCATCCACGCGGTTGATGAACTCAGGACGCAGGAAGCCCTCCAGAGCTTTCATGGCCTTGTCCTTGCCCTGCTCATTGGCGGTGCGGCCAAAGCCCAGGGACCCCATGCCCTTGTCGCTGCCGGCGTTGGAGGTCATGACGATGACAGTATTCTCAAAGTTCACCACACGCCCCTGGGCGTCGGTGATATGACCGTCGTCCAGGATCTGGAGCATGATGTTGAGGACATCCGGGTGCGCCTTCTCAATTTCGTCAAAGAGAATGACGCAGTAGGGCTTGCGGCGCACCTTTTCGGTCAGCTGGCCGGCCTCGTCGTAGCCTACATAGCCCGGAGGAGAGCCGATGATACGGCTGACGGCGAATTTCTCCATAAACTCCGACATATCCAAACGGATGAGAGATTCGGGGGAATTGAACATATCCTGTGCCAGGCGCTTGACCAGCTCGGTTTTTCCCACGCCGGTGGAGCCTACAAAGATGAAGGAGACAGGCTTGCGCTTGGAGGCGATGCCCACCCGGCCGCGGCGGATGGCGTTGGCCACCTCATGGACGGCTTCGTCCTGGCCGATGATATGGGTTTTGAGCCGCGCCTCTAGGTGGGCCAGGCGTTCGTATTCCTGCTCCTGGATCTGGCTGGCGGGGATCTTGGTCCACAGCTCGATGACCCGGGCCAGGTTTTCCACCGTGAGGGCGGGGGTGCACTGGTCGGCCAGACCGTCTTTCTCTGCGCTGAGCTGGAGCTCCTGGCTCTTCAGTACAGCCAGCCTTTGGTAGGCGCGCTCGCTGTTGGCCCGCTCCAGGTTGGATTTTTCCTGTGCCACCAGATTGAGCTGCTGCTGGAGCTCCGTCAGCTTGGCCTGCCGGAGCTCGGGCTCGGCGTCGTTGGGGGTGGAGTCCAGCTTTTCCTTCTGCTGGAGAAGGGTGGTCTCCCTGCGGCGGAGTTTGTCAAAGGCTTCGCCGGATTTGTCATTGGCGGCCGCCAGCATGACCTCCCGCTCTTTGGCGATGTCGGCAAGCTCCTTGTCGATCTGCATGACCCGGGTGAGGGCCTTGTTGTGGAGGTTTACGTCGGAGCTGGCCTCGTCGATGAGGTCAATGGCCTTGTCGGGGAGGAAGCGGTCCGTGATGTACCGCTCGGACATCGTAACGGCCAGACGGCACATTTCGGGGGAGATGGTCACATGGTGGTAGTTCTCATAGTAGGGGGCGATACCCTTGAGGATGGCCACGGAGTCCTCAAGGGAGGGTTCATCCACCATAACAGGCTGGAAACGCCGCTCCAGGGCGGAATCCTTCTCAATGTATTTGCGATACTCGGTAAGGGTAGTGGCGCCGATGACCTGGATCTCGCCCCGGGAGAGGGCGGGCTTGAGGATATTGGCTGCGCTCATGGAGCCCTCGGCATCGCCGGCGCCCACCAGATTGTGGACCTCGTCGATGACCAGGATGATGTTGCCCAGCTTCTTGATCTCCTCAATGAGTCCTTTCATCCGGCTCTCGAACTGCCCACGGAACTGGGTGCCCGCCACCAGAGAGGTGAGGTCCAGCAAATAGACCTCCTTGTCCAACAGCTTGTAGGGGACGTTCCGCTCCGCGATGCGCAGGGCAAGCCCCTCGGCAATAGCGGTCTTGCCCACGCCGGGCTCGCCGATGAGGCAGGGGTTGTTTTTCTGACGGCGATTCAGGATCTGGACCACCCGCTCCAGCTCGGAGTCGCGGCCGACGATACGGTCCAGCTTGCCCTCCTGGGCGCGGTTGGTGAGGGAGATACAGTAATTCTCCAAGAATTTCCGTTTGGGCGCGCGGTCCTTGCCCGGCTTTTCCTCCCGCTGCTGGCGGGTCTGTTCCCCGCCGGGAGCGGGGCCGCCGGAGTCGGCGGGCGGCTGCCCGCCGAAAAGCTTATTGAGAAAGGGGAACGTGGCGGTCCGGCCCTCGTCGTCCTCATCGGGATCGCCGTCCTCCTGGGGGAGAAGACCCTCCATACCCTCAGCGCCGCCAAAAGCCGACATCATCTCGTTGGTGAGACCTTCCAGGTCCTCGTCGTTGATGCCCATCTTCTGCATCATATCTTCCACGGGCTTGATTCCCAGTTCCTTGGCGCACTTGAGGCAGAGACCCTCGTTTTTGGTCTCTCCGCCCTCGATGCGTGTGACGAAAATCACGGCCACGTTTTTATGGCATCGGGAACAAAGTGTAGGCTGCATTTTGTTACTCCTTTTGGAGGATGGGTCGCACTGCATACACCCTCCAGTGTAGCTAAAGTAGCATGGAATTGTGAACTAGTGATGAATTTCGTGTGAAAACATTTAGGGTATGTTTGAGAACCGGGACAATGGCCGGCTGCCGGACATTTTGACCGACGGGCAGTCTGGGAGCGGGAAAGGACCCGTCGATCGGATGCGCTCACAGGTCTTGAACAAGGGATCAAGCCGCGCGGGCGCCCAAAATCAAGGCCACCGGATTGGTGGTGAGGAAGAACTTGAGAAGGGTGGTCTGCTCCACCGTCTCCTCGGGGATGATGTGTCCCAGGTAGCGTATCACCCACGCACACAGGAAGAGAATGGCGCAGCCCTTGACGAGGCCCAGGAGCGCCCCTCCGGTCTTATTGAGAAAATGGAGGCCGGGGAGGCGGGCGACCAGATCCAGGGCGTGGCTGAACACGGTCCAGGCCACCAGGACGATCACAAAGCCGGCGACAAAGAGGATCATGTAGGCCACCGTTTCGGCGATGGAAGCGGCCACGGCGGCGGCCGTGCTGGCGGCCACGTCGGTCATGCCCTGCTCCACCGCCTTGTCGATGGCGTCCACCGCGCTCTGATAGAGCCCCATATCCTTGAGGATATCCAGGATGTCTGCGAGGGGAACGTCAACAGATGCCTCGGGGAGCGCGCCGTCGGAGGAGGGAAGGGCCGCCTGCATCTGCTCCTCCAGCCGGGATTCGATGGCGGAGGCAAATTTGGGTTCCAGGTAGTCGGCCACCTTGGGGGCCAGAAGATCAGCAAGAAAGTTGCCGCCGATGAAGGCCACCAGGACGGCAACCAGGCCGCACAGGGAGAGCAGGAGACCGCGGGACGCCCCGTGGAGGGCGAAACCGGCGAGGATGAGCAGGATAACGACGTCAAAGAGGATCGCAGTGGTTGTCATGATTACACCTCGGTATCGATCGAAAGGGGAAGGAACTGGGACGGATCAGCCCGGAATATAGAGCCGGGCGGTCTCGCCGCCCACCAGAAAGGCGGTACCGTCGCTGCGGAGGACCACGCTGCGGGCGCCCATGGTATTTTCCAGCGCGTCATAGAGCTGAAGATCTTTGGTATAGAGGGTGAGCCCTGCCGCGGTGAGCACCGCCACATAGCGGCCGGAGGCGTCCAGGTCCAGCACCTGGTCCTCCAGGTCCAGAGAGGCCAGCTCCTGGCCGTCAGCGCCCACTGTGACCAGCGCGGCGCCGCTGCCGGCACGGTATTTACCCAGCAGCAGGGCGGAAAAGCCATCGCCCTCCAGGGCGTAGTCCTTGAGGTAGCGCCCGGCATAGTCGTAGTGTACGGCGGCGGAACCGTCGGCCCGGGCCACGGAGAGACTGCTCTCACCCAACGCCCAAAAGGCGGAGCCGTCGGCACGGAGGTCCAGAATGGCGTTGTTGCCCAGAGAATAGGAGGCGAAGGGGACGTCGCCATCCAGCGCATAGAGATCCAGACCGCTTTCAAATACGTCCTCATTCTGTCCCACGGTGAGTACGGCCACGGTCTTGCCGTCGTCGGAGAGGAGGCCGTCAGTCACAAACCGGGTGGAAATCCGGATGCCCACCACCGGATGTCCGCCGCTGCTGTAAACGGTGACCACGCCCTTATAGCCGGACTCCCGGGTGGTGACCGCGAAGGAGCCGCCGGGGCCCATTCGGGCGGAGAGGATCTCGTGTCCCTGCTCCGTGTTCAAGACGAAGGAAGTGGAGCGGTCCTCGTAAGTATGGAGAACATTGCCGCCCGTGTCATAGATCAGCGCGGCCGAGCCGCAGGTATCCGCCACGGGCCTGTTGAGGGTGAGGGATTCATTGAGGTATTCAACGCCGCCGGAGGAGTAGAGCCGCACCCCGGCAGTGGACCATACCAACAGATCGTCTCCCACCCGGGAATAACCGCCCTTGCCCGCGCTGTCGTACTGGAAGGACTCAGTCTGGCCCGAATCGCTCTTCTCCAGAGAGCGGTAGACGAACCACCGCCTGATGGAATCGAAGTTCAGCCTGTCACGGTAGACCACCGCCGCTACCGCGCCCAGCAGAAGGGCCAGTGTGACCAGAAAGGCCAGCAGGCGGACAAAAATGTTCGGTTTTTTTTTCGGTGCCGGAGGGACCGGCTTCAGCTCTTCCATGTTATGCGCTCCTGTGCGGCGGGATTACAGTACGTCTTCGTCGTACCACAGTTGGGTCATATAGAGTCCGCCGGGTGGGACGGTGGGGCCGGCGGCGGTCCGATTCCTGCTTTCCAGGATGGCGCTCACGTCCTCGGGGGCAAACTTGCCCTCGGCGGCGTAAACGCAGGTACCCACCATAGCCCGCACCATATTGTAGAGGAACCCGTTGGCACATACCCGGCACTCGATGAGATCGCCGGTGCGGGTGATGTTGAAGTAGTGGACGGTGCGCACCGGGGACCTGACCTCGGTGCCCACAGCGCGGACGGCGGAAAAGTCGTGGGTGCCCACAAAGCAGTCCGCAGCGCGCTGCATGATGGATTCGTCCAGATGTTTGGGATAGAACCAGGCTCGGTTGACATAAAAAGCATTTCCCAGCCTGGAGTTATAGATGCGGTAGGTGTACTCCTTCCTGAGACAGGACCCAATGGCGTTGAAATGCTCCGGTACCTCGGTGGCCTTAACCACCACGATATCGTCGGGAAGACGGGTGTTCACCGCCAGAGGGATGCGGTCCGTGGGAATGGAGGAACGGGTGTGGAAATTGGCGATATACACCTCCGCATGGACGCCGGCGTCCGTGCGCCCCGCCCCGGTACACTTGACGGGGTGGCACACCACCGTGGAGAGGGCCTTTTCCAGCGTCTCGGCCACGGAGACGGCGTTCTTCTGCACCTGCCAGCCGTGGTAGGCGGTGCCCACGTACATCAATTTCAGGGCAATATTTCTCTCCTGCATGGCGCCTCCCGTCAAAAAAGCGTCGTGCGGCGCAGCAGGATGACGACGGCCACCAGGACGGCGCTCCCCACCAGGGTGAGATAATCCCGCGCCTCGAACTTGAGTTGACGCAGGCGGGTGCGGCCCTCACCGCCGTGGTAGCAGCGGCACTCCATGGCCACGGCCAGTTCGTCGGCCCGCCGGAAGGCAGAGATAAAGAGGGGGACCAGCAGGGGGACCAGGGCTTTGGCCTTCTGGAGGAGGTTTCCGGTGTCGAAGTCGGCGCCCCGCGCCTTTTGGGCGGACATGATCTTGTCGGTCTCCTCGATCAGGGTGGGGATGAACCGGAGGGCGATGGACATCATCATACTCAGCTCATGGACGGGGACCCGAACCTTTTTGAGGGGGCCCAGCAGCTTTTCCAGGCCGTCGGTGAGCATGATGGGAGAGGTGGTATAGGTGAGCAGGAAGGTGCAGGTGATGAGAAGGGTGATGCGCAGGATCATGAAGAAAGCGGCCCACAGACCCTCCACGGTGATCTTCAGAAACTTCCACTGCCAAATGGGGGCGCCGGGAGTGTAGAAGATATTGAGGATGGCGGTGAGCACGATGATGAAAAGGATCGGCTTCATGCCACGCAGAATGGTCTTGAGGTGCACTTTGGAGACGGCGATGGCGCAGGCCAGTACCGCCAGAAGGAGCCCATAGGCCAGAAGTCCCTTGGCGGTGAAGAGGGCCACGATATAGAGCACCACGAAGAGCAGCTTGGTCCTGGGGTCCAGCTTGTGGATGACGGTGGAGCCAGGGAAGTATTGGCCCAGTGTAATGTCCTTCAGCGCCATTACCTCGCCCCCTTTCGGGCCAGGCAGTCGCGAACGGCGGCCTTGGCCTGCTCGATGGTATAGACGGAGGGATCGACGTCTACGCCCATGGCCTTGAGCCGGTGGAAGACCCGGGTCACCTGGGGAACGCCCAGACCCATCGCTTCCAGCTCATCCCCGTGAGCAAAGACCTCTCTGGGCGGGCCGGAGAAGGGGATACGCCCGCCGCTGACCACGACCAGGCGGTCCACAGTGCGGGCCACCTCCTCCATGGAGTGGGAGACCAGGATAATGGTGGCGTTTTTGGCCCTGTGATAGTCGCGGATGTTGCCCAGAATGGATTCCACGCCCACAGGGTCCAGACCGGCGGTGGGCTCGTCCAGCACCAAAACGGCGGGCTCCATGGCGATGACGCCGGCAATGGCGACCCGGCGCTTCTGGCCGCCGGAGAGCTCGAAGGGGGACTTTTCCAGCACCGGGTCGGCAAGCCCCACAAAGGCTGCGGCGTCCCGGACCCGACGGTCAATCTCCGCCTCGTCAAGCCCCATGTTGCGGGGGCCGAAGGAGATATCCTTGTAAACCGTCTCCTCAAAGAGCTGGTACTCCGGATACTGAAAGACCAAGCCTACCTGAAAGCGGGTCTGGCGGGTGCGCTCCTTGGTCTCCCAGATGTCGCGCCCTTCGAAGAGGACCCGGCCCGAGGTGGGCTTCAGCAGGGCGTTCAAATGCTGGATCAGAGTGGACTTGCCGGAACCCGTCCGGCCGATGATGCCGAGATATTCCCCGCGGTAGGCGGTGAAGTCCACATCCACCAGGGCGCCGTGCTCGAAAGGGGTGCCGGCGGAGTAGATGTGGCTGAGCTTTTCCGTCTGAATGATCGCTTCCAAAGGAAATCAGTCCTAACGTTATAGTGGTGCACGCCCGGATATGGGTCGCGCCCTAGAACGAGAAAATGCGCAGTGGTTACGGTTGTTCCAATTGATTCACGCATTCACGCAGAGAGGAGATTTGGGCTTCCAAGAGGCGGACACGCCGCCAAAGAGCGGCGATAAGCCCGCCGACAGCGGTGAGAATCAGGCTGAAGAATATCCTGGCGCCTAGGGAGAGATAGAGTTCAAAGGTGTAGCCGCAAATGGTAAATACAAATATAAATGTTAGAAAAAGGATAATACAAATTCCGGCCAGCGGGTGAAAGCTTGGGTCGCTTAGCATGGGGGATTCGCTCCTTCCTTCTCCAGAAGGCGATATAGCGCCTGGGCACACTCTTCGTCGGAGAGGGCGTCCAGGGGCAGCGCCAGCCCCTCCTGCCGGAGTTCATAGCACAGCTCCACCGTCTCGGGGACGGTGAGCCCCACGGCCTTAAGGCCCTCCACGTCGGCAAAGACCTCTTTGGGTGTGCCGTCCGCCACCACATGGCCGCCGGCCATGACCACCAGGCGGTCTGCCTGGGCGGCCTCGTCCATATGGTGGGTGATGAGGACCACCGTGACGCCGGCCCTCCGGTTGAGCTGCTTGACGGTATCCATGACCTCTTTGCGGCCCACGGGGTCCAGCATGGCGGTGGGCTCATCCAGCACGATGCAGCGGGGGCGCATGGCGATGACGCCGGCAATGGCGACCCGCTGCTTTTGGCCGCCGGAGAGCAGATGGGGGGCATGCTCCCGAAATTCATACATACCCACCGCCTTCAGCGCGTCGTCCACGCGCCGGCGGATCTCGGCGGGGGGGATGCCGAGGTTTTCGGGGGCGAAAGCCACGTCCTCCTCCACCACGTTGGCGACGATCTGGTTATCCGGGTTTTGAAAGACCATACCCACCGTGCGGCGGATATCCAGCAGCAGATTGTCGTCGGCGGTATCCATGCCGCTGACAAATACCTTGCCGCCGGACGGCAGCAAAATGGCGTTCATATGCTTGGCCAATGTGGACTTGCCGGAGCCGTTATGCCCCAGCACGGCGACAAAGGACCCCTCCTCGATCTCCAGATTCACGCCGTCCAGCACCACGGGGGAGACGCCTTCGGCAGTGGTGTAGGAGAAGTGAAGGTCCTGTGTTTGAATGATACTGCCCATAAAAAGACTCCTTTGATGGAATGGGGACCTGCCGGATATGCAGCCTAGCGGTCGGCCACCCAGCGCCCGGTGGCCCCGGCTGGAAGGACCAGGCCGCTGTCGGTAACGGGGAGCCCCAGCTCACCGCTGTCGGTATGGCCGCCGTGGCGCTTTGTGACCACCGTTTCCAAAATATAGGTGAGCACCGACGGAGCAAGCCCTGTGGTGTAGGAGTTGATCAGAAAGAAAAGGGGCTCTTTGGAGAGTACGCCCGCCACCAACTCCACAAAGGGATAGAGGTTGTCCTCCAGCTTCCAGACCTCGCCGGAAGGGCCGCGCCCATAGGAGGGGGGGTCCATGATGACGGCATCGTACCGTCGGCCCCGTCGAATCTCACGCTCTACAAACTTGCCGCAGTCGTCGATGATCCAGCGGATGGGCGCGCCCTCCAAGCCGGAGAGCTTGGCGTTCTCACGGGCCCAGCTCACCATGCCCTTGGCGGCGTCCACATGGCACACCGAGGCCCCCGCGGCCGCGCAGGCCACGGTGGCTCCGCCGGTATAGGCAAAAAGATTGAGCACGGAGATGGGGCGGTTTGCCTTGCGGATGCGCTCCATGCAGAAATCCCAGTTGGCGGCCTGCTCAGGGAAAAGGCCGGTGTGCTTGAAGTTCATGGGTTTGACCTGAAAGGTGAGGTCCCGATAAGCGATCTTCCACTGCTGGGGCACATCCTTCTTTTCCCACTGGCCGCCTCCGGTGGAGGAACGGGCATATCGGGCGTCGGGACGGCGCCACAGCGGGTCCTCTCTGGCAGTGTCCCAGATGGCCTGGGGATCGGGCCGCACCAGGATGCAGTCGCCCCATCGCTCCAGCTTTTCCCCTCTGCCGCAGTCGATGAGCTCATAGTCGCGCCATTTATCCGAGAGCCACATACCTCTGGTCCTCCCTGTTTCCATGCAAATCGCTTGATTATATCATAAAAAAAGGAGGGGGTCAATTCTTACCGCAACGAGGAAATCCCGCAGAAAACATTGAGTTGGGGCGGGAAATGTGGTAAAATAGCAAAATCAGAAGAAACGGGAGGTAACGTCCTATGAATCCAGCCGAAAACTCCTTTCGGACCGCCGTTGTGGGCGGGTTTAACCGTCAGGACGTCCTGAATTATATCGAGTCCAGCGCAAGGGAGTCCAAGGAACGGGTCGCCGCGCTGCAAAAAGAGGCGGAGGAGGCCAAACAGGCCGGAGAGGCTGCCCGCAGAGAGGCCGATGCCGCCAAGGGGCGCGAGGATGTGCTGAAGCGGGACCTGGAGCGGCTGCAGAAGGCGGAGGCAGAAAAGAGCGCCTCTCTGGAGAGCGCCCAGTCCGATCTGGAGCAGGTGCGCCGGGAGTTGGCGGAGCTGCGGGAAGCACTGGGTGCCCTTAAGGACAAGGCGGCCCGGTGGGAGAGCGGCGCGAAGGCCTATGCGGAGCTCAAGGACCGCACCGCCACCATTGAGCTGGAGGCCCACCAGAGGGCCAGGGCCATCGAGAGCCAGGCCGAGGAAAAGGCGAAAAAGGTCCGTACGGCGGCGGAACAGATCCTGTATAAAGTGCAGGCGGGCTACGGACGCCTGCGGGGAGATGTGGATGCCACCATTACCCATGCCTCCGGCGAGATGGACCGGGTGGACAGGGCGCTGGAGCAGGTGCGCGCCGAGTTTGCTGAGCACGACGCGGCACTGGAGCGTCTCCTCCAGTCCTGCCGGGAGTGTACCGGCTGTAAGGCGCCGGAGCCCCTTCCTCTGGAGGACAAGTAGCGCTGAAAGGGCGGGCCGAAAAACGGCCCGCCCTTTTCATAGACCGCCAGCGGTTATTTTTTCGCAAAACGGTACAAACTGACCCAAATGAGATTTGGGAGGTTTTTCTATGGACGAGACCAGACAGAGGCAGGAGACCGGGGGAGAGGACGCCGAGGAGCGAGACAGCCGGCAGCAGCAGATCGTGGATATGGGCTCCGCCACCATCAAAACGGAAAAGGGGACCATCCACACGCTCACCATTGTGGGACAGATCGAGGGGCACCAGATCCTGCCCCCCACCAGCAAATCCACAAAATATGAACATGTCATGCCCTTGCTGGCCTCGGTGGAGGAGAGCGACGAGGTGGACGGACTGCTTATCCTGCTCAACACGGTGGGGGGAGACATTGAGGCGGGGCTTGCCATTTCAGAACTCATCTCCAGCATGCGGAAGCCCACGGTCTCCTTGGTACTGGGCGGCGGGCATTCCATCGGGGTGCCCCTGGCGGTGTCGGCCAAGGTCTCCTTCATCGCGCCCTCCGCGGCCATGACCATCCACCCGGTCCGCCTGTCCGGGACGGTCATCGGTGTCAGCCAGACCTTTAACTATTTCGAACGGATCCAGGACAGGATCATCACGTTTGTCACCCGCAACAGCCGCGTGAAGCGGGAGGACTTTACGAAGCTGATGCTCCAGACGGGGGAACTGGCGGCCGACATAGGCAGCGTGATCTATGGAGAGCAGGCGGTGCAGTTGGGCCTCATCGACCGCATCGGCGGCCTTGCCGACGCGCTGGAATGCCTGCACGGCATGATCGAAGAGGAGCGGCGGGAAAAGCAGACGCCTCTGGGGTCCGGCGAAAGCCGCGTGTGAGCCCGGCGCGCGGCAGCACAGGCAGGACACGCGTGCTCCTTCGGATGGTCAGGCAGGCGGGGCCTCCCGGTCGTGTGGGAGCTCCGCATAAAATGCTGGAAATGTTTTGCCCCGTGTGGTAATATACTTTTGTATGCCCATCGGACATGTCCGGCGGGACTTTATTTACCTAGGGGGAACCGTTGTGAGTTACCTGTTTTCCGTTGCCATGGGCTTTCTTCAGGGCGTGGCGGAGTTCTTGCCCATTTCCAGCTCCGGCCACCTGGCTCTGTTCCAGTATTTTTTCGGCGGACAGAATCCGGAGGAGACCGACCTCCTCTTTACGGTGCTACTCCATTTTGGAACACTGGTGGCCGTATGCGTCTACTATTGGCGGGATGTTGTGGATATGATCCGGGAGTTTTTCTTGGGAATCGGATCTCTGTTTTCCAAAAAGGGCGGCAGGGCCGCGCCGCCCCCGCCGGCCCGTCGTCTGGTGCTGATGATCGTTGTGGCCACCCTGCCCTTGTTCGCGGTCCTGCCCGTGAAAAGCAAGGTGGAGGCTGCTTTTACCAACGTGATTTTCGTCTCCGTCGCCCTCATAGCCACCGGCTTTCTTCTGTTTTTTTCCGATCGGGTCGCACAGGGCCGAAAGACAGCCAGAACTGCGACTATAAAAGACGCGCTCTTGGTGGGCTGTGCGCAGGCGGTGGGAACTCTGCCGGGCATCTCTCGGGCCGGCTCCACCATCTCAGCCGGGATGCTCTGCGGCTTTGAGCGCAGCTTCGCCGTCCGCTTTTCCTTCCTGATGTCTCTGCCCGCCGTGTTCGGCGCCAATCTGCTGGAGCTCATCGACGTGGCAAAGGAGGGCGGCTTTCAGATGGAGCTGCTGCCCATGTACCTGGTGGGCATGGCGGTCGCCGGCGTGGTGGGATACTTTGCGATCCGGCTGGTAAACCTGCTGGCGGACAAAGGTAAATTCGGCAAATTCGCCTATTATTGCTGGGCGGTGGGCCTGATCTCCCTGGTTGCCAGCTTTTTTGTAAAATAAAGATGAAATCACAGCGCGGCCGCGGCAGATCCGCGGCCGCCGGCCCCTGAAAGGATGATTCCATGGCCTCTACACAAAAGAAGAACACGGGAGGGAAGCGCGCTGCCTCCTCTTCCGGAAAGCGGACAAGCGGCGCCACGGCCCGGAAGGGGAGCGGGGGCCGCCGGTCGTCGGCTGCGCCTCAGCCCAAGCCCATCCGCCGGGAGGTGGGGGCAGTGGTCTGTCTGCTGCTGGCCTTCTTTGCCGCCTTCGGTTATTTCAACATCAAGGCCCTCTTCATTGACCTCTTTTGCAGCCTGCTCAAGGGACTCTTCGGTTACGGCTTCTGGCTGGCGCCGCCCATGCTGGCGGTGGCCAGTTACATACTGGCCTTCCATCGGGGGCGGCCCGTACGGCTGCGGCTGTGGTGCGCCCTTCTGACCCCGCTGGTCATGGGCGCGATTCTGCACCTTTTCCTCTACAAGGGAGAATTCGCCATGGGTCTGGAGGGGATACAGGGACTTTGGACCCAAGGGCTGGAGGTCAAGTGCGGCGGTGTGGTGAGCGGTCTCATTGCCGAGACGCTGGTGCTGGTATTCAGCAGAGTTGGCGGCGGCGTCATTCTCATTTTGGGACAATGCCTGATGTTCCTGGGAGCCTTTCACCTGTCGGTGGTGGACATCGTGGATGCGGTCCGGAACCGCCCCCGTCCTGCGTACGAATACGAAGAGGAAGAGGAGGCGCCTGAGCCGAAGCCGGCGCGGCGAAAGCCGGTTCCGGTGGAGGAGCGGCGCCGCGCCGCCATTGATATCCCGGTGGACGACGGACCGGTCCCCCCGCCTGAGCGACCGCCTGAACGCCCCTTCACACCCAAAAAAGAGCGGTTTTTCAATCGGAAAGCCGGCGTGCTGCCGCCCGACCAAGTGCTGACCGGCGGAAAGCCTATGGGTGCGAAAGCGCCTGAGGCGGTGCCCGAGACGCCGCCCCCCGCGTCCGAGGAGGCGGGAATCGAGGTGCAGCCGATCCCTGTGCCGGAACCCGCAGCCGCTGAGCCCCCAGCGCCTGTTCAGGCCGAACCGGAGGTCCCTCTGATGCCGGAGATCGAGCGGGAACCGGCCGTGGAGAAGGTGACGCCCAAGGAGGCGCGGGCGGCGGCGGCCGAGGTGAGCCGGGACATTGAAAAAGGCATGGTGGAGGCTGTGCCTGCGGCCTACCAGTATCCGCCGGTCTCTCTGCTGACGGAGGGCGGTGGCGAGGTGGGGACCAGCGCGCAGAATGAGCTGAAAATGAACCAGGAGCGGCTGTCCGATACGATCCGCTCTTTCGGCATCGAGGCGAGGATTTCAGACGTGACCCGCGGCCCCTCGGTCACCCGGTACGAGGTGGAGCTGGATCAGGGCGTCCGGCTCAACAAGCTCACCAACCTTGCCGACGACATTGCCCTGGCGCTGGGGGCCACCGGCGTGCGCATCGCCCCCATCCCGGACAAGATCGCGACGGTGGGCATCGAGGTGCCCAACAAGTTGGTCTCTCCCGTCCATATCCATGAGGTCATCGACTCCAAGGCATTTCGGGATCACGCCTCCAAGGTGGCCTTTGCCGTGGGCAAGGACATCGGCGGAAACTGCATCGTAGGCAATATTGCAAAGCTGCCGCATCTGCTGATTGCCGGTACCACCGGCTCCGGTAAGTCGGTGTGTACCAACTCCCTGATCATTTCACTCCTCTACAAGGCTACGCCGGAGGAGGTCCGCCTGATCATGGTGGACCCCAAGATGGTGGAGCTCGGTATTTACAACGGGATTCCGCACCTGCTGATTCCAGTGGTCACCGATCCCAAGAAGGCGGCGGGCGCCCTGCAATGGGCGGTCAGCGAGATGATGAAGCGGTACCGGGCCTTTTCCGAGGTGGGTGTCCGGGATCTGGCGTCCTATAATGTCCACGCAGCCAAGACCGAGGGGATGGAAAAGATGCCCCAGGTGGTGGTGGTCATCGACGAGCTGGCCGACCTGATGCTGGTGGCCGCCAAGGAGGTGGAGGAATCCATCTGCCGGGTGGCCCAGATGGGCCGTGCCGCCGGAATGCACCTCATCATCGCCACCCAGCGGCCCTCCGCCGATGTCATCACCGGCCTGATGAAGGCGAACATTCCCAGCCGGATCGCCTTTGCCGTGGCCTCCGCGCTGGAGTCCCGCATCATTTTGGATACCACGGGGGCGGAAAAGCTGGTGGGCCGCGGCGATATGCTCTATTTCCCGCTGGGTTCCGGAAAGCCTCTCCGTGTCCAGGGCTGTCTCATCTCCGATGAGGAGGTGGCGTCCGTGGTGGAGTTCATCAAGAGGCAATCCACTGCCGAGTATGACGAAGAGGTCATTCACGAGATCGAGCAGCACGCCGCCGAAAAGGACAAGCAGGGCAAGGGGGTGGGAGGCTCGGCCCCCGAAGAGGTGGGAAACGACTACGATGAGCTCCTTCCTGCCGCCATTGAGGTGGTGGTAGAGACGGGGCAGGCATCGGTCTCCATGCTCCAGCGCCGCCTGAAGCTGGGCTACTCCCGCGCCGCCCGGCTGGTGGATCAGATGGAGGAGAAGGGGATCGTAGGCCCCTTTGAGGGCTCCAAGCCGCGGCAACTGCTCATTACCAAGGAGCAATGGCAGGAGATGCAGTTCAAGCAGGGGCTGGTGGACGCCGCTCCGGAGCCCGTACCGGATGAGCTGGAGTTCGAGGGGGATGCGGTGCCCCAGAGCCGGGAACTGCCTCCCTTTGATTTGGAGGATTGAGAAATGGAAGAGAGGATCGTGCCCGCCAGTGAAGCGGACGCAGAGGTGGTCCACACCGGCCTCAGAGCCTATAACGCGGGTTTCTGCGGCGATGTTCAGGACCTCTCCTTTGCTATTCGGGACGATAAGGGGACCTGTATCGCGGGGACCGATACGTTTCGGATCGGAGAACTGATTCTGGTGGATGTCCTCTGGGTGGCGGAGAGCCGCCGGGGTCAGGGGTTGGGGCAGCGGCTCCTCTCCCATGTGGAGGAGGAGGGCCGACGACAGGGGGCCAGGCGGGTAGAGCTCAACACCTTCGGATTCCAGGCGCCCGGGTTTTATGAAAAGTTGGGCTATCGGCTGATCGGAAAGGTAGAACCCAGCGTCCGGGCTTATGGGCATTACTACTACGAAAAAGACCTGAAAGCCCTGTTCCCGACATGGAAACAGGGCTTTGATGCACATCATTGACGCGGCGCTCACGTCGGAGCGCCGAATTGACGGATGGCCTCTTCTAGCTGCTGCCGGGTCTGGACCCGGTTCTGCTCTTTCAGATGCTCCTGGAAAAAGGTGGAGTGGATTTTATAGAGCATCCGGACGAAAGAGGGGTGTTCGGAGCGGTAGGGGACGAAGCAGTACCCGGTATAGACCAGAATCAGCCGCTGCCCGTTGGCCCAGAGGCAGATGTCCGGATCCATGGGAAGAAAGCTCAGCTCCAGGTTTTCGCAGGAGCGGTACAGTTCCAGCACATACCGCAGGATCGCCAGATACTGTTCCGGCGCGAAGGTAAATTTGTGGACCTTGTCCAGGAAAATGTGGGGCGCGCCGGAATTCTCGAAATTCTCCGGGGCGAGCAGCGGGAAGGTGGCAAAGACCTTGTGTTCCCGGAGAAAGTCCAGAAAGTCCCGCTCCGCCTTGGCGGCCCAGGCCGGCACGGGGACGAAGGCGTCCAGCTGCTGCGCGCACAGGGCCAGAAGCTCCGTCGGGAGGAAGGGAAGAAACAACTGCTCGCCCGCATAATAAAGCGCCTCGTGATCGGCGTAAAAGCGTGTCAGCTCCCGATGCATCGTTTGAAAGTTGAAGCGGCGGATGGGTTGCAAAGCGATTTGAGCGCAGTCGAAATGGGTGTCAAAATCGTTGGTCAGCTCGTGGACGAAGGACTCGTCGGCGTGGATGTAGGAGCTGGTATACCGGCTGCCGTAAAAGCCATAGGAGCAGATGGCCATCTGATTGTCGTAGATGCCCAGGGAATGCTGGAAGATGCTGACCTCCTTCTGCGGGATGAAGGCGATGCTCACCGTGGAGGTGTTCATGAACAAAAACGCGAATTGAAGCACGCGCAGCCGCTCCTGCTCGGTGGCGGTGGTGGGCTGAAGGATTTTGACGATGCGGAATTTTTCCGCGTAGGGGTATTCCTGAAACCGCTTTTCATAATAGCCGCAGTCGATGTTCAGATATTCATAGGGCTGGTCGCTATAAAAGCGCAGGGTGCCGCTGTCCTGCGTCCAGTATTCCACGAAGCTCAGCACCCAGGAAAGGGCCTGCTTGCGCCCCACCCGGCCAAAACGATGGGCTTCGGGCAGACTGTAGGGATCCAGAGGGGAGATCTGCCGCTGCTCATAGGTGGGGTAGGGGCGTTTGCTGGAGGATTTGCGCGGCTTTAAGTCTGGGCGGGAGGCGTTTTTATGAAAACATTCCAATACAGCCGATGTGATCTCTTCCGGCTCGGACAGTTCCTCGACCGGGAGGCTGAGCCAGGCGGCGAATTCCCTGCGCCGCAGATCGCTGTTGATGCGCTGGGCCAGAATTTCGGCGATATGGCTGACGATATCGGAAAACACCTCCGGGCGTTTGAGGCCCCGGCGCCACCGGCTGACCAGAGAGGGGTCAATGTTGGCCCTTTTGGATAACTCACTGTTGCTGATATCCGTCAGCTTCATCAGATAATCCAGCTGTTCATGAAACTGCATAACAAAACCCCTTTCAAGCGGCGGTAGCCGCGGAAAAATAAACAGAAATAAAGTAGATGCATAAGCATAATGTATCACAATCATCGGAACGCCGCAATTGTCCGGCAGGGCAATTTCCGGCAGTTGTCATTGCCAGGCAATGACAACTGCCGGATTTTTGCATTTTTAACAACATAAGCAGGAGAGTAGATGAGAAAATTCTCCGTATTTTATACTTTGCTTTCGTAAGATGAGTAGGAATGATTGTGCCCCCAAATGCTGAATTTTTACGTTTTTTAGTAAGATGAGCAGGAAAACATCCCTGAAAGCGTCTGTTCCGGATTTCGGCGATGAAAGGCGGATGACGGCCTTGTTTTTCATGCTCCAATGCCGGGCAATGACGTTGGGCCGGGAGTTATTGAAAAGCGCCGAAAGGATGTGTTAAAGTCGTGGCACGGAGGCGAACGGCCCGCATCGGTGAGGCGCGGCGCGCATCCGCTCCCGGCAGAGTTTGCTCCGCCGGAATCCAAAAATGAAGGAGAGAGAAAACATGGAGAGTTCACGATATCCGGCGTATTACAAGTATGTCATCCTTGTGGTATGCAGCGTGTTCCTGGCCATGGTGTATGTGACGCTGAGCACCTGGGGCGTTTGTTCCCCCATCTTCCAGGAAAAGTTCCAGCTGTCCTCCGCCCTAGCCATGGCCGGCAGCGCCACCTTAATGGCAGGCTACGCCATCGGCAGCTTTCTGGAAGGACGCATGATGGCGAGCATCGGCTGGCGTAAGACCTTCCTCTTCGCCATGGTGATGTTCCTGGTTCCCATCTTCCTGATCCCCCAGATGACCAATTACACCGTTATCCTGGTGCTGCGCTTCATGCAGGGCTTCGGTCTAGTAGTCACCATCACCAACTCTATGGTCTGCGGCTGGTTCCCCGCCAATCAGCGCGGCCTCGCCTCCGGCATCCTGCTGGGTTTCATCGCCCTTGGCTCCGCCGTTGGCAGCATGCTGCCCGGCGTTATCACCCCAAAGTTCGGCTGGCAGGCTAACTTCTACATCCTGGGCGCCGCGGTAGTCGTCGGTACCGTCCTCTTCCTGCTGCTGGTCAAGGATCCCCCCGCTCTGGACGAGGGCGGCGACGGCGCAGAGGAAAAGGTCATCGTCAAGCTCAAGCCCGGTCGGAGCGTTTACAGCCACCCCATCATGATTATGCTCGGGTTTGCCATGTTCTGCGTGTTCTTCAACGTATACGGCATGTATTCCTTCCTGAGCACCTACCTCTATGACATGGGCTACGCCACCGCTCAGGTGGGCAGCATCGGCTTCTGGAACGGCCTGATTGGCCTGATCTCCACCCCCTTCGGCGGCTGGATCGGCGATGCGCTCATCAAGCGCGGTATGCCCACCATCCGTGCCCGCGCCTACTCCATGGGCGTCGTCGCCTTCCTGATTGGAGCCATCGGCTGCATCCTGATGCCCTCCATGGCTCCCGTGAGCCTGACCATGGCCGTCATCCCCGCTATGCTGGCCGGCTGGGGCTGCCCTGCCGCCAACGGCCCCATTTGCTCCCTGCCCTCTGACGTCTTTGGCGCCAAGATCGGGGGCGGCGCGGTCGGCTTCATCCTGCTGGTCGCCGGCGCCGGCGGCGTGATCGCCCCCATCGCTGTTCCTGCTATCGCCTCTGCCTTTGGCTGGAACGTCGGCTGGTATGTCACCGGCGCTGCCGCTCTGATCGGCCTGGGGGTCTGCCTGTTCACCCCCACCCTTGCCGAGCGGGCTGAGAAAAACTGGGTTTCCATGTAAGCACTGTCCCTGAACCTTTTGTTTATCCCCGCTTTAGTGCGGTCAATAAACACAAGCCAAAATGAAGGAGGAACTTTTATGAACATCGGAAGTACCCACGCCATCACCGGTAAATTTGAGACCGAGGCCCTGAGCGTTGTCTGTCTGCAGACCGCTCCCATCAGCGCCCAGACCATGGACGATGTCCAGAAGAACACCGACACCATCTGCGATTTTATGGACAAGGCCGTCGGCGGTTTCCCCGGCGTTGACCTGATCGTCACCATCGAGTGCGGCCTACAGGGCTTCGGTCCTGACGTCCTCACCGACAACGTCCTGCTGGACTGGGATTCCCCCCAGATCAAGCAGCTGCAGAACAAGTGCCGCGAGCTAGATGTTTGGGGCGTGTTCGATCCTATCTTCAAGGATGTTGACGGCCACAAGAACTGCAACACCGCCATCATCATCAACAACGAGGGTGAGATCGTCCACAAGTACGTGAAGATGAACCCCTGGACCCCCGGCGAAGCCACCCAGCCCGGCTGGGCCTGCCCCACCACTCCTGGTCCCAAGGGCTCCCGCCTGGCCACCATCATCTGCGCCGACGGCGACTATCCCGAGGTCTGGCGCGAAGCTGCCGACAATGGCGCCAACGTCATCATCCGTGTGTCCCACTACATGGCTCCTTGGGACAAGGCTTGGGAGATCACCAACAAGGCCATGGCCTACACCAACCAGTGCTACGTGGTCGGCTGTAACTCTGTGGGCATCGACGAGTGCTACAGCTACTTCGGCCGCAGCATGATCCTCAATCCCGACGGCACCATCCTGGCCGAGGCCCCCATGGGTCTGCCTTGGCTGATTAAGGCCGACCTGTATCCCTCCGTCGTGACCAAGAACCACGAGCAGCAGGTCACCAGCAACTTCCACTGGACCTACAAGCACCGCGGCGCTTCCCATCCCAGCGTGGCCGGCGAGGGCAAGAATCTGGACGAGTACCAGAACAAGAACTCCTGAGCGGGCATCAGCGGACATCAAACGTGAGATCACATATTTGAGATAGGAGGATAACTCATCATGAAAAAGTATTACATGGCCGCGGTTCACAACGCCGTCCGTATCTTGGAAGCCGGTGATATCAGCTTCCCCATCACCAAGGCTGACCTGCTAGAGGTTGTTGGTGACAAAAATATCCAGATCGATTTTGATAAGGTCATCACCATGAAGGAATACTGCAAGAACATCAAGAGCGATCATTTTGCTAACAAGGCCCAGTTCTTCAACGCCCTGTTCGGCGCTCAGCTGGTCTGATCGAAGTACCAAACCTTCCCTATTTGGTGCGAATTTGCGCGACACGCCCCCAAAGCGATGGCTTTGGGGGCGTCAGCGTGTCAAAAAAGCCTTGCAGAGTTCGTGCCCGCAGGCGCGAAGCAATTTAAATTTGTTTTCTGTCGCGACATGTGCGTGACAGAAAACACTTCTCGGCTCGCAAGTGTGGAATTTGTCCGCCAGAGGCTGACAAATTATGCGGGCAGTGAGCCGCAGCCTTTTGTCGGAAAACCCCGAAGGGGGTTTCCGACAGGCTGTCTCTTTTATATGACCAACGTGCCGCTCTCGTCTTCCAGAAGAATCAATATTTTCTCCTCCTGGCCGGTCTGCGCGTTCACGTATACCAGAATATGCTGCCCCTCCTCGTTGCGGCACTTGAACTCGTGACAGAGGACCTCATATTCTCCGCCGGTGGGGATGAGAGAGAGCTGCTGGGAGAGCACGGTGAGGGCGGGAGAGACTACGTCACGGGCCTCCTCCTCGCTGACTGAGAGCACCGGAAAACTGCGGAGGGTGTGGTTCATCAGGTAGCCCTCGGACTCAAACCCCACCACCCGGCCGGTATCCAGTGCGATGGAGACCTTTACCAGGTCCGGATAACAGATCACTTCATCCTGAACCGCAGCGAAGTTGATGGTGAGTATGCCGCCCTGATCGATGAAATAGCTCTCACGCATCGCGGGATAGCCGCGTTTTTCCAGAAACTCCATGGCCTTGGCCACGGCCTTTTCCCGGGACAGGACAGGGGTCCCGGCGGCTCTGGAGCTGATGACCTGCATGACGAGTCCGCCTGCCTGAGTCACTTCCACATAGAGTTCGCCTCCATCCACGGCAGCGGAAAAGCCATAAGTGGGGAGCTTGCCCTCCCCGGCGGAGACCAGGGTAAAGATGTCGGGCTTCAAGTCAAGAAACTTGGCGGCCGCCAGGCGGGCCTCGTCCTGTGTGACGATGGGGCGCCCCTCCAGTACCCGGGCGGTACGTCCGGCGATGTGTTCGGAAAAGGGACCGTCATAGATGAGGGAGGGAAGCTCGGGGAAGTCGCTCTCAATGGTCTGATAGACCGAGCCGGCCACCTCCTGCCCGCCGCCTTCGGCGGCGGAGAGGCGGGCCTCGGCGGCCTCCACATCCTCCAGAGTGGCCGCACCGGCCCACAGGTCGGATTGGAGGGCGGCCACCTGGGCGGAGAGGGCCGAGGCGGCGGCGGAAAGGCCGCGGAGCCCCTCACGCTCCTCCTCCGTACAGCCGCCGTTGACTGCGGCGGACCGGGAGAGCGCCGCCGCATAGTCCCCGGTCTTGGCAAGAAACGCGGCCGTCTGTTCCAGCTCAATGCTGCCGTAGGGCAGCTCTCCCAGCGCCATCTGGGCGGACATCGCTTTCCCGAAGATCTGTGTGCATAGGGAGGTGAGCATGGCAGGAGATGTGGCGTAGATCCCCTTTTGGAGATCGGCATCCAGCTCGTTCAGACCGGTGGACAGCTCGGCAAAGGCGTGGCGGCGGCTGTTGGCGAGATAGCGCTGATAGGCCTCCGCCTTCTGGTGCCCCTGGATGGCCAGGCCGCCCAGTACGGCGAAGGCGGCCAGCAGAAAGCTGACTGCGCGAACCGTCCAGCGCCGTCCCCAGGTCCATTGTCTCATAAAAACGCCTCCTCATTTCCGGCATAGTTTACTCGTATCCTGTAGAATAACCCGATTGACAAAAGCTATTCCTCCGTGTTAGGATGAGAAAGAAAAAACAGGATTTGAGGTGGGAAGATGCGCAAATAACTTGCTGAACTGCTGCACAGTTTGGACAGGCGGCCGTGGCCGCCGGATTCCCTGTGCCCGTCGGCAAGCGACTGCGCTCCTCTCACGTTTTGCGCCATTGCATCAAAAATAGGCGCGGAGCGTGGCCGCTCCGCGCCTATTTTTATGCTTTTGGGGGCGATCTTGATGTCTTTGATCCATATTTCGCATCTGAACTTCACCTATGAAGGCAGCTGCGACCCGGTGTTTGAGGATGTGTCCGTTCAGTTGGACACCAATTGGAGGCTGGGGTTCCTGGGACGCAACGGGAGGGGAAAGACTACCCTCCTGCGGCTCCTGATGGGAGAGGGAGTGTATACCGGAACGATCTCTGCACCCGAAGGGTTCGACTATTTCCCCTTTGCGGTCCCGGATCCGGAAGAGGATGGACAGGCGGTGGCCGAGGTGCTCCGCCCGGGTCTGGAGCAGTGGCGGCTCCTGCGGGAGCTGCGGATGCTGGAGCTGGATGAGGGGGTGCTGTACCGCCCCTTCCGCACGCTTTCCAACGGAGAGCAGACACGGTTCCAGCTGGCACTGCTTTTTCTGCGGGATCACCGATTCCTCCTGATCGATGAGCCCACCAACCACCTGGACATGGCGGGCAGGGAGCTTGCGGCGGATTATCTGGCCCGCAAAGAGGGCTTCATCCTCGTCTCGCACGACCGGGCTTTCCTGGACCGCTGCGTGGACCATGTGCTGGTGTTCAACCGCACCGGGCTGGAGGTACAGAAAGGGAATTTTTCTACCTGGTGGGAAAACAGAGCGCGCCAGGACCAATTTGAACTGGCCGAGCAGGACCGCCTGAAAAAAGAGGTCAGGCGGTTGGATGAGGCGGCCCGGCGGACGGCCGCCTGGTCTGACGCGGCAGAAAAAACCAAACGGGGGAGCCGGAATTCCGGCCTTCGCCCGGACCGCGGATTCATTGGGCACAAAGCGGCCAAGATGATGAGACGCTCCAAAGCGGTGGAGGAGAGGCGCCGGAGTGCGGCGGAGGAGAAGTCCCGCCTCCTCAAAGATCTGGAGACGGCGGAGGAGCTGAAGCTCCACCCGCTGCGTCACCCCCAGAGGAGACTGCTGGAGGCGGAGGGGCTGAGTGCGGACTACGGCTCCGGGCCTGTGTGCCGGGAGGTCTCCTTCACGGTGGAACGGGGGGAGCGGGTGTCCCTGCAGGGGCCCAACGGAGCGGGCAAGTCCAGCCTTCTGAAGCTGATGCTGGGTCAGGAGCTTCCACACACCGGGACACTGTGGCGCGCAGGGGGACTCAAGGTATCTTATGTCCCCCAGGATGGCGCCTTCCTGCGGGGGGACCTGCGGAGCTTTGCGCGGGAGAGCGGGATCGACGAGAGCCTCTTCAAGGCGATACTGCGGAAGCTGGACTTTGAGCGGGCGCAGTTTGAAAAGGACATGGCGGACTACAGCGGAGGACAGAAAAAGAAGGTCCTCATTGCCCGCAGCCTGTGTCAGGACGCCCATCTGTACCTGTGGGACGAACCGCTCAATTTTATCGACGTCTATTCCAGAATGCAGATCGAGTCCCTGCTGCTGGAGTGCCAGCCCACCATGGTCTTTGTGGAGCATGACAGGGCCTTCTCAGAGCGGATCGCGACAAAGGCCGTCTCCCTTTGCCCTGCCGGACAGGGGCAGTCATTGCGGACAGCCCCGCCCCTGAAAACGCTGGAAGAGGTCGGAGAGAAAGTAGACCGCGCAGACAACCAGGCTCACCAGGGCGGGCAAGAACAGGAGGGCGAATAGAACCAGGCAGATACCGGAGTAAAAAACGGACTGAAGCAGCGTCAGCATAGAAATACTCCTTTCTGTATGCGGTTGGCAAAACAGCCAAATCCATTCTGGATTCCAATGTCCTTTGTGGTTAAAGTATACCACTTTTCGATGGGGAAGGGAAGAGAATTTGTATAAAATGTAGCAGCTTTATGTGAACAAAATAGAAAAAGGCCGCCGTCCTCCGGACGGCGGCCTTACCATATCGCTTGGAACACCCGACTCCTGCACCGGAAACATCCCCAGCGGGAAGGAGGGCAGGATAAAGGTTATCTGCTCAGCTTGTCCATGCCGATTTTCAGGCGGCGAAGCGTCTCCGCCCGGCCTAGGATCTGGCACAGCTCCACTGCGCCGCCGGGGGTGACCGCTTTACCGGAGAGGGCGGTACGGACCGGCCACATGATACGGCCGTTTTTGAGGGCCAGCTTTTCCGCCAGACCGATAAGGGCGTCATGGATGGCCTCATAGGTCCAGCTCTCCAGGGACTCCAGAACGGGGATGGTTTCCCCTAAGGCCTCCAGGGAGTTCTCCTCGGTGGTCTTCATCTTCTTGTGGACATAGAGCTCGGTGGAGTAGTCCGGCAGGGCGTCAAAAAAGTCCACCTGAGGGGCGATGTCCGCAAACGTGTCGCAGCGGGGCTGGACCAGGGGGGCGATCAGCTTCAGGTCGATGGCCGGGTTTTGGACCGCCTTTTTGAGATAGGGCTCGGCAACGGCGTAGAAACGCTCGGGGTCCATGGCCCGCAAATACTTGGCGTTAAAGTATTTGAGCTTTTCCAGATCAAAGATGGCGGGGGACTTGGAGATCCCCTCGATATCAAAAATCTCCGAGAGCTCGTCCAGGGTGAAGAACTCCCGCTCCACGTTCTCGCCCCTGGGGGACCAGCCCAGCAAAGTCACATAGTTGACCACCGCCTCTGAGAGGAAGCCCATGGACAGCAGATCCTCATAGGAGGGGTCGCCATGCCGCTTGGACATCTTGTTATGGGCGTCCCGCATGACGGGGGAGCAGTGGATATAGGTGGGCACCTCCCAGCCGAAGGCCTCGTACAGAAGGTTATACTTGGGCGCGGAGGAGAGATACTCGGAGCCCCGGACCACGTGGGTAATCCCCATAAGGTGGTCGTCCACCACGTTTGCAAAGTTATAGGTGGGCAATCCGTCGGATTTGATCAGGACCTGGTCGTCCAAAGTGGCGTTTTCCACGGTGATGTCGCCAAAAACCACGTCGTGGAACGTGGTATGCCCCTCGCGGGGGATCTTCTGACGGATCACATAGGGAACACCGGCGGAGAGTTTTTCGCCTATTTCTTTCTGAGAAAGGGTCCGGCAATGCCCGTCGTAGCCGCCGAGGCCATTCTCATTGTGGAGGGCGTCCAGCCGCTCCTTGGTACAGAAGCACCGATAGGCGTGACCGGTATCCAGCAAAAGCTGAGCATACTTTGCATAGAGATCCCGGCGCTGGGTCTGGATGTAGGGGCCGACAGGGCCCCCCAGGTCCGGGCCCTCATCCCAGTTGAGGCCACATTTGCGCAGTGTGGCGTAAATGACCTCGGTGGCGCCTTCCACCAGGCGTTCCTGGTCGGTATCCTCAATACGGAGAATGAACTTGCCGCCGCCGTGGCGGGCGATGAGCCAGGTGTAAAGGGCGGTGCGCAGATTGCCCACGTGCATATAGCCGGTGGGGGATGGGGCGAAGCGGGTACGGACCTCGCCGCGGGGGATGCGGGCCTCCATAGCGTCGAACCACTGTTTGTCCAAAGTAAATTCCTCCAAAAAGATTCCTGATGTCCCTCCATTTTAATCGTGCGGGGAAAACTTGTCAAGCAATGATGGATGTGGTATGATACCTTGGTATGCAACTGTGTACAGACGACCTTTTTAGGGGTGTGCAATATGGAAAATGAGAATCAGAAAAAAGTCATCCTCTCCGGCATTCAGCCCAGCGGTGAACTGACACTGGGCTCTTACCTGGGGGCCATCAAAAACTGGGTGAAGCTGTCGGATGAATATGAGTGCTATTACATGCTGGCGGACCTCCACTCCATCACGGTCCGTCAGAATCCGGCGGACCTGCGCCGGCGGACGCTGACACAGATCGCGGCCTATATCGCCTGCGGCCTGGATCCGGAGAAGAACACCATCTTTATCCAGTCGCACGTCCCCGCCCATGCGGAGCTGGGCTGGGTGCTGGACTGCTACACCATGTTCGGGGAGCTCTCCCGCATGACCCAGTTCAAGGACAAGTCCGCCAAGAACGCCGACAATATCAATGCGGGACTGTTTACCTATCCCGCCCTTATGGCCGCCGATATCCTGCTCTATCAGGCCGATCTGGTGCCTGTTGGAGAGGATCAGAAGCAGCATGTGGAGATCTGCCGCGACATTGCCAACCGCTTCAACGGTGTCTACGGCGAGACCTTCCGGATCCCTGAGCCCTTTATCCCCAAGGTGGGCGCGCGGGTGATGTCCCTTACCAGCCCCGGGAACAAGATGTCCAAGTCCGACAAGGACCCCAACGGCTGCGTCTATGTGCTGGAAAAGCCGGAGGACATCATGCGCAAATTCAAAAAGGCGGTCACCGACAGCGATACGGAGCGGTGTGTGCGCTATGACCGGGCGGAGAAGCCAGGCGTGGCCAACCTGATGACCATTTACTCGGCCGCCACCGGCAAGACCTATGAGGAGATCGAGCGGGAGTTCGACGGCAAAGGCTACGGCGCGTTCAAGCCCGCCGTGGGAGAGGCCGTGGTGGAGCTCTTCCGCCCTATCCGGGAGGAGACCGAACGGCTTCTGGCCGACAAGTCCTATTTGGAGTCCGTCTACCGTGCAGGAGCCGAGAAGGCGGGCTATGTGTCCAACAAGACGCTGCGGAAAGTCTATAAAAAGGTGGGCTTCGTGGCCCGCTGAGGCGGAACGCGGCCTTTGCCGTCCAAAAAGGAGCAAGGTTTACCAATGAATACTGATTTGCAGGCCATCGGCTGGGTGGCCGCGGCCTTGGTCACCGCTATGGTGGTGGCCCTCATCACCACGCCGGTGGTCCGTGCCCTGGCGTTCCGCGTGGGGGCGGTGGACGTCCCCAAGGACAGCCGCCGGATGCACGACCATCCAATCCCGCGGATGGGCGGCTTGGCGATTTTCTTCGGCTTTATCCTCAGCGCCATTATCTATGTGGAGATCACCCCTCAGTTCCAGGGGATGATGCTGGGGGCCGTGATCATCGTGGTCCTGGGTATTTTTGACGATATCTATGCCCTCGGGGCAAAATTCAAACTGCTGGTCCAAATCGCGGCCGCCCTGGTGGCGGTCCACTTTGGAAATGTGATCCAGATTATCTCCAATCCCAACGTACTCTCGCCCAATCCCTATTGGGATCTGGGCTGGCTGGCGGTGCCCGCCACCGTTTTATGGATCGTGGCCATCACCAACGCAGTAAACCTGATCGACGGGCTGGACGGACTGGCCTGCGGTGTCTCCACCATCAGCTCTATGACCATGCTGGTCATCTCCCTGGCGGTGGCAGATGGGCCGGTAGCCGTCATTATGGCCGCACTGGCGGGGGGATGCATCGGCTTTCTCCCCTATAACCTGAATCCCGCAAAAATCTTTATGGGGGATACCGGGTCCACGTTCCTGGGCTTTGTCCTGGCGGTCATGTCCATCCAGGGCCTCTTTAAGTTCTATACCATCATCTCCTTCGCGGTGCCTTTTCTTATGCTGGGCCTGCCCATTTTTGACACTTGCTTTGCATTTATCCGCCGGATCGCCCACGGACAGAGCCCCATGCACCCTGACCGGAGCCATGTGCACCACCGGCTCATCGATATGGGCTTTAACCAGAAGCAGGCCGTGGCCGTACTCTATATCATCAGCGCCATTCTGGGCCTGTGCGCGGTGGTGCTCACCACCAGCGGAGAGCTGAAGGCCATGCTGCTGCTGGCACTCTGCGCCGCGGGTGCGGTATCGGGGCGTATTTTCCTCAGCAACAATGAAAAGCGCCGCTCTGAGGACAAAGCGGAGTCCCCGGACACGGCCGACAAGGGGGAAGAGCGGTGAAAACAATCCGTGTGATGACCATCTTCGGCACCCGGCCGGAGGCCATCAAAATGGCGCCGCTGGTGAAGGAGCTGGAGGGCAGGGCGGGCGTTGAGAGCCTGTGCTGTGTGACCGCCCAGCACAGGGAGATGCTGGACTCCGTGCTGCATATTTTCCAACTCACGCCGCAGTACGATCTCAATATCATGGAACCCCGGCAAACACTCTCCACCATTACCAGTAAGTGCCTGCTGGGCGTGGAGCAGGTCCTTCAGGAGGCAAAGCCCGACCTGGTTCTGGTCCATGGGGATACGTCCACCACATTTTCGGGCGCGCTGGCGGCCTTTTACCAGCGGGTCATGGTAGGGCATGTGGAGGCGGGACTGAGGACTTATGACAAGTATTCTCCCTTTCCAGAGGAGATGAATCGGACACTGGTGGGAGATATCGCAGACCTGCACTTCTGTCCCACCAGGGCCAACCGGGAGAATCTGGAGCGGGAGGGCATTGCAGACGGCGTGTTCATTACGGGGAACACAGTCATCGATGCAATGGCAACCACTGTTGTAAAGGATTATCACTTTTCAACAAGACTGCTCAATGAATTGGACTATGACCGAAAAAAAGTGATCCTGGTGACGTGCCACAGACGGGAAAATTACGGGGCGCCCATGGAGCACATCATGACGGCGCTGCGCCGCCTGGCGGAGAGCCACGGGGAGGTGGAGTTGGTCTATCCGGTCCATCTCTCCCCGGTGGTGCGGGAGGCGGCGGAAAAATATCTGGCCGGCCATCCGCGCATCCATCTCATCGATCCTCTGGATGTGGAGGAGATGCACAATCTGATGGCGCGGTGTTACCTGGTTATGACCGACTCCGGCGGACTGCAGGAGGAGGCGCCCGCCATGGGAAAGCCGGTGCTTGTCCTGCGGCGGGAGACCGAGCGGCCCGAGGCCATTGCGGCCGGTACCGTTCAGTTGGCCGGGACGGAGGAGGAGACCGTTTTTCGCTTGGGGGCGCGGCTCCTGGAGGAACCGCAGGCTTACGAGCGTATGGCCCATGCGGTGAATCCCTACGGCGACGGGCATGCGTGCAGGCGCATCGCGGACGCCATCGAGTGGAAATTCGGGCTGCGCGGAGAGCCGCCGGAGATGTTCGGGACGTGAATGCCGCAGCGGTCGGTCGTAAGCGGCGGGACCAGTGGAATCCATGGGCTCACAGCGGGGGAGAAATAGCCCCCAGCCGGTGGAAGGGGAGGTGAATGGGCATGGAACAGAAAAACAAGGTGTTCCTTGCACTGCTCATCGCCCTGGTGATGGTGGTTGCCATCCTTTCCAGCTTTGGGCTCAACTTTTTTTCGGGGGACCAGCCGGAGATTGTCCTGCCCTCGCCTGTAATCACCGATTCTGGAGAACAGAGCGCGGACGACCCCACGGCAGGAGGCGGCTTTCTCCCGGTGGATGTGACGCCTGAAACGGTCCAGAGCGTCATTGCCACGCTGGAGCGCCCGGAAAATTACTATCGGGCCATTACCATTGAGGTGGCCACGGGCGGCGATACGACCGGCAGCTTTTATGCCCAGGTATGGGTGGACGGAGCGTGGACCCGGGTTGAGATGGCACAGCCGCTGCGCGCCATGGGGCTGCAGTACACCATTATATACCTGGACAAGGATACGGGGAAGGGCATGCTCTACCGGTGGTATGGGGGAAATAACAGTGTGAAGAGCTGGGCGGTGGATGAGCGGGGAGCCGACCTTGCCCAGCACATCCCCACCTATGAAGAGGTGCTGGAACTGGAGCCGGAGCGCATCGTGGAGGCCGGATTCGGAGAGCGGGATGGGATGTCCTGCATCTATGTGGAAACCGACATAGATGAACTGGGCTATCTGGAACGCTACTGGATCTCCACAGACAATGGGCTGCTGGTGGGCGCGGAGACGGAGAAGGAGGGACAGATCGTCCTGAGTATGACCTCCACAGAAGCGGACGTCCTGCAACAGGAGGGAAACTTTACGCTGCCCGACGGAACGGTCCTCTATGAACCGGACTCAGGCTGATCCTTCTTGTCCTTGCCCCCCAGGCCAAGGAGAAGCAGGAGCCCCAGGGTTATGACCATCTCCAGATCGTCGCCGTCGATAAAGAGGAAAAGGATGATGAGGAGCAGGAGGATGTCTCCTGTATCCAGATCGTCCAGCTTGAAACTCTTCATGAGTCCCGAGAGCCAGGAGGGCTTTTTATCGCCGACCGCCGCCCCCCATGTGGGCGGCGGCTGCTGTCTCTGCTGATGCTCCTGATGGGGATTCCTCCCATCATGGCGGGGCGCCTCCTCCGCGCGGGGCGGCGGCGTTTCCGCCTGACGGCGGGGCTCCGGGGACGGTACGGGACTGCTTTCCGGACCGGGATGGCGGAACGGAGGCGCGTCCTCCTCCTGAACACGGGTATAGGCTGTGCCGTTTGGGATATATCGGTTATACATGCTCTTGTCCGCCTCCTTCCTTGAAGAGCTGGAAGGCCACCCGGATCACACGGGACAGTTTTGCAACCTGAATGGCGCGGTCTACTTTGGCGAAGCGCTCCTCTTTGACAAAGGGGCGCAGGGCGGTAAGAAGAGCGGTTTTCCTGTCGTCGGTGCTGCCCAGCTCAGAGAGCAGCCGCATCCCGGCCTGCAGGACCCGGGGGTCCAGATCCCCCAGAGCGGCCAGGGGATTGGAGGTGGGGGGCCCCCCCTGATGCCCGCCCCCGCCCGTGAGACCGCCCAGCATATTCATGATACCGGAGAGGTCCGGAAGCTGTGTGGAGGGCGCGGCAGAGGCGGGGGACGCAGGGGCGGGCATAGACTCCACGGGCGGCTGTATTGGGGGCTGAGAGCCTCCCTCATCGCCGCTGTCCCCGGTGAGGGAGCGGGCGAGGGACATGATCTGACCCATGGCCTCAGGATTCCCGAGGACGGCATTCAGTTTATCCGCGAATTCGTCGGCCATGGACATTCCCTCCTGTCAATGCAACGCTTTGCCGGCCAGCGGCCTTATTTTGGAACGGATTTGTTGATGCGTTCCACTACCTTGGCCCCGTTGGGATCCTGCATCAGACGGTTCAAAAGTCCCTGGAGCTGGGAGGCGTCGCCCTTCATGGCAGCCTCCGCCGCCGCTTTCAGACCGCCTCCCTGGTTGAGCATTGTCATAAGGGCCTGTGTGTCGGGAGATTTGACCAAACTCTCCACAGCCGCCTTATCCTTGAGCAGTTTGGCGGCCTGAGGGCTGTTGAGGACATTTCCGGGCTGTTGCTGTTTTGCCATAGGATATCCCTCCATTGATTCTATGAATGGGCTCAAAGTATTATATGTGACTTTCAGAACAAGGTGACTGATATGAAAATCGTCGTTTTTTCCGATTCCCACGGGGCGGTCTCCAATATGGAGGACGTCATACGGCGAGAGCACCCGGAACTGGTCCTCCACCTGGGCGACCTCTGCCGGGACATCGAGGAGATCCAGCGCCGCTTCCCACAGCAGACCATCCAGAACGTATGCGGCAACTGTGACGGCTTTACCGAGACACCGGATCAGCGCATTTTACGCGTAGAGGGGAAACGGATCCTCATGATGCACGGCCATCGCTACAATGTCAAGCTGACCTATGCCTCCGCGGCCTATGCCGCCCGGGAGGCGGAGGCGGATATCCTCCTTTTTGGGCACACGCATATCCCCTACTGCGAACAGGTGGACGGCCTGTGGATGCTGAATCCGGGGAGCTGTGGGGGCCGCGGCGCCACGTATGGCGTAATTTCTCTGGAAAATGGAGAGGTAATGTGCTATACTGTCGGAATAGCACCTGAACGATAACGGCTGGAGCGACTGCTCCGACAAGAGGTGGGATTTGAAATGCTGCTTGCGATTGATGTGGGGAACACAAATATGGTGTTCGGCATGTTTGAGGGGGAGACCTTCACCGGGAGCTTCCGTCTCATGACCGACGCCAACCGGACTTCCGATGAGATCGGGTTGTCCGCCTGGGAGTATTTTCAGCGCTTCGGGCTCAAAACCGAGGATGTGGAGAATGTCATCATTGCCTCGGTGGTGCCCCAGGTGATGCATACGCTCACCAATGCCATGGTGAAGTATTTTGGAAAAACGCCCATCATCGTGGATGAGGATGTGGACCCCGGCCTTCCCTATGGCGTGAGCGGGGATGAGCGTTTGGGCGCCGACCGTTCCGTGGCCTGTATTGCAGCGCTGGAGAAATACGGTGCGCCGCTGGTGGTGCTGGACTTTGGGACAGCCACCACCGTGGATGCGGTCAACCGTGAGGGCGCCTATATGGGCGGATGCATCACCGCGGGGATTCGCATCTCCGCCGACGCGCTTTTTATGCGGGCGGCTATGCTCCCCAAGGTGGAGCTGGTAAAGCCGGAGACTGTGCTGGGCTGTACTGCGGTGGGGCAGATCCAGGCCGGGACGGTGCTGGGTTACATCGGAGCCATGGAGTATCTGATCCGGATGGCCAAAGAGGAACTGGGCGCGCCCGACGCCCACGTGGTCGCCACCGGAGGCTTGGCACGCCTGATCGCGGACAATACGGGCCTGATCGACACAGTGGACGGCCGCCTGATTCTGGACGGCCTGCGAATCATTTATCAGCGGTACAAGGAGGATCATCTTAAAAGATAGGGAAAGAGAGGAGGCAGGAGCGTTTGCCGAAACAGCATCAAGCGGTCGATATGACGCAGGGGGATCCGCTGGGACTTCTGGTGCGGTTTTCCCTGCCGCTGCTGGCGGGTAATGCTTTCCAGCAGCTTTACAACATGGTGGATTCCTGGGTGGTGGGCAACTTCGTAGGTACCACTGCACTGGCCGCTGTGGGCATCGGATTCCCGGTCATTTACCTGCTCTCCTCTCTCTTTATGGGGCTCTCCATCGGCGGAAGCGTGGTAATCGCGCAGTTTATGGGTGCGGGGGACCGGGAGGCCGTCCGGCGGTCTGTGAACACGGTGTATGGGGCGGTGATGGTGAGCGTCGTCCCGCTGACGCTCTTTGGGGTGCTCATCGCCGGGCCGATCCTCCACCTGATCCGGGTGCCCGCTGATGTATACGATCAGGCCCATGTCTATCTCCAAGTGATTTTTGCCGGTATCATCGGAAGCCTGGGCTACAACATCAATGCGGGTATCCTCCAAGGTCTGGGGGACAGTAAGACGCCCCTGCTCTTCCTGGCCACGGCCTGCGTGGTGAACATCGTTCTGGACTTGGTGTTTGTCCTTGTGTTTGACTGGGGCGTTTTCGGCGTGGCTTTTGCCACCATCATCGCCCAACTCTGCTCTTGGATCTTCGGCGTGTGCTACGTCAACCGGAAATATGATTTTATCGCCATCAGGCCGCTACATATTTCGGTGGACAACGTACTTTTGAAACGAGTACTGAAGCTGGGTGTCCCCTCCGGCATCCAGCAGTGCCAGTTTTCTGTGGCGATCCTGGTGCTCCAAGCCCTGATCAACGGTTTTGGAGCGGAGTTCGCAGCGGGTTTTTCGGCGGCCAACAAGGTGGATACCTTTGCTTTTATGCCTGTGGACAGCTTCTGTCTGGCTGTTACGACCTATGTGGGACAGAACGTGGGCGCCGGTCGGCTGGACCGTGTGCGGGAGGGGGTGCGCAAGGCGATCCTTCTGTGCGTGGGAGTATGCCTTGTCATGTCGGTACTGGTCGTGCTCAATGCGGAACGTCTGATTATGCTTTTCAACACGGACCCGCTGGTGGTCGCCTCCGGGCGCGCCTACCTGCTGCGGGTGGTGAGCCCCATGTTTCTAATGGCCATTATGTATCCCATCAACAATGCGCTTCGGGGTGCGGGAGCGGCCATCGTCCCCATGCTCTCCTCCGTCGTGGCGCTATGGGCGGCCAGGGTGCCGGCGGCATATCTGCTGGCCCATTTTTTCGGCCCGGAGGAGCTCTATTGGTCCTACTCCATTGGGTGGGTCCTTGGCGTGATCATCAGCGGTACGGTCTACCTGCGGGGCAGGTGGAAGGAGCGGTGTGTGGTGCACGTCCGGGATATGGAGGCCATCCTGTAAAAAGCGGCGCGTAAAAGCCTATGGAACACCGGGGCGTCCCGTCTCTTTCCAAGAGACGGGACGCTTTTCCATGCCGACGCATAGATAGAGACGGGATTATGAAGCCATCAAAGGGCCGGATTGCAAAAAGGAAAAGAAAATTTTAAGTGTGGTTCAGTTGAGGTTTGGGGGTACGACAGAGAAAAGCCTTGCAGAGAGCGAAAATTTTACACTCGGAAGCAACGGAAGTTTGCGGCGCTCCCCTTGACAAAGCGTGCATCTTACGGTAAAGTTAGTTTCAAATGATACTTTGCTTCGATGGCAAACGAAGAGTGAAATGAAAGTGAGGCGCCATTCAAATGAATGTTTTGCTGGAAAAATTCACTTTTACGCCTGAATTGACCGAAATCATCAACAATAGCCCCAGCGTGATCGTACCGGACAGCAAGGAAACGCTGTACGAGCTCATCTTCGGCAACGAGCATACCGATAAGATTGAGGTGCTCTATGATGTGAACGGCAAGCCGGTGAAAGAGGCTACCGTGGTTCGTTGCAAAAACGGCGCAGTGGTCAACTATATGGAGGACTATATGCGCCGTCGGGACCCGGACTGTATGCGGGTGGCGGATGAAGAGCCCACCGACAAGCCGCGCTTTGAGGATGTCTATGGCTACGATTTCGGCACCCTGCGGGTGGAGACCTTCCGATGGCTGGCACGGCAGGAGCTGATCATCGTCCCCTTCAAGGCCGGCGGCTATGACTACGGCTATGACTCTATTTTGGTCTGCCCCCGGAACGCGGCCTTCTTTGCCTTTGCCCTCTCGCAGCTCCAGGCCTTTGTGAATGCCAAGGAGGTGGACCACTTCAAGCCCCGCTCCGTGATCTATGTGGCCCCGCCCTTCCGGCACACACACTTTGCGGGCAAGCAGGTGGTGGTCCACAGCCGCCACCCGGACCTGCATGAGATATTTGCCTACAATTTGTATCCAGGTCCCTCCGCCAAAAAAGGGATCTACAGCGTGCTGCTGGACATAGGGGAGCAGGAGGGGTGGGTCACCGCGCACGCCTCCGCCGCCCGGATCATCACCCCATACGAAAATGAAATGGTGATGATGCACGAAGGGGCCTCCGGCGGCGGCAAAAGCGAGCTGCTCCAGGATGTGCAGAGAGCTGCCGACGGTCGTGTTCTGCTGGGGACCAATATAGAGACCGGAGAAAAAACCTACATCAGCATGAGCGACACCTGTACCATTGAGCCCGTCACCGATGATATGGCCATCTGCCAGCCTGGATTTCAAAGCAAAAGCGGAAAGCTAGCCCTCTTTGACGGAGAGGACGGCTGGTTCATCCGGGTGGACGGCATCACGGAGTACGGGTCCGACCCGCTCTATGAGCGCATCTCCATCCACACGAAAGAGCCGTTGATGTTCTTCAACATTGAGGGCGTGCCCAGGGCCACCTGCCTCCTCTGGGAGCACACGCTGGATTCCGACGGTACCCCCTGTCCCAACCCCAGAGTCATCATTCCCCGCCGCACCATCCAGCATATCGTAAACAAGCCGGTAGAGGTGGATGTGCGGAGCTTTGGCGTCCGCATGCCCCCCGCCACGGAAGAGCATCCCAGCTACGGCATCATGGGGCTGATGCATATCATCCCGCCGGCTTTGGCCTGGATGTGGCGTCTGGTGGCGCCCCGCGGTTTCAATAATCCCAGCATCAGCGGCAGCGCCAAGCTGGCCAGCGAGGGCGTGGGCTCCTACTGGCCCTTTGCCACAGGCAAGCGGGTCCGTCAGGCCAACCTGCTGCTGGAACAGATCCTGCGCTGCAAGAATACCCGCTATGTGCTGATCCCCAACCAGCATATCGGCGTCTATCAGATCGGCTTCTCCGCCGAGTGGATCTCACGCGAGTATCTGGCGCGCCGGGGCGGCGTCAATATGAAGATGGACCGCCTGGTGCCTGCCCGCTGTCCGCTGTTGGGGTACGCGCTCAAGGAGATGAAGGTGGACGGACAGCAGATCAGCTCCCGCTACCTCCGCCCCGAGCGCCAGGATACCCTGGGTGTGGAAGGGTATGACAAGGGCGCGGAGATTCTCTACCATTTCTTTGCCAAAGAGCTGGAAGTCTATGATGTGGAGGAGCTGCACCCGGTTGGGAAAGAAATCCTCAAGTGTTTCCGGGAAAATGGGACCATTGAGGACTACTGTGCCATCATTCCTTTGGGATTGGAATAATGGAAAATGGGAAATGGACTGGGGGCCCCCTCACCGCGGGGCCCCCGTCACTTTCAGAATCTAAAAATCATTTTGAAACAAGCCATGATACGGAGCGGACAGCGCTGGAAGCTAAAACGCGTCGAGGAAGGCTTGCACGCCGTTGACCAGCTCCCCCAGATGCCATCCGTCCAGAAGCCGGTGGTTGAGCTGCACAGAATAGGGGAGGAGCAGCCTTCCATCCCGTGCTTCGTATTTTCCCCAAGTGACTCTGGGAATAGAGTCGTCCGGGTTGCAGTCCATCTCATTGCTGAGGCTGGTGAAAGACAGCCAGGGAAGGCAGGAGATATAGACCAAGTCGTCCCGTGCCTCCTCCGTGCCGGCAGGAAAGGGTGCATGCTGCACTGCAACCTGGTGGGAGCAACGGGAACAAAATTCTTCCAATGTTCCACCATAGGGAACATTGACGATTTTCAACAGATGGGTGTCCCCATTCGGAACCACAAAGCTGGGGTCCAGGTGGTCGTGCAGGATGATCTGTTCCCCGCGAATCTTGTAGAGAAAGTCGGGCAGTCCGTTCATGACATGCAGCGTGGCGTAGATCAGGGCATAGTAAAAGGAGAGGCCGCGGGCTTTTGTGTGTCGATGCAGTGTCGTAACGTCTAAAGAGGTGGTGACATTGTAAAAGGGGAAAGAGAGGCCGGAAAAAAATTTGAATTGTGCTCTGCGGGGCCACTGCTCCAAGTCGACGTAATCCACAGCTCAGCCCACACCTTTCTGGAAAAAGTCGCACCAGGGACGCAGGGTACAGTTCTGACAGTCAGGCCTTCTGGCCATGCATACGGCGCGACCATGGAGCACCAGCCGGTGACAGAAATCATTGGACTCTTCGGGAGGGAGCACTTTGCGGAGCTGCGTTTCCACTTTGGCCGGGTCTTTGGTGCCGTCCGTCAGGCCCAGCTTGCCGGAAATGCGGATACAGTGGGTATCCGCCACCACCACGCCCGGCTGATGATAGACGTCGCCCAGGATCAGATTGGCGGTCTTTCTCCCCACGCCGGGGAGCTTCAAAAGATCATCCATGTTGTCCGGCACCTTTCCGCCGTATTCATCCAGCATCATCCGGGCGGCGCCCACAATATCGCGGGCCTTGGCCCGGAAGAAGCCTGTGGAATGGATATAGGTCTCCACTTCACTGATGTCGGCTTCGGCCAGAGACTCCAGGGTGGGGAAACGGGCAAAGAGGGCGGGCGTCACCATATTCACACGCTCGTCGGTGCACTGGGCCGCCAGACGGACGGAAAAGAGCAGTTCATAGGGTTTGGGATAGTCCAGGGAGCAGATCCCGTCCGGGTAGAGCTTTTTCAGCTCCGCTATGATGGAGAAAACATCCGCTTTTGTTTTCATTCCGATTCACCTCGTCTATCAGAGATATAGAACACATAAGAGAAGTATTCTTTACCATAATACCATAAAAGCAGACGGAATGCGACGGGGTTTTTCATGGTATGTCAGTTGTATTTCTCGGAAAGATTCGATATAATACCCAATATAGCTCTTTCACACACTACTTACTTAGAGGAGAGGTGCGACGGCAATGGTACAGGAAATGATCGACTTTCTTTCCACCAAGGACCCAGAGGTGGCAGCCACCGTGGCGGCTGAATTGGCGCGTCAGCGCAGAAACATCGAGCTCATCGCGTCGGAGAATATCGTCAGCGAGGCGGTTCTGGTGGCCATGGGCACGGTGCTCACCAACAAATATGCCGAAGGATACCCCGGCAAGCGCTATTACGGCGGCTGCCAGGAGGTGGACGTTACGGAGAATATCGCCCGTGAGCGCGCCTGCAAACTTTTCGGCGCAGAGCATGCCAACGTCCAGCCCCACAGCGGTGCTCAGGCCAACTATGCCGTCTATGCGGCGCTGTGCGAGCACGGGGACACGGTGCTGGGCATGGATCTCTCCAATGGAGGCCACCTCACCCACGGCTCTCCCGTCAACTTTTCCGGCAAGAACTACCACATGATCTCCTACGGGCTGGGGGCTGACGGACGCATCGATTACGACCAGGTCCGCGATATGGCAAAGCAGCACAAGCCCAAGATGATCATTGCCGGCGCCTCCGCCTACCCACGGGTCATTGATTTTAAGACTTTTGCAGAGATCGCCCATGAGGTGGGGGCCTACTTCTTTGTGGACATGGCCCATATTGCGGGGCTGGTCGCCGCGGGCCTCCACCCCTCTCCCGTGCCCTATGCCGATGTGGTGAGCACCACGACCCATAAGACGCTTCGGGGCCCCCGGGGCGGTATGATCCTGTGCAAAGAGGAGTTTGCCAAGAAGATTGATTCCGCCATTTTCCCCGGCTCTCAGGGCGGGCCTCTGGAGCATATCATCGCCGCCAAGGCGGTGGCCCTGGGGGAAGCGCTTCAGCCCGAATTCAAGGATTATCAGAGTCGTATCCTTAAGAATGCCCAGGCACTGGCAGCAAGCTTGACGGAGTCCGGCTTCGATCTGGTCTCCGGTGGAACGGACAACCATTTGATGCTGGTGGATCTCCGCAAGGCAAGGGTGACCGGCAAGGAGATGGAGAAACGGCTGGACGAGGTGAACATCACCGTCAACAAAAACGCGATCCCCAACGATCCTGAGAAGCCCTTCGTCACCAGCGGGATCCGTGTGGGTACGCCGGCGGTCACCACACGCGGATTCCGTGAGGAGGATATGAAGGTCATTGGTGAGCTGATGTGGCAGACCGCTACTGATTTTGATGCCAAGGCAGAGGAGATCCGCGCAGCCGTGGCCGCGCTTACGGAAAAGTATCCCCTCTACCAGTAATAAAACAAAAAGAATCCATGGAACGGCCTCCGGATGGGGGGAATGATTTCCCCACACGGAGGCCGTTATGGTATCATGTTCAAAAGAGAACTATATCAGGCCAAAAGATCGACTGAGAAAAACCCAAAAGGTCAAAGAGAAAGCGGAGAGCACCGTGGTGGAGACCACTGCGCTGGAAGCAAGCACGCCGTCTCCGCCCATATTTTCCGCCATAACATAGCCCGTGCTGGTGGTGGGGGAACCCTGCATGACCAAAACGGCGGCCAAGTACTCTCCGCGCAGCCCCAGCGCAACGCAGATTGGGAGGAAAACGCCAGGCAGGACCATCAATTTGATAAAAGTGACGGCCAGTGTCGGTTTGATTTTTTTCAATGCCTCTGTGCCTTGAAAACTGGCTCCGATACAGACCAACGCCTGGGGCATGGCCATATCGGCCACATATCCCATTCCTCGCTCCAGCATGAGGGGAAAACGGATTTCAAACCAAGATGCGGCCATGCCTAGGAGGATGGCCAGGAGAATGGGGTTTGTGACGATGTCTTTTCCGGCCTTCAGAAGGTTCTCTTTCAAAGAACTCTCTTCATGGGTGGGACCCTCCAGGGTGAGGATGAGTACGGCAAATACATTAAAGAGGGGAACGCTGCCCACCATCATCATAGGAACAACGGCGCCGGAGCCGTAAATATTTGTGACCAGGGCCATACCGAGAACGGCGACACTGCTGCGGTATCCCGCCTGAACAAAAGCGCCTACCATGTGGCGGTCTTTTAGGAAGATACGGGCGCCGATCCAAATGCCGACTGCAGAGAGCACAGTGATGACCGCACAGAGCAGGACAAAACCACCGCTGAAATTGTCCCGCAGGCTGGTCTCAGTCATCTGTACAAAGAGCATGACTGGAAGTGTGATCTTGAAGTTGAAGCGATTACAGACGGAAACAAAGTGCTCATCCAGAATGCCAATCCGGCGCAGGATATACCCCAAAAGGATGACCAAAAAAACCGGCGCAGTGGCATTTACGCTGTAGAAAAAACTTTCCAAGGCATGATTCCCCCAAAATATAGAGTATAAATTGAGAATATCATACTCCTAAACAGCATATATCGTCAAGAAGAAAGCTTTTTTGTCACAAATGGTATGCCATGGTATGTCGCAGAGCATAAATTGGGAACAGTCTTGACAATTTGAGAAGAAGTTACTATAATATATCGGTAACATTCTTTCGGGGTGTGGCGAAGCTTGGTATCGCGCTTGGTTCGGGACCAAGAGGCCGCGGGTTCGAATCCCGCCACTCCGACCATACGGAGTATCATTAAAGGATCTGAAAAGTTCTTTTGATGATACTCCGCATTTTTTATGCTCAATTCTATATGGCAATCTGTGCGGGGGCGTAGCTTAATGCTACGCCTTTTCTCGTTTCCAGCAGAATGTCCTGCTCTGGAATCTTCCGGCGATCCGGCACTTCAAAAGCGCCGATGCAGTTGTAGAAGATCACGACACGCTGCGTTTGGTGATCGTGGTGGCGTCGGTATAGCGCCGGATCGTTTCAAGAAAGAAATCCATATCCATTTGCTTGCCGTCTGCTTTTTTCAGTTCCAGCCGCAGCGCCTTGATTTTCCCGGCAGCCTCGCCCTGCTCCTGCTCATACCGTTTCGCCATTTTCGCAAACCGGGCATCGTCGATCTTGCCGGACACGTTGTCCTCATACAGCCGTTCAAAGAGCATATCCAGCTCCTTGTCACGGGCCAGAAGCGCATCCAGTTCCCGCTGTTTCCGCGCCCGGTCATTTTGCGCGACCTTTGCGGAGCGGCCCATCATAGCCTTGATAAAGTCGTTTTCGTACTCATTGGCGAAACAGGCCAGCCGCTTGACCTCATACAGAACGACCTGCTCCAAGAAGTCCAGCCGGATATAATGGGTTGAGGAACACTTGCGAAGTCCCGAGTTGTGGTTGTTGCAGCTGAAAAACTTAATGTCGTGATTGTTTTGATTGAAGTGGAATGTTAGATTGCCACCGCACTCAGGGCATTTCATCACGCCGGAGAACACGCTGGGCTCCTGTGTAACGGTAGTCCGTCTGCGGCGCGTGGTATGCAGGCTTTGCACCTTTTCCCATGTGATGCGGTCAATAATCGGCTCATGGACATTGAGAAAGATCGCCCGGTTTTCCTCCGGGTTTTCGATCCGCCGCTTTACCTTGTAGGACTTGGAATAGCTCTTGAAGTTGATCACGTCGCCACAGTATTCCTGCAATGTGAGGATTTTTTTGACGGTAGTGTGGTTCCACTTTGTAGGCTCCAGCGTACTTTTGGAGCCGCCCTTACTGATCCCCTTGCTGGTGCGGTAGGCCGAGGGGTTCAAAATCCCTGCCTCACAGAGCGCCGTTGCAATCTGCATAGGGCCGTTGCCCTCCAAAGCCAAACGGTAGATGCGCCGTACTACCTCGGCGGCCTCCGGGTCAATCACCCAAAACTGGGGATCGCCCGGGTTTTTGATATATCCGTAAGGCGGAGGGGACAGCGGGATGCCGGAATTGCCTTTCATTTTGTTGACGATCCGGCGCTTCTTGGAAATGTCTTTGGCGTACCACTCATTCATAATGTTGCGGAACGGGGTGAAATCATCCTCGCCCTCGTCGCTGTCAACGCCATCGGAAACAGCAATCAGCCGAATGTCGTGCTGCGGGAAAAATTCCTCGGTGAGCTTGCCGACTTCAATGTAGTTGCGGCCCAACCGGGAAAGGTCTTTGACAAACACTGCCGAAATGTACCCGGCCTCGATTGCCTGTATCATTTTCTGAAAACCGGGGCGTTTCATCGTCGTGCCTGTAATTCCATCATCCACGAAAAAGATGGTGTCCGCGTAGCCTTTTTCCTTGGCTACCTTTTGCAGGATCTTTTTCAGATTTTGGATGCTGTTGGACTCGTTGTCCATGTTATCGTCACGGCTCAGACGGCAGTAGAGGGCGGCTGTGCCGGTTGCGTATTTACTTGACTGTTTCAAAATATTCTCCTTCCCAAGCAGTCAAGCAAGGGTTTTATCCTATGTATATTGTACCCCTGCCGACCGCCCATGTTAAGGATGTCGATGGAACAATTAAACTGGCTCTAAATCGGCCAGCATTAGTTTCAAGAGAATGTCACGCATGGGCTCACTCTCGTCCTTATAGGCGGGCGTAACAATGAATGTGATTTTTCCGATTTGATATGTATATTCTTCCTTGCTGGCAGCGTCAGCTATAGCGACCTCCTTCGCGGTATCAAAACACAATGCTAACCTCTCCCCGTTGTCTGCTGGGGAAACATAAAAAGGCGGCACCCGCGCTGGGTGCCGCCCTTTCACCTTTTTCCACGCTGGGTCATTTTGGGGCTGTTGACAAAGCCCACTCAGCGCCGGAAATATGATATAATGAAAAAAGAGCAGTGGGGTGATGGGAATGCAACTGAAGCTGCACATGGTAACGATAGAAGATTTGGTTCCAGAGGGACACTTTCTGCGAAAACTGGAAGCCACACTGGATCTGTCCTTCGTACAAGAAGAAACAGCCAGCCTGTATAGCCGCGGGAACGGCCGCCCGCCCATCAACCCAGTGATGCTGGTGAAGTATCTGCTGGTAGGATACCTGTACGGCATCCCATCGGAGCGGCAGATTGAGCAGCGCATCCAGACAGATGTGGCTCTGCGGTGGTATCTGGGTCTGGATCTGTTTGACCGGGTGCCGGACCACAGTACCATCTCTCAGCTGCGCAAGCGCAAGCCTTCTTTCCGCAAGGTATTCCGCCGGCTGTTTGAGGAAGTGGTGCGTGAGTGCATCGAGAAAGTTCTGGTCAGCGGGCGGCTGGCAGCCACTGACTCTACCCATGTAAAGGCCAATGCCTCCCGGGCGTCGGAGTATCTGGTGGAGATGCGGTCGGAGCCGGGCGCATACTGGGAACGGCTGGACAGCTATGAGGAAGAGGGACTGCAGGAACTAGAGAAACGGACAGGACACCGCCGGAAGAAGCGGACAAAGCAGATCAAGCGGGACAGCCGCCGCAGTCACAAGCAGGTGAGCCGGACGGATCCGGAGGCAGGGCACATGAAGCGGCCGGGGAAACCGGAGGGTCAGTACTACCTGAGCCACCAAACTCTGGACACGGACCACGGTGTGATCCTGGGCGTGACAGTAACACCGGGTGATGTGCATGATTCCGTGCCATACCTGGACCATCTGGAGCAGATCCATCGGGATGTTCCCCCCATTCAGGCGGTCACAGCGGACGCCGCTTACGATTTTCCTCTGGCCCATCGTGTGCTGGAGGAGCAGGGAATCTCTTTTTATGTCAGGCCGCAGCCTTCTGCTGACAGAACCAAGGCGGAATTCAAGCGGGATGCCTTTTCTTATGATGCGGAGAACGATGTCTATCAATGCCCCAATGGGAAAGAGCTTCGCGTGAGGGGGCTGTACCGCAGTGCAAGCGGTGTGTACTGGGAGTATTGGGCGGACCGCGAAGACTGCCGGAGCTGTCCTTTCCGGGAGAAATGTTTGAGCGAAAATGATCAGCGCGGTGCGGGAAGGCTGCTGGACACCTACTTCCGTCCCACGGTCCGTCGGCATCTTACCCGGCAAAACGAGCCGGACTATCTGGATGCGCTGCGCAAGCGGCAGGTCTGGTGCGAGGGCACGTTTGCCGCTCAGAAGTGGGGACATAACTTAACACGCGTCTTGCGGCGGGGTTTAGAGGCAGCGGAGGACCACTGCCTCCTCTCGGCAACCGCTTTGAACTTAAAAAGGATGATCAGATGTATGGGATGACGCCGATGGGCGTCTTTTTTATTGCCATTCTTCCGCTCGTAATAAATGATCAGGCACTTTGTCAACAGCCCCAAGTTGAACCGAGGTCGATGAACTGATTGTCTGTGATACAAAAGTCAGTATCCAATGGAAAATGGAGCGGGACGACTATACCAGCCTGACCGATATTGCAAATGTAAAGGGCAATCAAAGAAAATCTGAACGCCGTTATATTGCTGGTATTAAGGTTTTTCCTATGCCAAAACGCTCGTACAGCAAAAAAGTATCGTTAATCAGAAGGATAGGTTTGTCCTAATAAAAATATTTAGATTGGAGTTTTTCCTGGAGCCCGCCGGAGTCCATAGATTCCGGCGGGTATCTTTTTGCATTTCCCACACTTGGATTTTTAAAGCGGTCAGGCTGGGAACTGCTGGAGAGCATACTCATAATGGCCCTGATCACCGGAGTCGAGTCCTGGAGTCGGCAATTATGCTTGTACTGGAGAGTGCTAGTTAGCAGTAAGAAGCCGTGCATGGCTGGAATAGGAAGACAAAAATTATGCATACTATGGCAGAAAAATAGGGTGACAGGGCGAAATATTCCATTGTGGCAGCGCCGGTTCGGTACTATTTTGATAACAGCACACATAAATGGGGGTGATACGCAGATGTGGATTTTGGAGGAAGGACAGATTTTACCCTATCTGCGTATCCATTACCCTGTGTTTGACCAATCGGGACCGGTTGATATCCAGTGCATAGGCGCACCGGAAGGAGAGGAGAAGCCTCTGGAACCGGATGAAGGCGGGCTGATCAACTATATATTCCGGGTTTCCAACGGAAAGCAGTCTGTCATCGTGAAGCAGGGGCGTTCCACCAGCCGGAAGAATGACAAAATAGTTCTGCCCATATGGCGGAACCGTCAGGAATATGAGACGCTCCGGCTCCGCCATGCCATTGTACCCCAGTACACGCCGGAGACCTATTATGTGGACTGGGAGAACGCAGTTTTTCTGATGGAGGATGTGTCTGATCTCGCCCAGGTTCGGAAGCTGCTCTGCTCGGGAGTCATGCTTCTCGGACTGGCGGAGCAGGTGGGGGAATTTGTTGCGGCGAGCACCTTTTACTGCTCGGAGTTTTATCTGGAGGCAGGCCTATTCCGAAGACTTTCTGCATGCTTCCGCAACAGCGATATGCGGTCGATCATGGAAAACTGGGTTTTCCTGCGGGATGCACCCTACCTCACCCATAATGGAAACCCGGTGCTCAAACAGCTTATCGACCGGGATGATAGCATCAGGGTTTGCTGCTACGAACTGCGCCACAAATTTATGACCCAGGGAGAGGCTCTGATACATGGGGATCTGCATACGTCCAACGTGTTTGCAGACGAGGAGCGGCTCAAGGTTATCGACATGGAGTATACCTTTGCTGGACCGCTCTGCTATGATATCGGATACTTTGCGGCCAGCCTGCTGGCCCAGTATTGCACAGCGTGTTTCCGGCCGTTCCCATCGGAAGAGGCGCGCCGTACCTTTCTCTCCTATCTCCTCTCCAGCCTGCTGGAGCTTTACCACTCCTTTGTGGAGCACTTTACGGAGTTCTGGAGAGAGGATGCAAAGCCGATTTATCAGAGATCGGGCGGATTTTGCGAACACCTGACCCGTGGGTTCCTGCCGGACGTGCTCGGGTTTGCGGCGGTGCCCTGCTTCCCCCAGATTACAACATCCCTGACCCCGGAGTTCGCCCGGCTGGACGGGGAGGCGCGGATACAGGCGCACGAGCTCTGCCTGGTGCTCTGCCGGTACCTTCTGCTTGAGCGGGAGCAGTGGGATACGATGGAGGATGCGGTTCAGGCCATCGGCGCGGTTACGCAGATTTACCTGGATTGCCTGGAATAAACGCAGCAAATTAAGACACATGGCGGGTTTACCATGTGTCTTTTTCTCAAAAAAAATTATTTAGATTAAATGGTGTTGCTCAAATGGACTTTTTGTTATATTTGTTATAATAGAGAAAAAACATGGCTGACGCGCAAGTGGGTACCCACTTGTGTTGCCGGTTATCCGGCAACGCAAAACCCTTTGTCTGCGCCGAGAGATGGGCCGGAACGGAAAATTGAGAAGGAGGATAGAGGGGCATGGAGGACGCAAGAAAATTGTCCGATTTTATTGATCTGGACCTGCTGCAAAGCATTCAGGAGAACTGCTCAAAAGCGATGGGCCTTGCATTTATCGCGGTGGATTACAAAGGCATACCCATTACCAAATACAGCGGCTTCACATCTCACTGCATGCTGGGGAGGCAGGCAAAGGGATTTGCAGAGATGTGTGAGCAATGCGACGCGCACGGCGGACTTTACGCCGCGATCACCGGGCAGCCGTACATCTACCGCTGCCACGCCGGTCTGGTGGATTTCGCGGTTCCCCTCATTGCCAATGGAAGCTATATGGGAGCGGTGCTGGGCGGGCAGGTGCGGCTTCAGGAGGAGAGTGAGCGGGAGCTGGAGCATATCCTTCCACAGCGCCCCAATTGGAAACGGGATAGGGAATGGGAGGAGGCTTACCAGAAGCTGGAGGTCGTCACCTATGAAAAGGTGGAGGCATCTGTAAAGCTGTTGCGCGACATCATCGTGACATTTGTGGAAGGGCGGACTGGAAAGGGGGCGGATGGAGTCCTGAGAGAAAAGGAAAAGCAGCTCTCGGAGGAGCGGGCGGCCCGTCTGGACCTGGAAAAGCAGGTGCAGAAGCAGGAGAGCAATACGGCCCGCCGCAGGACAGAGCTCCACTACTTCTTTTTTGTCATGAACATTATCTCAAAGCTAGCCTATGAGGAGAAGGCGGCCAAAACAGAGGCGGTTTCATACGATTTTGCAGACATGATGCGTTACGTAGCGGGGGCAGAGCATAAAATTTCCACCCTGGGGGAAGAGCTGAACTATATCGGGGCGCTTCTTCGGATACGGAAGGCTTGGGTTCGGGACAAGTTAGCCTATACTATTTCTGTCCCGGAGCAGTATCATCAGGTATCCTGTCCCTTTATGGTATTGTGGCCCATTGTGGAGTGTGCTCTGGAGGGGGCCGACACGGAGACTGCGGAGCCCAGAAAGCTGGATTTCTATGCGGAGGAGGAGAACGGCAGGCTGTTGTTTCAGATTCTCAGCAATGATACCAGCCGATCGGTGGAGGAGCTGACGGAAGAGCTGTCCGGGGCGGCGGAAGAGGGATACTTTCATACAGGCGGTGTGGACCGCCTGCTGAAGCAGACGCTGGGAGGGGGATACCGCCTGATGGTCAACCGGCGGAGAGACGGGCGGGCCGGTGCAGCGGTCAGCTTTTACCTGCCGCTGGAGCGGAACGGATAGCCGGCTCAAGAGTGCTGTAAACGGGAAGGAGCTGCCGCATGAAGCAGATTCTGGTTTTGATTGAAAACGAGTTGGAGCAGAGCATTACAGGGGATATTCTGCGCTCCGGGCTGGGGGCTGAGGTGGAAATCACCCTCGCAGCCGGGGCGGAGCAGGCCATCCAGCAGCTTCAGAGCGGAGCGGTGGATCTCTTCATTGTGGATGTTGAACGGTTTGACGTGGCCCACTGCAATCTGATTACCACGGCGCGAAAGACTGCCCCGGACACCCCGATCCTGGTTACATCGGTGGGGACGCAGGAGGAAATCGCAGGGTATGTCTGGCGCCTCGGCGTCCGGGATTATCTGCTCAAGCCGTACCGGCCCACGTGGCTGTTGGCCGCGGTACGCGCCTTGGTGCGTAAGGAGCGCAGTGTCGGGTGTGTCGCCGACCAGCAGGAGATTTACCTGAGGCGCCTGACGGAGCACCTGCAGAGATTCCAGTATAAAAAGTGCACCGATGCCGCAAGAGAATACCTTGATTTGCTCTATCAAAGTACTGACAATAAGGGTGTTATCCGCACGAGTGTGGTCCGCTTTGCGGAGGGAGTGGCGAAAGCCGGAATCCCGTTCAGCAGGACCACCCAGTGGAAGCTGTCGGGAAGTCTGGAGCACTTTCGGGTCCGCTTTGACCAGCAGGAGCGGAAATATGCAACCTATGAGTTTATTGTCCGGATGCTGGACACGATCTTTGACGCTATAGAGAAGAGCGGGCTGTACGAGGTAGACAGCGAGCAGAAGATCCTGAACTACATTGACCGGAATATCCGGCGGGGGGTCAGCCTGGATGAGGCGGCGGAGTACGCCAATATGAGCTCGTGCTATTTCAGCAAGTTCTTTAAGCGGATGACCGGGAAAAACTATATTACTTATGTGACGGACAGCCGAATTGAAATGGCGAAGCGCATGCTGGTGGACACGGAAATGCCGGTCATCAATATCGCCTATGAGCTGTCCTATAACGAGACAAATTATTTCAGCAAGGCGTTCAAGAAAAAGGTGGGCGTGACGCCCAGCGAGTACCGGACGGCCCATTCGGAGCTGTTCAGGCAGCAGGGGGCGGGCTGATACCGGCCGCGCAGACGCTTTGCAACGCCGGAAAGGGTGGAGAAACATGGAGGAATTCAGCTTCAGCACCAGAATCTTTTTTGGTGAGGGCGCGCTGGAACGCCTGCGCCGGGTGCAGGACAAAAAAGTTATGATTGTGACCGACCGTTTTATGGCGGGCATCGGTGTGCCGGATAAGGTGGCGGGGCACCTGACCCGGTGCCAGGTGTCTGTATTTGACGGCGTGGTGCCGGATCCCCCCATCGAGGTGGTGGCGGCTGGCGTCCAGGCCCTTCAGGACTGCGGCGCGGAGGTAATGATCGCCGTGGGCGGCGGCTCCACCATTGACGCGGCCAAGGCCATCCGGGCGGTTGCGAAGCAGACTCTGCACATCGACACGGACCGGTGGGAGTGCTTTGCCGTGCCCACCACCAGCGGCACCGGCTCGGAGGTCACGGACTACGCCGTGATCACCGACCGGGCGAAGGGGATCAAGTATCCTCTGGACAGCCAGGCGCTGCGCCCGCCGGTCGCCATTTTGGACCCGGAGCTTACAGTTTCCGCCCCGGCCTCGGTAACGGCCGACGCAGGTATGGACGTGTTGACCCACGCACTGGAGGCATATGTCTCCAAGGGAGCCAACGATTTCTCCGACGCGCTGTGTGAGAAGGCGGTTTCTCTGGTGTTTCGCTTCCTGCCGCTGGCCTTTCAGGACGGCACGAATCTGCTGGCCCGGGAAAAGATGCACAACGCCTCCTGCATGGCGGGCCTGGCGTTCAACTCGGCGGGGCTGGGGCTGAACCACGGCATGGCCCACGCCATCGGCGCCAAGCTCCACATCGCCCATGGCCGTATCAATGCCATGTTGCTACCGCATATCATTACATTTAACGCCGACTTGGGCCGGATTCGGAACGGCGAGTACGCCCTGGCGGCAAAAAAGTATCAGCGCATGGCAAAGGTTTTGGACCTGCCGGCCCCCAGTGTGCGGCTGGGCGTGACCAATCTTCTGCGGGAGGTGGAGCGCCTGAACCGCACCCTAAAGATCCCGGCCTCCCTGAAGGAGTGGGGAGCAGAGTCCTCCAAGGTGAAGGAGCTGCGCGGGGAGATTGTTTCCGCTGCCCTGGCGGATGCCACCACCGCGACCAATCCCAGACCGGTTGCGGCGGAGCATGTGGAGGCCCTTTTGAACAAGGTTATGGGGGGATAATCCCGGAGCGGGAAGCGGCGCCCCTATGTTTTCAAAAAAGCACCCGAAGGGTGCTTTTTTGCGTTGTTTATAGGAAAAGTAAAACAAACAGGCTCCGAACAGGTGGGGGACTTCCGACAAAAAAGTATATATGGTAGCCAAGAAAACAGGGAAAGGTTTCCGGTATAATTTCGACAGAAAGCGTGCGAATGCTGTTTCAGGCGCGCCGCGGACCACAATAAGGAGGTAGTAATATGCAACAGGAAGCCCTCGGAATGGTAGAGACGAAGGGCCTGGTTGGCGCCATTGAGGCCGCCGATGCCATGGTCAAGTCCGCCAATGTCAGTCTGGTTGGCTACGAGAAGATCGGTTCCGGCTTGGTTACCGTGATGGTGCGCGGCGACGTCGGCGCCGTCAAGGCGGCCGTGGACGCCGGAGCCTGCTCCGCCGAGAAGGTGGGCGAGGTCGTGGCCCAGCACGTCATCCCCAGACCCCACACCGACGTTGAGAAGATCCTTCCCCATATGGCGTAACCGACATAACGGAAACTTAAATTAATGTTCGGAGGGAACATAGATGAAAGACGAACTGATCAGCAAGGTCATGGACGAGGTCATGAAGAAGATGGGCGCGTCCGACGCGACTTCCGCCCCCGCCGCCGCGTGCTGCGGCAATGGCAGCGCAGCCTGCAACCTAACGGAGTTTGTGGGCACCGCCATCGGCCACACCATCGGCCTGGTGATCGCCAACGTGGACCATCAGATCCACGAGAAGATGGACATCGACCCCAAGTACCGCTCCATCGGCATCATTGGTGACCGTACCGGCGCCGGTCCCCAGATCTTTGCCGCCGACGAGGCGGTGAAGGCCACCAACTGCGAGATCGTGAAGATCGAGCTGCCCCGTGATACCGAGGGCGGCGCCGGCCACGGCTCCCTGATCATCTTCGGCGCCGAGGACGTGTCCGATGCCCGCCGCGCCGTTGAGGTCTGTCTGCGCGAGGTGGACCGCACCATGGGCGACGTCTACGGCAGCCCCGCTGGCCACCTGGAGTTCCAGTACACCGCCCGCGCCAGCCACGCCCTGAACAAGGCCTTCGGTGCTCCCATCGGCAAGGCCTTCGGCATCACCGTCGGCGCTCCCGCCGCCATCGGCGTGCTGCTGGCCGATACCGCCGTGAAGGCCGCCACCGTGGACGTGGTGGGCTACAGCTCCCCTGCCAACGGCGGCACCAGCTTCTCCAACGAGGTCATCCTGACCTTCACCGGCGACTCCGGTGCCGTCAAGCAGGCCATCATCGCCGCCCGTGATGTGGGCATGCAGGTGCTGAAGACCCTGGAGCCCAGCGTGGAGCTCAAGTCCACCACCACCCCCTATATTCTGTAATTGCCGGGAAGGAGTCAGACAGCTATGAAGTCAAAACGTTTTGAAGTTCTGGCCGCCCGTCCGGTCAATCAGGACGGCTACGTGCAGGAGTGGCCTGAGGTGGGCCTGATCGCCATGAACAGCCCCTTCGATCCCAAGCCCAGCATCAAGATTGAACATGGAGTAGTCATCGAGATGGACGGCAAGTGCCGCGCCGATTTCGATATGCTCGACACCTTCATCGCCGACCACGCCATCCGCCTGGGCAACGCGGAGAAGGCCATGGCCATGAACTCCCTGGAGATCGCCCGCAAGATCGTGGACATCAATGTCTCCCGTGAGGAGATCCTGGACATCACCCTGTCCCTGACCCCCGCCAAGCTGACCGAGGTCGTGGGCAAGCTGAACATCGTGGAGATCATGATGGGCATGACCAAGATGCGCGCCCGCATGATGCCCGCCAACCAGTGCCACGTCACCAACGTGCGCGACAACCCGGTTCAGATCGCGGCGGATGCCGCCGAGGCCGGCGTCCGCGGCTTCGCCGAGATGGAGACCACCGTGGCCGTCGCCCGTTACGCCCCCTTTAACGCCATAGCCCTGTTCGTAGGCGCCCAGGTGGGCCGTCCCGGCGTCATGACCCAGTGCGCCCTGGAGGAGGCCACCGAGCTGCAGCTCGGCATGCGCGGCTTCACCACCTACGCTGAAACCATCTCCGTCTACGGCACCGAGCCCGTCTTCATGGACGGCGACGACACCCCCTACTCCAAGGCGTTCCTGGCCAGCTGCTACGCCAGCCGCGGCCTGAAGATGCGCTTTACCTCCGGAACCGGCTCCGAGGTCCAGATGGGCTATGCCGAGGGCAAGAGCATGCTGTACCTGGAGGCCCGCTGCCTGGCCGTCACCAAGGGCGCCGGCGTGCAGGGCACTCAGAACGGCTCCGTGTCCTGCATCGGCGTGCCCGCCGGCGTGCCCGGCGGCATCCGCGCCGTGGCCGCTGAGAACCTGATCGCCATGCTGCTGGATCTGGAGTCCACCACCTCCAACGACCAGACCTTCACTCACTCCGACCTGCGCCGCGTGGCCCGCACGGTGCCCCAGCTCTTCTCCGGCACCGACTACATCTGCTCCGGCTACTCCGCCACCCCGAACTACGACAACATGTTCGCCGGCTCCAACTGGGACGCCGAGGACTACGACGACTGGACCATCATCCAGCGCGACATGAAGATCGACGGCGGCCTGCAGCCTGTCCGGGAGGAGGACGTGCTCAAGGCCCGCAACAAGGCCGCCCGCGCCCTGCAGGGTATGTTTCGTGAGCTGGGCCTGCCTGAGATCACCGACGCCGAGGTGGAGGCCGCCACCTATGCAAACGGCTCCAACGACATGCCCGAGCGCAACGTCAACGAGGATCTGAAGGCCATCGAGGACATGATGGCCCGCAAGGTGACCGGCGTTGACTTCGTGAAGGCTCTGGACCGCGCCGGCTTCCCCGATGTGGCCCACAACATCTACAACATGCTCCGCCAGAAGGTGGCCGGCGACTATCTGCACACCGCCTCCATCTTCGACGAGCAGTTCCACGTGCTCTCCGCCGTCAATGTGCCCAACGAGTATCACGGGCCCATGACCGGCTATCAGATCAGCGAGGAGCGCTGGAACCAGCTGAAGAACATTCCCAACGCCATCCGTCCGGAAGATATCTAAGAGGGGTGAAGCAGTCATGACGTTTGATGAAAACACTCTGCGCAGTGTAATTGAAGAGGTCCTGAAGGAGATGGGCGAGGTGAGCGGCACCGCCGCCCCCGCTGCGGCGCCTGTCACCGTGGCCGCGGGCAAGCTGACCATCACCGAGAATGGCGAGGCCCGGAAGGGCACCGCCGCCGACGAGGTGGTCATCGGCCTGGCACCCGCCTTCGGCACCAAGCAGGTTAAGACCATTATCGACCTGCCCCACGACAAGGTGCTCCGCGAGATCATCGCCGGCATCGAGGAGGAGGGCCTGAAGTGGCGCATCATCAAGGTGTACCACACCTCCGACGTTTCCTTCATCGCCCATGTGGCCGCCGAGTACTCCGGCTCTGGCATCGGTATCGGCATCCAGTCCAAGGGCACCACGGTCATCCACCAGAAGGATCTGCCCAACCTGTCCAATCTGGAGCTGTTCTCCCAGGCGCCTCTGATCGACCTGGACACCTACCGCAAGATCGGCAAGAACGCCGCCAAGTACGCCAAGGGCGAGTCCCCCACGCCGGTTCCCACCAAGAACGACCAGATGGCCCGCCCCACCTATCAGGCGCTGTCCGCCCTGCTCCACATCAAGGAGACTGAGCTGGTGGACAACAACAAGAAGCCGCAGGCCGTTACGGTCTCGTTCCAGTAAAGGAGGCAGCACGTTTTATGGATCAGGAACTTTTGATGAAGCAGATCGTGGAGCAGGTTATGGCCGCCATGAAGAACGGCACTCCCGCTTCCGCGCCCGCCGCCGCTTCCAGCTGCGGCTCCAAGGTCACCGCGGCCAATTATCCTCTGGCCGAGAGCATGGCCGACCAGATCAAGACCCCCACCGGCAAGGACTTCACCTCTCTGAGCTATGAGAAGGTCATTAACGGCGAGCTCTCCGCCGACGACATGCGCATCGCGCCCGAGACCCTGGAGATGCAGGCCCAGGTGGCCGAGTCCGTCCACCGCGAGGCCTTTGCCGGCAATCTGCGCCGCGCAGCCGAGCTCATCGCCGTGCCCGACGACCGCCTGCTGGAGATCTACAACGCCCTGCGTCCCTACCGCTCCACCAAGCAGGAGCTGCTGGACATCGCCGGCGAGCTGGACGGCAAGTACGGCGCCAAGACCGCCGCTTCCCTGGTGCGGGAGGCTGCCGAGGTTTATGAGAAGCGCGGCCGCCTGAAGAAGTTCTAATCATACTTCAGAGTCAGGAGGCCCCAGAATGAAACTGGTCGCAGGCATTGACATCGGAAACGCGACAACAGAGACAGCATTGGCCCGGCTCGAGGGCGGTCATGCGGTCTTTCTGGCCAGCGGAACCGTCCCCACCACGGGCATCAAGGGGACCCGCCAGAACATCAACGGCATCTTTCACTCCCTGACCAACGCTTTGGAGAAGGCCGGGCTGGAGCTCAAGGAGCTGTCGGAGGTGCGCCTGAACGAAGCCGCCCCCGTCATCGGCGATGTGGCCATGGAGACCATTACCGAGACCATCATCACCGAATCCACCATGATCGGCCACAACCCTGCCACACCCGGCGGAATGGGCGTGGGCGTAGGCGAGACGGTCCTCATCACGGAGCTGGAACAGGCGCCGGTCGGGCAGGACTATATTGCAGTGGTGCCCGGGACGGTGGACTTTGAGGTGGCGGCCCGGCTGATCAACCGGGCCACCGCCGGGGACCGCAAGGTCACCGCAGCCATTGTCCAGCGGGATGACGGCGTGCTGATTCACAACCGCCTGACCTGCAAGATCCCGATCGTAGACGAGGTGGCGCTGATTGACAAGGTGCCCATCGGTATGCGTTCCGCCGTGGAGGTGGCCGCCGTGGGCGGCGTGGTGGAGGTGCTCTCCAACCCCTACGGCATCGCCACCCTGTTTGGCCTGTCCTCCGATGAGACCCGGCAGGTGGTGCCCATCGCCCGGGCTTTGATTGGAAACCGCTCGGCGGTGGTGATCAAGACCCCGGCCGGAGACGTGAAGGAGCGGAAAATTCCGGCCGGCACGATTGAGCTGCTGGGGGAAAACCGCAGCGTCAAGGTGGATGTGGACGACGGGGCCGACAGGATCATGAAGGCCGTGGAGTCCATTCCCAGCCTGGAGGATGTGCGGGGAGAGCCGGGAACCAACGCCGGCGGCATGCTGGAGAAGGTGCGCCAGGTCATGGCGAATCTGACCAGCCAGCACCCCAAGGACATCAAGATTCAGGATCTGCTGGCGGTCGACACGTTCACACCCCAAAAGGTTCAGGGCGGCCTGGCCAACGAGTTTTCCCAGGAGAACGCCGTGGGCATCGCCGCCATGGTCAAGGCGGACCGCCTCCAGATGGAGGCCATCGCCCGGGAATTTGCCCAGCAGATCGGGGTTCCGGTTGAGGTGGGCGGCGTGGAGGCCGACATGGCCATCCGCGGCGCCCTCACTACCCCGGGCACCAATAAGCCCCTGGCCATTCTGGACATGGGCGCCGGCTCGACAGACGCCTCCATCATCAACGCCGAGGGACAGATCCACTCCATCCACCTGGCCGGAGCGGGCAACATGGTCACACTTCTGATTCAGTCGGAGATGGGACTGCCCGACTTCGACACGGCGGAGGATGTGAAGAAGTACCCCCTGGCCAAGGTGGAGAGCCTGTTCCACATCCGCCACGAAAACGGCACCGTGGAGTTCTTCCAGCAGCCGCTGGATCCCAACCTGTTCGCCAAGGTGGTCATTCTCAAGGAGGGCAAACTGCTCCCTCTGGAGGGCGACTGGAGCATGGAGAAGATCCGGCTCATTCGGCAGCAGGCCAAGCAGAAGGTGTTCGTCACCAACGCAATCCGGGCCCTGACCCGGGTCAGTCCCACCGGCAATGTCCGGGATATTCAGTTCGTGGTGCTGGTGGGCGGCTCCGCGCTGGACTTCGAGGTTCCGCAGATGGTGACCGATGCACTTTCCCAGTACAAGGTTGTCGCGGGCCGCGGAAATATCCGCGGCACCGAAGGCCCCCGCAACGCGGTGGCCACCGGGCTGGTGCTCTCCCTGACGGAAGGGAGGGGCTGATATGCCCGTAATCCAAGAAAGGATCAAGCCCACCGTCCATGTCCGCTGTGCAGAGGACGCCCCGCAGGAGGTACTGCGGCAGCTTCAGTACGGCATGGAGGAGGAGGGCATTCCCTGGGAGGCCGCGGCCGGGACGGGCAACGCCCTGTCCCTGGCCTGGGAGGCCGCCCGGAGCTCCCGGCTGGAGGTGGGAATCGGCCTGGACCGACAGGCGCTGGTTCTCCACTACTCCAAGCTGGAGCGTGAGCAGCCCCTGTTCCGTATTCCCGCCGATTCCGGTATGGAGACGGTGCGGGCGCTGGGGGCCAATGCGGCGCGGCTTGTGAAAAAGCTGCCGCTGAAGGCCCTGGACAGGAGGTGAGAGCATGCAGCAAAAAAGCCTGGGACTCATAGAGATCCAAGGCCTGGCGGCCGGCATCGAGGCCGCCGACGCGGCGGTGAAGTCGGCCAATGTGGAGCTGGTGGGCTATGAGCTTACCAAAGGCGGAGGCTGGACCACCATCAAGATCCTGGGCGATGTGGGCGCGGTGAAGGCAGCGGTGGATGCCGCGCGGATTGCCGCCGGAAAGGTGAGCCGGGTGGTAAGCACCCGGGTAATCGCGCGGCCGTCCATGGGGCTGACCGGCTTGATCCACAACACCGACACGGTGGGAGATCAGCCGCCGGAGCCGCCTACGCCGCCCACTCCAACTGATCCGCCGGAGCCGACGAAGCCTCCGGCAGATGCACTGTCCGTTGAGGAGAGTGCTCCGGAGGCGATGGAGTCCCCGGAGGAGGCGCAGC
>NZ_JBCOAQ010000018.1:0-62930 GCF_040226735.1 Intestinimonas sp. RTP31139st1_F5_RTP31139_211217 | reverse complement strand
ATTTCCTTTTGTACTCATATGTGTACCGCATAATAATACCCCCTCTACTGGGTGTCCAGTAAAGGGGGTACATATCAGGTCCGGGCGCTCCGTTTTATTTCTCACCGCTTGCTGCCCCAGTACAACAGGGCCACCGTACCGGGGCCGGTGTGGGCTCCGATGATGGGCCCCATATAGACGATGTCGATTTCAATGCCCGGATGCCTCTCCCGGAGCTGGCCGGCCACGAACTCCGCGTCCTCCAGGCACGCGCCATGCCCCAGCATCACCGTGCCGTCCAGTTCCGGCGCCCAGGTCTCGTCAAACCGCTCCACCAGAGCGGAAAGTGCCCGTCGGCGCCCCCGCACCTTATCCACGTTCTCCAGATGTCCGGTCTCATCTACCCTCAGGATGGGCTTTACTTGGAGCGCCGTGCCCACAATGGCCGTGGCGGCGGAGATCCGTCCGCCACGGCGCAGATGCTGCAGATCGTCCACGGTGAACCAGTGGCATACATGGAGGCGGTTTTCCTCCAGCCAGGCCGCCGTCTCCTCCAGGCTGTGTCCCTCCCGCTGCATCTTGGCCGCCCGGCGGGCCAGGAGTCCCTCGCCGGCGGAGGCGCACAGAGAGTCCACACAGATCAGCTTCCGCTCCGGGTATCGTTCCCGCAGCTCCTCCATACAGGTCTGGGCCGCCATGATGGTCCCGGACAATCCGGAGGTAAAACAGACATACAGGACATCCATCCCCGCCTTCAAAAACCGCTCAAAGCAGCTCTCATAGACGAGAGGATTGATCTGGGAGGTGCTGGCCCGCTTTCCCGCCTGGAGCGCACGATAGAATTCGGCCTCTCCCAGATCGCCGCCCACCGGAGCATAGGAGTACCGCTTTCCTTCGATCTCCACATCCATGGGCAGCATCTCCAGCCCGCTCTCCTGCATCAGCTCCGCATTCAGGTCCGCAGTGGCGTCGGTTATGATCTGGTAGGTCTTTTCCATCGCTTTTACTCCTTTCCTGTCCCGTGGGATTCCGCCCACAGCGCGTCGGCCGTCCCCTTCCAGGCGGCGGCGTACGGTTCACATTTTTCACACAGGTGCGCGGCGCTCTCCGGAGACTGTAGGTCCGTGGACTTCGCCCCCGTCTCCTGCACCAGCGACCGCAGCCGCTCCGGGTTCTCCAGCATGGGGCAGGGGCGCAGGTGGTTCTGGTTGAAGGGCTGATTGTCATGATAGGCCATGAAGAGAGGGCTTTGAAGCGCCTCCAGCAGCGTACATTCATGGATGTTGCAGTTGGAATAGTGGATGAAGACACAGGGCTCCACATCTCCGTTGGCGTTGATGTGCAGATAGTGCCGCCCGCCGGCGATACACCCACCAATGTACTCTCCGTCGTTCTGAAAGTCAATGGCAAAGATGGATTTGGTCTGACGGAAGGCCCGGATGCGGCGGTACATCTGGGTGCGCTGCTCCGGGGTAAGGAGCAGCTCGGTGGAGGCGTCGTTGCCCACCGGCATATAGTGGAAGAACCAGACGAACATGGCGCCGCAGTCGATGATCTTGTCGTAATAGGCCTCGCTGCTCACATCCTGGTAGTTTTTGCTGGTATAACAGGTGGATATCCCAAAGGGCAGCTTGTGGGACTTGAGGAGAGCCATGGCGTCCATGACCTTCTGATAGACGCCCGCTCCCCGGCGTCCGTCGTTGGCGGCTTCGAACCCCTCCAGGCTGATGGAGGGGATGAAGTTCTTTACGCGCAGCATTTCCTGACAGAACGCCTCATCGATGAGCGTCCCGTTGGTGAAGGAGAGGAACTCACAGTCCGGGTGCAACTCACACAGGCGGATCAGGTCATCCTTGCGGACCATAGGTTCCCCGCCGGTGTAGATATACATATAGGTGCCCAACTTCTTCCCCTGGCGGATGATGGAATCCAAGGTATCCAGGTCCAGGCTCAGATTGTGGCCATACTCGGCGGCCCAACAGCCGGTACAGCGGAGGTTGCAGGCAGAAGTGGGGTCCAGCAGGATAGCCCAGGGCACATTACAGTTATACTTGGCCATGTTCTCCTCCTGCGTGGCGCTCCCCTTCAGGCTGGCGTTGATAATGAAATTTTGGAAAAACGCCTTGCGGACGCCAGGATCCAGTTCATAAAAGCGCAGGATGAGCTGATACCAGTTGTTTTTTGCCGCGATGGCCTCCCGAAAGGCCCTGCGCTGAGGGACATACCAGTCCTCCGGGCAGAGCCTGTCCACCAGGTCCATGACCTTGGGGATGTTTCCCTCCGGGTCCTTTTCCAAATAATTGAGGGCCGTACTCACAGCGGCGGTAATGGCGGCACTCTTTGCCTTCTCCGTGACAGTCATGGCTGCATTTCCATCCTTTCTGCGCCTGTGTTCCCGCTGCGCGGGCCATCTCACAGGTCTTTCAGCTTACCTCTATCCTATCGGAGACCTCCCCTCCTGTCGCCGGACAATCACACCGGTCTGTAGGATTTTTCGACACTTTTCGAGAGTGTCACCTTTTGGGACATTCAGGACGTTTTGTCCCTTTTGGTCCGCCGGGGGTTGGAATAGGATAGACGTGTAAGTCTGGAAAGGGGGACGCCGATATGGAGTCAAGGGCGCTGTCCAGGGCCATGGTGGAGTCCGTCGTGGACCGGAGCCTGCGTGAAATCGTCTCGGACCCGGACCGTAGTCTCCGCAAGCTGGTGGATCTGGGCAATCTGCTGGCCCGCGGGCGCTCTCAAAAGGAGTCCTTTTCTCTCCTGAGCAGGGTATTGGAAAACGAGGGGAGCCCCTATTATGATATGGTCCGCCGCATCGTTCAGGAAGTGGACCGGGAAAAACTGAAATGCTTCGGGATCAATCTGGGCTGGGAGAGCTGGACCGTGGGAGCCGGCCGCATCCGGGCCCTGGAGGGGGAGCGACACTACAACATTCCGTGGTGCCTCACCTTCCGACTGGGCGGACAGCCTTGGGCACTGGGCGCGGAAGACTACCGGGCGCTTCTCCTCCAGGGACAGGAGCTGGGAATCTGCTCCTATTTCTTTTTCGCGGAAGAGCCCGGCGCCGACCCTGGGTTTCTCCCGGAGCTGGCCCTCCAGTTCAGCCGCTGCGCGTTTTTCCTGTTCCTTCCCCCGGCGGCCCTCAAGGAGCCTCTCCTCACGGCGGCCTCCCGGTGCGGCAATCTGATGCTCTTGCTCCGGACGGACGCGGACATATGGCGCGCCCCCGACAGCCGTCTCCGAAGCGATGGATGCCTGCACGGGCTCTATCGCACCTATACGTGTGAGGAGGACGCCGCGGACATCACATCCGGCGGCTGGCTTAACGCGCTGGGCGGGGACGCGGGACCGGCCATCTTCTATGTCCCCGCCCGGAGTTGCCCTCCGTCCGTCCAGGAGGCGGTCCGGCGCTATGCCCTGGATGCCAGGACTGCTCAGAGCTGCTCCTCTTTCCCTGTGGAGTACATCTCCGACCTGCTGCTGGTGGACCACATCATCTCCGATGAGCCCTGCTTCCTCTCCGTCGCGCCGGACGGCACCGTCTGCGGGAGCCGGACCGGGCGCGAGACGGTCCTGGACGCCTCTCTGCGCTCCTCCACCCTCACAGAGGTCCTGGAACGTTTCTTTCCATGGGTCTCGTAAGGCGGCGGGCATTTTCTCCGCCGCCCTCCCCCAGGATCGACAGCGCCCGTCCGTGCAGACCACACGGACGGGCGTTTCTTTCGTCTCTCTATTGTCCACCAAGCTTCTCCAGGGTAAGACGCGCAAGGCGCACAGCGATCTCCCGGAGCTGTTCCAGATACTCCTTCGGATGGATCTGCACACCCTCGGTGAGCCAGCGGATCAGCGACATCAGGATGGCATCGCTGAAAAAGGTGATATAAAAGTCGGCATTCTCCACCCCGTCAAAGACGTCCTTCGAAAAGAAGGAAATCAGTGGCGTAATGGCTTCACAAAAATATTCCCGAAAGGAATTCTGTCCCTCGATCTGCATCGCACAGCGGTAAAATTCCTTCTCCTCGTAGAAATAAGTACACATATCTGCCAGAAGCTTCCATCCAGCAGTATAGTTTTCGGGACGGATGGACTGGAGGAATTCCGTATCGAAGATCCAGTTGACCAGATCGTATTTGTCCCGAAAATGATAATAAAAGCTCTTTCGGCTCATCCCGCAGGCGTCGCAGATATCCCCCACGCTGATTTTGGAGAAGGGCTGCTTTGCCATGAGTTCCTTCATGGTCTGTGCCAGCGCCTTTTTTGTGATATTGGAGTCGGGCATACCGTCACCTCCTCAGCCAACGGAAACGCTTAACCTCTTTTCTTGGAAATTATATCATTTTGGACTTTTTTTTGCAAGCTTCGACCTCTGTGCAATTGACAGGCCGCGCGCACTCAATTTCTTTTTTCATTTCGCCCCGCCATTGTGACGTCGACGATCCATCCCCGGGAACGGAAGCGGCGGACCCCCGCGCCCAGCTTGGCCGCCTGCTCCATAAAGACCCCCACATAGACCCAGAAGATGCCCCACCGGAGCCCCAGCCCGAAGAGCGCCGCCAGGGGGAGCGCCACGCACCACAGCGGCAGGATATCGATCAGCATGGCGGCCCGCACATCTCCTCCGCCCCGGAGCACCCCCACGGTATTGGTGGTGTTGAAGGCCCGCAGGGGCATGGCGGCAGCGGTGAACGTCAGCATCATCGTGGCAATCCCGGCCGCATTCTCAGAAAGCCGGAAAAGTGGATAGACCACAGGCGCCAGGAACAGCCGGGTGGCAGCCAGCAGCACCAGCCCAATGCCAAGCCCGCAGAAAAGGGCCAGCGTATCCATGGCGGCTCCCACTTGATAGACCGTCCCGGAATCCCTGCCGGAGCCGATCTCCCGGCCTACCGTGATGCCGGTGGTCCCGGCCATGGCAAAGATGGCCACCAGACAGATGTCCTCGATGTTTCCGGCCAGGGCCCGAGCCGCCAAGATCTCGGTGCTCCCCTCCATATGGCCCATGATCACCTTGTAAAGGGACGTCCCCAGCCCCCACATCCCCTCGTTGAATACCACAGGGCCGGAATAGTGGATGAATTTCCGGACGATCTCCCTCCCCGGACGGATCAGGCAGGAGAGCCGGAGACGAAACCGCCTGTTGCCGCCGGCGTACACCGCCATGGCTGCGAACTCCACCACCCGCGAGATGAGGGTCGCCAGGGCGGCACCCTTCACCTCCAGGCGCGGCGCGCCCAGGTTCCCAAAAATAAGCACCCAGTTGAGCGCCGTATTGGTACACATGGATATGGTAAATACGACCAGCCCCAGACGGGGGTTTCCCATGCTGCGGTGGGCCCCCACGTAGATGCCGGTGAGGCTGTTGAAGAGGTAGGAGGGACCCACGATGCGGGCATATCCCGCGGCAATCTCCACCAGCGCGGGGTTATCCGTCAGCATCCCCATGAGCTGTCGGGGAAAGAGTCCCATGGCCAGGGCAAAAAGGACGGAGATGGCCCCCGCCACATAACAGCCAATCCCCATGACCCGGTTGATACTCTCCACATCTCCTTTTCCCCAATACTGGCTGATTAGCACCGAGGACCCGCTCTGCAGGCCGAAGATGACCAATTGGATCACAAAGACCGGCACGTTGGCCAGCGTCACCGCTGCCAGCGGCGCCTCACCCAGCGCTCCCACCATGAAGGTGTCGATCAGCCCCAGCGAGGTGGTAATCAGGTTCTGGAGAATGATGGGAACGGCCAGCGTCACCACTCCCCGGTAAAACGCCGGGCCCCGCTTCAGATAGTCGAACAATTCCTCACCTCACCCCGCAGCAATGCGCGTGTTTTTGATCTCGGTCAGGGCTTCCGTCAGCGCCTTTGCCTCCTCCCGGGTGCTGTCCGGACAGAAGGAGACCCGCAGCGTTCCCATAAGCTCCCGCTTGGGCCGTCCGGTGGCGGCAAAGACATGGCTGGGCTTGCCCCTGTGGCAGGCCGACCCGGAGGACACACAGATCCCCCTGTCGCTCAACTCTCGCACCAGCATCTCGCTGGGATAGCCGGGCAGAGAGACGGCACAGATGTGAGGCGCGTCTCCCCGGCTCACCACCACCGCGTCTGGGATCGCCGCTTCAAGCAATTCCAAAAAGTAATTTTTCGTGTCCGACATACGATTTGTATAGTCTTCCCGGTGCTCTGCCCACACCCTGCACGCCGCGGCCAGGGCGGCGACCTGCGCCGTGGGCTCGGTGCCGGGCCGGAGCCCGCTCTCCTGTCCGCCGCCGCGCAGCAAGGGCTTTAGCTTTATGCCCTTTCGGATATAAAGCGCGCCGATCCCCTTCGGGGCGCGGACTTTGTGTCCGCTGATGGTGAGCAGATCCGCCCCCAGCTCCTCCGGCGTGAAGGGCACCTTGAGAAAGCCCTGGACCGCGTCGGTGTGCAGGAGGGCCGGGCTGCCCGCGCGGCGGATGGCCTGCGCCGCCTCCCTAACGGGCAGGATGGTGCCCAGCTCGTTGTTCACCAGCATCATGGAGACCAGTACGGTGTCGGGCCGGAGCGCGGCCTCCAGCCCAGCGATATCGATGTGTCCGGACCGGTCCGGCCGCAGATAGGTCACGTCGTACCCCTGCCCCTCCAGTTCCCGCAGGGGCTCCAGCACGGCGGAATGCTCGATGGCGGTGGTGATGATATGCTTTCCCTTCCGCCGTCCGTACTCCACGGCCCCCCGGATCGCCCAATTGTCCCCCTCGGTGCCGCAGGAGGTGAACACCAGCTCCTCCGGCAGGCAGCCCAGGGCGTCCGCCACCGCGGCCCGGTCCGCGCTGAGCCGCTCCGCGGCCTGTGCGCCGAAGGCATACCCCGAGGACGGATTCCCAAATGCCTCCGTCATGACCTCCAGCGCCGCCTGAGCCGCCTCAGGACACACCCGCGTGGTGGCCGCATTGTCTAAATAGATGCCCATGCTTTTCTTTCTCTCCCCTGTTCCCGGCTTTCTGCCGTACCATTCTACCGCCCAAACGAAGCCCCGTCAAGCCGACAGATGTTTGTGCCCAACCGCCCCAACCGCTTTCGGCCCACTTTCTTACATTTTTGAAGGTTGACATACCCGCCCCTGGAAGATATACTTAATTCCGACAGAAATAGAAGGGTTTCCAACTCTCCCAAATGACGATAGAAAGGAACAACGCTATGAGTGCCATTCAACTGCGTGAGGGCGTCTGGTCCGTGGGCGTTCTGAATCCCGCGCTCCGGGTGTTCGATATTGTGATGGAGTCCAGGTATGGGACTTCTTATAATGCTTATCTGGTGACCGGCGGAGAAAAGACCGCCCTCATCGAGGCCGTTCACAAGGACTACTTTGAGGATCTGGTCTCCAACATCGAGGAGATTCTCCCTGTGGAAAAGCTGGATTATCTGATCATGAACCACACCGAGCCCGACCACTCCGGCGGCGTCCGTGCCCTGCTGGACCGCTGCCCCAACCTCACTGTGCTCTGCTCCAGCTCCGCAAAAAAATTCCTCACCTCCATTGCCAATGAGGAATTCCCCTGCCGCGTGGTGAAGGACGGCGATACCCTGGACCTGGGCGGCAAGACGCTGCGGTTCATCAGTGCGCCTCTCCTCCACTGGCCCGACTCCATCTTCACCTGGGACGAGGCGGACAAGACCCTCTTTACCTGCGACTTCTTGGGCTGTCACTTCTGTGAACCCTCCATGCGGGATACCGGCATCCATCCGGAGTTCCGCCGCTACTATGAGGCGGAGCTCCTCAACTACTTTAACTGTATTTTTGGCCCATTCAAGCCCGCCGTGCTGGACGGCCTGGACAAGATGCCCGCCGGGGTGGAGCTGGTGTGTACCAGCCACGGTCCCACCCTCTCCCAGTCCATCGGCTATGTGAAGGACTGCTACCGCCAGTGGGCCGCGCCCGCAGTCCGTCCCGGTGGGAAAAAGACGGTGGGCATCATCTACTGCTCCGCCTACGGCTGTACCCGCGCTCTTGCCGACGCCGCAGCCAAGGCGCTGACCGCCGACGGGATGCAGGTGACCACCCTTGACGTGGTCTTTGCCGCCCCGGAGACTGTGTCCGCTCTGGTAAACGCCTGTGACGTGGTCCTCTTCGGCACGCCTACCATCAACCGGAACGCCCCCGAGGCCATCTGGAATGCCGTCCACGGTGTGGACGCCATCAATACCCGCGGGCGGGCCGCCGGCGCTTTCGGCTCCTTCGGCTGGACCGGCGAGGCCGCCGGCATGGTCCAGGAGCAGCTCAAGCAACTCAAGTTCAAGACTGTGGAGGCCCCTTTCAAGGTCTGCTTCACGCCCACCGAGGCCGACCTCACCGCCATGGCGGAGTGGGCCCGCGGGGTGGCAGACCTGGTCAAAGCTCCGGAGTCGGTCAAGCCCAAGGCGCAGAAGTACATCTGCAAGCTCTGCGGCTATATTTACGATCCCGAGACGGGCGACCCGGATCGTGGCGTGGCCCCCGGCACCGCCTTTGAAGATGTACCGAAGCTGTGGACCTGTCCCCTGTGCGGAATGGACAAGGCCATGTTCAAGCCCCTGGACTGAGGGAACGCCTCTGCCGGAAGCGCAGCACCCCGGCGGCAAAATGGCATTGCGTCGGGCAGGAAGGGAAACATCACTCGGGCGGATGGCCAACAGAGAAGCGCTGTCCCCCCAAAATTCACGAAAATGGACACCATTTAAAATGGTGTCCATTTTTATGCCCTTTTTGGGGCGGTCGTTTCCAGAGGGGGAGAAAATTATGCCCCCGCCGGGCGCACAGGAAAAGACCGCAGGGAAGCAGCGTATCTTTGCGCCTGTTTGCACATAAACATCAGTTATTTTAAAAGCATACTATTGATTTTCCGATCACAATCTGTTAAAATGACTTCCATGAAGGGAGCTGATACAATGGTCAACAAGGATAGCTGCGGACATCTTATTAAGCAAATCCATGGAGCTTTAGAAAAAAGTGCAAATAATGCCCTGCGAAGTAATGATATGACGATGGCCCAGGTAGACGCACTGATGCTGTTGAATGATTCCCCCGAAAAACAGATGTCCCTAAAACAAATGGAGCAGCTCATGCATGTGGCGCAGTCGACCGCGGCCGGAATTATTGTGAGGCTGGAGCAAAAGGGCCTGATAGAAAGCTTTGGGGACCCCGGAGACAAGCGCGTCAAAATGATTAGAATCACGTCACAGGGAGAAGCACGGTGTATCCAATCTGAACAGCATATGGCGCAGGCGGAATCCAGACTGTTGTCTGCCCTGACGGATACTGAAAAAGATATTTTTCGTGCTTTGTTGAAAAAGGTTGGAGATTCTCTTCTGTAAATGCCTGCCGGAAAAGCGGGCATTTACGCTGAGCATATCAATAGCTAGCTTTTAATATGATGCGAACAAAAGGAGCGATAAAAATGGATCAGAAGAGGGACCTCGAAGGGTTTGCGTCCGGCCCGGTTTTTACTTTGGTTCTGAGAAACGCCATTCCGGCGATGGCCGCCATGCTCATGGTATTGATTTACAACCTGGCAGATACCTTTTTTATTGGTCAGACCCATGATGCGATCCAGGTGGCAGCGGTATCGCTGGCAACGCCTGTGTTTTTAATTTTTATGTCTGTCGGCACCGTGTTTGGTATTGGCGGAACTTCTGTCATCTCCCGTGCTCTGGGGGAAGGGCGCAAAGAATACGCAAAAAAAGTCAGCGCCTTTTGTATGTGGGGCTGCGTGATCGCGGGCAGTGTAATGTCTCTATTTTTCTGGCTCTTTATGGAGCAAATTCTTGGACTGGTCGGTGCAACTCCGGACACATGGGAACTTGCAGAAAGCTATTTGAATCTTGTCTGCCTGAGCGGCCCATTTGTCCTCATTTCCAACTGCTTCTCCAACATCTTACGGGCGGAAGGTCAGTCCGGCAAGGCCATGATGGGACAGTTGCTCGGCAACCTTCTGAATATCATCCTCGACCCCATCATGATTTTGGGCTTTGGCTGGAATATCGCCGGCGCAGCCATTGCAACGGTGATCGGAAATATTGTGGGTGCGGGTTACTATCTGCTGTACTTCTGGCGCGGAAAATCAATGCTCAGCATCCGGCTGAAAGATGTCTCACGAAACGATAAAGTATGCAGCAGCGTCCTGGTGATCGGAGTCCCCGCCTCCCTGGGCTCTCTGCTTATGAGCGTATCGCAGATTGTTGTCAACGGGCAAATGTCCGCTTATGGCGACATGGCGTTGGCGGGAATCGGCGTGGCGATGAAAGTCACCATGATCACGGGCATGGTATGCATTGGCCTTGGGCAAGGCGTCCAACCGCTGTTGGGCTACTGCGTCGGGGCAAGGCTGTGGGAACGCTATCAAAAAATACTCAAATTTTCGCTGCTGTTCGCTTTCGCACTTAGTACCGTACTGACGTCGGCCTGTTACCTATGCTTGGATCAGATCATCCACGCATTTCTCACGGACCAAAATGCCTTTGCGTATGCTTTGCGCTTTGCTCGGATCCTGCTGTCCACCAGTTTCCTGTTCGGCGTATTTTATGTACTTACCAACTCCTTGCAGGCTATGGGCGCGGCCAAGGCCTCTCTCATCATCAGTTTGAGCCGTCAAGGGCTGATCTATATTCCGGCACTGTTCCTTTTACAGGCGGCAGTAGGCGTCAACGGCCTTGTGTGGGCGCAGCCGCTGGCAGATGTGTTGTCCATTATCTTGGCGGTGATCCTGTGCGCGACCACAACAAAGCAAATGATGCGGAAACCGATAGAAACCGAAGGCACCATTTCATGACAGCGGCTCTGCCCGCGCAGATGAAAGCCTTCCGCCCTGGCGGCTGCTTTCACCGCCGGGGCGCTGTTTTGTGGCTTGACAATTTGAATTCAAATAAAAGGAATTTGACCGGCGGCTCTCCCTCGCCCAGCGGGTGAGGCTCTCCTGACCGGGATCAAAACAAGCGTACCGCGCCCCAATGGGGCGCGGTACGCCTTTTTATGTACTCACTCCATGCCCAAAATGGCGATGCCCACGGCGGCCACGGCGATGACCGCGTATTGGCCCCTGGTGAGCTTTTCCCTCAGGATGATCCGGCTCCACAGCAGAGAGGCAATGCAGTAGGAAGAGATCATGGGGGCGGCCACCACGGCGTTGGCCCCGATGGCAAACACATAGGCAAACTGTCCCGCGGTCTCGCACAGCGCGCCCACGATCTTGGGCCGCTCCGCGGAGAGGCGGATGCGCTGCTTTTTGACCACCACCACATAGACGAAGGCGAACACCGCCATCAGCAGGAAGGTGAACTCATAGGCGATATTGGCCTGCTCCTCGGCGATGACGGTGTCCAGCAGCAGCGCGTCCACAAAGGTCCCCAGGCCGTCGATGGCACAGTAGAGGAGGGGGAACACGATGGCGATGACGCTGCGGGTGTGCTTTTTGTCGGGGGTGAAGCCCTCCGCCTCCCGGAGCGCGTCGTCCTTTTTCTTCTCAATGTACGACAGGGCAAAGACCCCGGCGCATACCAGCACCACGCCGAAGAGCTGGAGGCCGGTCATGGTCTCGCCCAGGACGAGGAAGCACAGCAGGGCGGCCACCGCTCCGGAGGAATTGCACACGGGGGAGGAGATGGACAGCTCGATGTACCGCAGCCCGGCATAGCCGATGACCATGGAGGTGATGTAGCAGAAGGACGCGGGCAGATAGGTTACGATGTCCCCCAGGGAGAAGGGGGTGCCGGTGGCGATCATGAAAACGGCATGGAGCCCCATGACCACGCCCACCGCCATGACCATTTTCCAGTGGCTGTACGTGTCCTCCGGCTTGGCCCCCATCTTGGAAAAGAGGTCGGAGCCGCTCCAAAAGAGGATCGCGATCAGGGAGAGAAGAAACCAATTCATATTTTGTTGTCATCCTTTCCTTTTCAATCCATTGGGAAGGATGCCCTCCGGAGGCGGCCTGCGGGGAAATCGGGTATTGTGCCAGCACTGGATACGTTTGATGGGACGCCGGTTCAAAGCAAAGGCCACTTCCTTTCTCGGGGCTGGAGCTTTTCGCTCCAAAACCGCCGGCGGATATTATATCTGATTTCCGGCACGGACGCAATCATAAAATATCGCTATTGGATAGAAAAGGCCGGTGGATGTGCCCGTCATCCACCGGCCCTCTCCTTTTTTCTCTCATTGTAGACCTGGATCACATGGTCCACTGCCTCCCGTTCGCTCCCTGTAAGGCGGCGGTACTCGCCAATCAGCCTCCGCTCCTTCTCCGTCATATCCAGGGTCATCACCGGAAGGGCCTCGCCGTTGAGCAGTACCCACAGGGATACGTCCAGCGCATCGGCGATCTTCTGCGCCGCCTCTAAAGATACTGCATGTACGCCTTTGATATAGCTGCTAATCATGCTTGGCGAAATTCCTGTTGCCTCAGCAAGATCCTTCTGGTGTAACCCCGACCAGTCGAGTACCTCTTGGATTTTTTCTCCAAGCGTCATTCCGCCTCACCTCTTGCTAGCATTATATGCAAGAGGTCGCCTTTTACTTTTTTAATACTGTTATAATTGATTTAAATCAATTATAACAGTATTGACAAAAAAGATTTTATATTGTAAAATGTAAATATAAACCAGGGAATAAAAGGATTTTTAAGGAGTGTGTGTCAAATTATGAAATCAACTGGTATTGTACGCAGGGTAGACGAGCTGGGACGTATCGTGCTTCCCATGGAGCTGCGCAAGTCCATGGAGATTGATGAAAAGGCTCCCTTGGAAATCTACGTGGAGGGGAACTCCATCATTCTGAAAAAGCATCAGTGTACCTGCGTTTTCTGCGGAGAGACGGCGGACCTGCTCTCCTTTCAGAATAAGTACATCTGCCCCGCCTGCCTGAAGAAGCTCCACGCCCTGTAAAAAATCGCCACCCCGTCCGGGGCGGCGATTTTTGATCCCTCGCTTACAGCTTTTTGGCGGGCACGCCCCAGATGTTCCGGGCGTACTCCCGGATGCTGCGATCCGCGGCAAAGATGCCGGACCGGGCGATGTTCACCAGCGCCATCCGGTTCCACCGGCCGGGGTCCCGGTAGGTGCGGCCCGCCCGCTCCTGGGCCTCCCGGTAGCTCTCAAAGTCCGCCAGGAGCATATACTCGTCGGCGGGGCCCCCCTTTCCGAAGAGGAGGCGGTTGGTGATGTCGGCATAGCCCACCCCGTCGTCAAAGCCGCGGGTAATCTGGTCGATGACCGCCTTGAGAAATTCATCGTGCATGTAGTACTCATAGGAGCGGTAGCCCTTGGCCTTTTTCTCCGCCACCTCGTTGGCCTTAAGCCCGAAGAGGAAGATATTCTCGTCCCCCACCTGCTGGTGCATCTCCACATTGGCGCCGTCCAGCGTGCCGATGGTCAGGGCGCCGTTCATCATGAACTTCATGTTGCCGGTGCCGGAGGCCTCCTTGCCGGCGGTGGAGATTTGCTCGGAGAGCTCGCTGGCGGGCATGAGCTTTTCCGCCAGGGAAACCCGGTAGTTCTCCAAAAACACCACCTGGAGCCGGTCCTTGCAGGCCGGGTCGGCGTTCACGGTGGCGGCAAGGGAGTTGATGAGGTGGATGATCTCCTTGGCCACGGAGTAGCCCGGCGCCGCCTTGGCCCCGAAGAGATAGACCCTGGGGGTAAACTCGAAGTGGGGATCGGCCTTGAGCCGCTGATAGAGATAGGTGATGTGCATGACGTTGAGGAGCTGGCGCTTGTACTCATGCAGGCGCTTCACCTGCACGTCGAATATGGCGTCGGTATTCAGCAGGACCCCCGACTCCCGGGCCACATAGCCGGCAAAGCTGCGCTTGTTCTCCGCCTTGATCTCAGCCAGGCGATTGAGCACGCTGGCATCCTCTTTATATCTCTCCAGTTGGACAAGCTTTTCCGGCTGGAGCAGATAGGCGTCCCCGCCGGCGCACTCCCGGATCAGCGCGTCCAGCTTGGGATTGATCTCGCTGAGCCAGCGGCGGTGGTCGATGCCGTTCGTCACGTTCTTGAACTTTTCAGGCGTCTGGACATAGACATCATGGAAGGTCTCCCGCTTGAGGATATCCGAGTGGAGCGCGGATACGCCGTTCACCGCGAAGCAGGCGCACACACAGAGGTTGGCCATGCGCACCTCTCCGCCCCAGATGACGGCCAGATCCCGCACTTTGGACTGGTCGCCGTGGAAGTACTCGTTGAGATGCGCCTGATAGCGGTTGCTGATCTCCACCAGGATCTGCCACACCCGGGGCAGCAGGGTCTCTATGAGCTGCTGCGGCCAGCGCTCCAGGGCCTCTACCATGATGGTATGGTTGGTATAGGCAACAGTATGGGTGACGATGTGCCACGCCTCATCCCAGCCATACCCCTCCTCGTCCAGAAGGATGCGCATGAGCTCGGGGATGACCAGCGTGGGATGGGTGTCGTTGATCTGGATGACGTGCTTCTGATGGAAATTCCGCAGGGTGCCGTACTCCGCCTTGTGCTGGCGGCAGATGCACTGGACCGTGGCGGAGACGAAGAAATACTGCTGCTTCAGGCGCAGGGACTTGCCCTCATAGTGGTTGTCCTCGGGATAGAGGATCTTGGCAATGGACTCCGCCATGGCCTGCTGCTCCACCGCCTTGAGGTATTCTCCCCGGGAGAAGAGGGACATGTCCAGCGGCGTGGGGCTCTTGGCGTCCCACAGCCGGAGGACGTTGACATGCTCGGTGCCGTAGCCCGCGATCTCCATATCCTTGGGCACGGCCAGCACATCGCTGCCCCCCACATAGGCGACCCGGTGGCTGCCGTCCTCGCCCCAGATGTCCCTGACCTCGCCGCCGAAGTGGACCCGCTCGGTCTCGTCCACCTTGGGGATCAGCCAGCAGTCGGCCACGTCCAGCCAGTTGTCCGGGAGCTCCACCTGTTGGCCGTCCACGATCTTCTGCTTGAAGAGGCCCAGCTCATAGCAGATGGAGTAGCCGGTAGCGGGGATCTCCAGGGTGGTCATGGACTCCAGATAGCAGGCGGCCAGGCGGCCCAGGCCGCCGTTGCCCAGACCCGCGTCGGGCTCCACCTCAAAGAGGTCGGGGGCGGAGAAGCCCAGGCCCTCGACGGCCTCCTTCAACTGGGGGAGGACCCCCAGGTTATAGGCGTTCTTCTCCAGGGAGCGGCCCATGAGAAACTCCAGGGAGAGGTAGTGGACCTGGCGGGCGTGGCTGTCCCGGATGCGGCTCTCGGTCTCCAGCTCCCGGGCGGACATAATATCCCGGAGCACCAGGGCGCATGCCCGGAACATGTGGACGGGGGTGGCCTCTTCCACTTCCCGGCCGAAATTCCGGCGCAGCTTGCCGATGATCTGCTGCTCCAGCTCTTTTTTGGTGTATTTCTTCGCCATGTGTATGTCTCCATTTCAAAAGGATCGGAGCAGGGACGCAAACGGCGGGGGTCCTCCCCCCGCCTCGTCTGCGTGTGTCTCCGTGTAAGGGTACAATTTTGCGGCAAAAGTCTATCACAGGGGGCCCCGCCCTGTCAACTAAACATGTGCTTATGGCCCGTTTGAAGATTGAAACCATACCCGGAGCTTGGGGTCCCATCCGTCGCCGTGGGGCTTTCCCGCTCTCATGCCGTTTTTTCACAGGCCTTCGGGGGAGCCCAGGACCGAGACGTCCGGCGCTCAGTCCGCCGGCGTCTCCTTCTTTTTCCGCGCCGCCGGCTTTTTTGTTCCGGCCGTACCGGCGCCGGAGGACGCTTTTTTCGCGCCGCCGGAGGTGGCAGGCTTCCTGGCCGCCGCCTTCCTGACCGCGGGCCTCCTCACAGGCGCGGCGGGGGGCTCCGGCACAGGCTCCTCCGCGGGCGCGGGGGCGGGATGCTCCTCCGCCACAGGCGCCTCGTCGGGAATGGGGACCTCCGTCGGTGCAGGCGCCCCGGCGGGGGCGTGGAACTCTGCCTCCGGGCGCGGAATCCCGGTGATCTGGTAGTACACGCCCTCGTACTCCCGGGCGGGCTCGTTCCAGCTAAAGTCCCGGGTCATGCCGTTATGCTGGAGGCCCCGCCAGGCGCTCTTATCGTTGTAATAGAGGTCCACGGCCTCCCCCAGCACCCACACCATGTCGTGGGCGTTGATGTCGGCAAAGGTAAAGCCGTTGTCCCCAAATACCCCGTGGGGGACCACCGTATCCTTGAGTCCTCCGGTCTCCCGGACCACCGGTACGGTGCCGTACCGCATGGCGATCATCTGGGAGAGGCCGCAGGGCTCGGAGATGGAGGGCATGAGGAACAGATCCGCGCCGCCGTAAATGGCGGTGCTGAGAGCGGCGGAATACTGGATGCGGGCAGAGAAGCGGCTGGGATACTGGGCCTCCGCATGGCGGAACGCCTCCTCAAAATTCCACTCGCCGGTACCCAGCACCACCATCTGCACATCCATATTCATGATCTCTGGGATGGCGGCGGCCACCAGTTCGAAGCCCTTGTGCCGGACCAGACGGGAGACGCAGGCGATGATGGGCACATTAGGGTCCTCACGCAGCCCCACCGCCCGCTGCAGCGCGGCCTTGCAGGCGGCCTTCCCGCCCAGATCGTCGGGCGTGAAGGCCGCGGCCAGCCCGGCACCGTTGGAGGGGTCGTAGAGGTCCACGTCCAGGCCGTTGAGGATGCCCTGCAGCTTCCAGCGGTTGTCGGTCACCACGCCCTCCAGACCGTGGGCATAGAAGGGATACTGGAGCTCCTGGGCATAGGTGGGGGAGACCGTGGTCACATAGTCGGCGGCATAAATGGCCCCCTTCATCAGATTCACGTCCCCGTGATAGGCCAGCATATGCTCATTCATATACCCGCGGTTCAAACCCAGCAGGTCCTCCAGCACCTGGTCGCCGTAACGCCCCTGGTACTCGATATTGTGGATGGTGAACACGCTCTTGCTTCCCCGCAACTGCCAGACCCGTTCCCGCTCCTCCAGGAGGTAAATGGGCACCAGGGCGGTCTGCCAGTCGTTGCAGTGGATGACGTCCGGGTGCCAGTCCAGGTGGGCCGGCGTCTCGACGACGGCACGGGAGAAAAAGGTGAACCGCTCGCCGTCGTCATAGTGGCCGTAGACCTCGGCGCGTTTGAAATAATATTCGTTGTCCACGAAGAGGTAGGAGATGTTGTCCTCCCGCAGCTCCAGGATGCCGCAGTAGGGCGTCCGCCAGGCCACCCGGCAGTTCCAGTGGCACAGGAGCTTCATTTTCTCCCGGTACTGCTGCGCCACGCCCTCATAGAGCGGGAGGATCACCTTTACGTCGTGTCCCATTTCGGCCAGCTTTTTGGGCAGGGAGCCGGCCACATCGGCCAGGCCGCCGGTTTTGATAAAAGGGGCTACCTCGGAAGAGGCGAACAGAATATTCATACTTGTCTCCTTTTCATATTCTCAGGGGTGATACACTGCGCGGCCGCCATATACGGGCCCTCCGCCCCATATGGCGGCCGCGTCCTTGTGCCGCTCCGGGGCCCGCGCGGCCCCACGGCGGCGCCCGGTCCCTTTCGTTATACTATACCACGGCGTTTTTTGCAATCGCCAGCGGGTAGGTCTCGTGACCCATCAGCATCCGCCCGGCGTTCACCTGCACGTTCTTGTCGGTGATGGCGTATTTGAGGGTGGCGCCCTGCTGGATGACCGTGCCCTGCATCAGGATGCAGTTTTGCACCTTGGCACCCTTCTCCACACGGACGCCGCGGAAGAGGATCGAATTTTCCACCTCGCCCTCGATGATGCAGCCGTCGGCCACCAGGGAGCTTTTGGACTTGGAGAGAGGGCCGTAATAGGTAGAGGGATTGGACATGTCCTTGGTCTTGACCGGACGCATAGGATTGAAGAGATCGGCCCGCACCGCCGGGTCCAGCAGTTCCATACTCCGGGCGTAATAGCCCGCCACGGACTGGAGCCGGGCGGCATAGCCCTCAAAGCAATAGGACATGATCTTGAGCCGGCCGCCCATATTGAGGAGCACGCCCTGGCTGAAGGAGGGGATATTATGGGCGATGCAGTACTCCACCAGGGAGATGAGCAGATCCTTCGACATGATGTACACCTCCATGGACTCGCAGCCCATGGGGTTGATGGGGTGGACGGAGACGTCGGTGATGACGCTGTTCTCATCCACGGTGAAGTAATCGGAGCTTCTGGGATCGCCCCTGGGGACGGGGGTGCAGACGGCGGTAATGTCCGCCCCGGTGCGCAGGTGCTGCTCAAAGACATCGTCCAGATCCAGGTTCACCGCCACATCGCCGCCGGAGAGGACCACATAGTCCTGACGGATACGCTCCAGGTAGGAATAGACACCGGCCAGGGCGTCCATACGCCCCCGGTATTCGCCCTCCCGCCGCTTGTCGGCATAGCCGAAGGGGGGCAGTATCCGCAGACCGCCGTGCTTCCGGGAGAGGTCCCAGTCCTTGCCGGAGCCCACGTGGTCCAGCAGAGACTGATAATTGGCGTGGACGATGAGTCCCACATCGGAGATGCCGGCATTTACCATATTGGAGAGCATGAAATCCACGATGCGGTAGCGCCCGCCATAGGGGATGGAGCAGGTGTTCCGGTGCTGGGAGAGCTCCCGGAGCTGCGGATTGGAGCGGTAGGCAAAGATGATCCCGTGCAGCTTGTTGGTCATTTCACCGCACCCCCTTTCACATTCCGGGTGATCATGGCCTTGGGGGGCACCACGGCCTTGTCCCCCACCTTGATCCCCTCGGCTACCACGGCGATGCCCCAGTCGTCAGGGGCGCCTTCCCCCTCCGGCGGCGCGCCCACCTTGGCCTCGGCGCCGATGACGGCGTTTTCCGCCACAATGGCGTACTCCACCGCGGCGCCTTCCCGCACCACCGCGCCGGGCATCAGGATGGAGTAGCGGACACTGGCCCCCTTCTCCACCTTGACCGAGTGGAAGAGCACCGAATTCTCCACCGTGCCGTCCACCTCACAGCCGCCGGTGACCAGAGAGTGGCTGACCACCGCGTCGGGGCCGGTAAAGTGAGGCGGGCGCGTGGGCGTGCGGGCATAGATGGGCCACTCCGTATCATAGAGATTGAAGCCGCTGTGGACGGAGAGCATATCCATATTGGCGTCCCACAGGGAGTCGATGGTGCCCACGTCCTTCCAGTAGCCCTCAAAGCGGTAGGCAGCCATCCGCTCCCCCTTCTCCAGCATGGCGGGGATGATGTTCTTTCCAAAGTCGTTGCTGGACTTCTCATCCGCCTCGTCCGCCACCAGATACTCCCGGAGCTGTTTCCAATTGAAGATGTAAATGCCCATAGAGGCGAGGTTGCTCTTGGGCCGCTTGGGCTTCTCCTCGAATTCATAGATCATGTCGTGCTCGTCCACATTCATGATGCCGAACCGGGAGGCCTCCTCCATGGGGACTTCCATGACGGAGATGGTACAGGCGGCGTCCATGGCCTTGTGATGCTCAAGCATCTTCTCATAATCCATCTTATAGATGTGGTCGCCGGAGAGAATGAGCACATAGTCTGGGTCATAGAGCTGGATAAAGCCGATATTCTGATAGATGGCGTTGGCGGTGCCCTTGTACCAGGTGCCCTTGTCCCCCTCCTTCACATAGGGGGGCAGGATATGGACGCCCCCGTCCGACCGGTCCAGGTCCCAGGGCTGTCCGTTTCCAATGTAGCCGTTGAGCTCCAGCGGCTGATACTGGGTAAGCACTCCCACCGTGTCGATGCCGGAGTTAACGCAGTTGCTCAGGGGGAAATCGATGATGCGGAATTTTCCCCCGAAGGGGACGGCTGGCTTTGCCACCCTGGACGTCAAGGCCCGCAGGCGGCTTCCCTGGCCGCCTGCCAGCAGCATGGCGACGCATTCTTTCTTCATCTTATCGAACACCTCTCTCGCTTTGAAGTGAAACTTGGACGATGGGATGGTCCGCGCCGTACTACGGCTGTTCCTTCTTGACGGCCGGCTTGGGGGATTTCGGCTTCACCATCGGATACCCGGCCTTTTCCTTGACCGCGGGATGGGAGGCTCCGGCCTTGACGGCCGGCTTGGCCGCCTTCTTCTTCACGGCTGGCTTGGCTGCGGACTTTACCGCCAGCGCAGAGGTTCCCTTCCTTCTCCTGGGCGGGAACTTCCGGGTGCACTTGTAAATGACCGCGCTCATGGGGGGCAGGGTGATCACGATGGACTGTTCTCTGCCGTGGCAGGGGATATACTGGCTCTTTACGGCCTCGCGATCCCCCCGGCCCTCGCCTCCAAACGCCGGATCGTCGGTGTTGAACAGGCAGGTATACGCGCCCGCCGCCGGCACGCCCACACAGTAGCCCGTCCGATCTACAGGCGAGAAGTTGCACACCACCACCAGCGCGTTCCCCTTCTTATCCCTGCGGAGGAAGGAAATGGTGTTGGCCTGGCTGTCATCGGCATAAATCCACTCAAAGCCCTCCCAGGAGAAATCCTCCTCCCACAGCGGGGCCTGCGCCAAATAAAAGTGGTTGGCCGCCTGGAAGAAGGCCTGGGTCTTGCGGTTAATCTCATTGTCCAGCAGGTGCCAGTCCAGTGAATATTCAAAGTGCCACTCGTTCCACTGTCCAAACTCGCTGCCCATCATCAGCAGCTTTTTGCCCGGATGGGTGAGCATGTAGGCATAAAAGGCCCGCACACCGGCGAACTTCTCCTCATAGCTCCCCGGCATCTTGTTGAGGAGCGAGCCCTTCATGTGCACCACCTCGTCGTGGGAAAGGGGCAGGATAAAGTTTTCGGAAAAGGCGTACAGGAACGAAAAGGTGATATCCTTATGGTTGAACTGGCGGAAGTAGGGGTCCATCTTCATGTAGTGGAGGACATCGTTCATCCATCCCATGTTCCACTTCAGGTTGAAGCCCAGGCCGCCTTCAGAGACCGGATGAGATACCTTGGGCCAGGCGGTGGACTCCTCCGCGACCATCAGCACATCGTCATGGGCGGCGAAGACCCGCTCATTGAGCTTCTGCAGGAAATCCACGGCCTCCAGGTTCTCATTGCCGCCGTGGATATTGCGGACCCACGCTCCGTCCTTGCGGCCATAGTCAAGATACAGCATGGAGGCTACGGCGTCTACCCTCAATCCGTCGATGTGAAACATTTCCAGCCAGAAGAGGGCCGAAGAGTAGAGGAAGGAGCGGACTTCGTTCCTCCCATAGTCAAAGACACGGGTACCCCAGTCGGCGTGTTCTCCCTTGCGCAGATCGGCATATTCATAGCAGGGCTGTCCGTCAAACTCATAGAGTCCGAAGGCGTCCTTCGGGAAGTGGGCGGGTACCCAGTCCAGAATCACGCCCACACCGGCCTGGTGGAGCTGGTCGATGAGATACATCAGGTCGTCGGGTGTGCCAAAGCGGCTGGTGGCCGCAAAATATCCGGTACACTGATAGCCCCAGGAGTCGTCCAGCGGATGCTCGGTGATGGGCAACAGCTCCACATGGGTAAAACCCATCTCCTTTACATATGGGACTAAGTATTGAGCAATGTCCCGATAGGAGAGGAACTCCCCCTCCCCTGTTCTGCGCCAAGACCCCAAATGGATCTCATAGATATTCAGCGGTCTGTGGTAGACCGGGTTGTTCTTCCGGTACTCCAGCCAGGCCCCGTCCCCCCACCGGTATTCCCCCAGCTCATAGAGCTTGGAGGCCGTGCCGGGCCGGGTCTCGGCGTGGAAGGCGTAGGGATCGGCCTTGAGAAGGACGCGCCCGTCCGCGGCTTCCACCGCATACTTATAGATGTCATACCGCTGGAGCCCGGGCACAAAGGCCTCCCAGATTCCCCCGCCCAGCAGGTGCATGGGGCCCCGCTCCGCCTCCCAGCCGTTGAAGTCCCCCACTACCGACACCTTTGCCGCATGGGGCGCCCAGACCCGGAACACATAGCCCGGGATGCCTTCACGCTCCTCCTGATGGGAACCCATGTACTCCCACGCCCGAAGGGCCTCTCCGGCGGCATACTCCTTTATCATTTGCTCCGTCCGGCTGTCCGCCGGAGGGTACTTTTTTGGGCTTTCCATGGCACACGCCTCATTTCATTGGTATATTTATCCAAATTTTAAAAAAATTTTGTCTCATGTGTTGTCATTACGGCTAATTGCTTAATTTTTTTGTTCCATATATTTGTATGAATTATACAACACAAACCTTTATCCGTCAAGGCGCAGGTCGCCGCGAATCGTAAATTCTGCACATAAAGTTTCTCAGCTTTTTGTAAGATCGGCATACAGCGCCCACCAAGAGAAAGGCGCCCGCCGGGATTTTATGTCCCGGCGGGCGTCTTTATACCGCTTATCCTGCCATAAATAACTGTTTCACGAACTTTGCAAAGATTCCGGGCAGGGTCAGGCGTTCCACAGCCTGGTCGGCCACCAGGGGGATCACCTGCCGCTCCTGTCCCCCCACGGAAACCACCATCTCTCCCAGTTTCTGTCCCTGTTCCACCGGGGCCTCCACATTGTCCGTCAGTCGAAGCTCCGTGGTCACCTCATTGAGTTCATTCCGGTCCACCAGAATCCGGCTGCCCTGTCCCAGAATGGGCTGCACCTGATCCAGGGTACCCAGGGACACCTCCACTGGCGGGATGGCCGCGTCCGGCTGGATATCCAACAGGGTATAGTTGGCAAAGCCGAAGTTCAGAAGGGATTTGGCGCTTTCAAACCGCTGGGCGGAGGTGGGGGACTTCATCACCACGGCGATCAGTTCCATTCCGTCCCGCTCGGCAGTGGCGGACAGGCAGTAGAGAGCGGAGTCGGTGGAGCCGGTCTTCAGCCCCGTACAGCCCTCATAGAATCGCACCAGCTTGTTGGTGTTGGCCAGTTGGAACTGTCCGTCCCGGATGGTGTCCATCCAGATGGTGGTGTACTCCCGGATCTTGGCGTGGCCGATCAGCGCCCGACTCATCAATGCGATATCATAGGCGGAGGTGAGATGTCCCGCCGCCGGAAGGCCCGTACAGTTGAGGAAATTGGTATCCTCCATCCCCAACTCGTGGGCACGCTGGTTCATCCTCTCCACAAAGGCGGACTCACTGCCGGCCAGGTGTTCGGCCAGAGCCACGGCGGCATCGTTGCCCGACACCACGGCGACTGCCTTGAGCATGTCGTCCACCGTCATTTGCTCCCCCTCTTTGAGGTAGACCTGTGACCCTCCCATGGAGGCGGCGCGGGCGGAGACGGTAACCATATCGTCCAGCTTGAGCCGCCCCGAGTCGATGGCCTCTATCACCAGCAGCAGTGTCATCACCTTGGTCACACTGGCGGGCTCCAGCTTGTCGTGGGCGTGGTCCTCATAGAGGACGGTGCCCGTCTCCTTCTCCATCAGGACGGCGGACCCTGCCTCGGTCTCCGGAGCGCCGGTGACGGCGGCGGCGGGCAGGACCAGCAGACAGGCGCATAGAAATGCCGCGAGAATTCGTTTCATAGTTGGTCTTCTCCTCCATCATCGAAGTTACTACGAAAAGGATGTGGAGGAAGCGGGCCTTCTATACTGGAAGAAATTTTATTTCAGACACCGCCCCGCAATTGCGGCGCTGTCCCAGGGCAGAGCAGGCGGGGGCGCATCGGAGAGGCGGTCCAGGGGCCCGGCCGATCGCAAGGGAGCCCCGCGCCGGTCGGGCGCTCTCCTCTTTTCCGATACGCCCTAGAGCTCCATCTTCATCATGATATCGGAGAGCGCAAAGGCCACGTTGTCGTGGGCCTCGTAGCGGAAACCGAAGCTTTCATATACATGGAGGGCCGCTTTCAGACTGTGGTGGGAGGTGAGGACCAGGGTATGTACCCCCAGTTCCCGGGCCGCGTCGATGGTTGCACGCATCAGAGCCTTGCCGATTCCACGGTTGCGCCAGGGCGCCTTCACCCCAAATTTGAAGGGCTCCGCCACGCCGTCCCGGAAGAGCTCCAGCATCATCATTCCCACGATCTCTTCCCCCGCCCGGGCCAGAAAGATGCGCCCGCCGCCTGCCAGCACCCGTTCCGGATGCTCCAACTGTTCCAGGTCTGCCGGCTCCAGAATGTCGTTTTCCTCCAGCCAGGGCAGAGAGATCGCCAACAGCTCCGGCTTATATCGGTCCTCGTAGTCGATAATGACAAATTCCTCTGACATATGCTCCCCCACTTTCGCCGTTTTACCCATTTTACCACACTCCCCCCCTTTTGGCAATTCCGCTGGCAATCAAATCCCGCTTTTGCAAGCATAAATCCGGGATTTTTCGTTCACATTTAATTTACATCCTTTGCTATTGACTTTTTTTCCGGGTAGTGGTAGATTTACATTAGCACTCAGAGATGTTGAGTGCTAAGATTTTAAACATACTGAGATTGGAAAAGAAGGTGAGCGCGGTATGGACCTGAGCGACCGGAAGAAAAAAATCCTCCGCGCCATCATCGAAAACTATATCGAGACGGCGGAGCCTGTGGGCTCCAAGGCCGTGGCCTCCACGCCCGGCCTGAACGTCTCCTCGGCCACTGTCCGCAACGAGATGGCGGACCTGGAGGAGCTGGGCCTGCTGGAGCAGCCCCATACCTCCGCAGGGCGGATCCCCTCCCCCAAGGGCTACCGCATCTATGTCAACGAGCTGATGGACGATTACCGCCTGTCGGTCCAGGAGACCAGGCGGCTCAATGAGGCGCTTCACCTGAAGATGCGGGAGCTGGACCAGGTCATTGACCAGGCCGGGCGGGTGGTCTCCCAGCTCACCCGGTATCCCGCCTTTGCCCTGGCCGACCGGGCCAGCAAGGTCACCATCCAGCGCTTTGACCTTCTGATGGTCGCCAGCGACTCCTTCATCATCGTGGTGATGACCGATACCAATGTGGTGCGCAACCGGCTGGTCAGGCTGCCCGCCGATCTCTCGGAGGCACAGCTTCAGCTTTTGAATACCCTTTTGAACACTACCTTTACCGGTCTCACGCTGGATGAGATCACCCCTGAGCTGATGCGGGTGGCCTCCCACGCGGCCGGTGAGGCCTATGGGCTCATCTCCCTGGTGGTGTCCTTCGCCATCGACGTGCTGGAGAGCCTGGAGCAGCGCACCGTCCATACGGCGGGCATCGCCAGTCTGCTCTCCCACCCCGAGTACCAGAGTCTGGATCGGGCCGCCCCTCTCATGAGCTACCTCAGCGAGGACCAGGACGCAGGACGCTTCCCCATGCCTCAGGCCGACCCCATGGAGATTCTCATCGGGCCCGAAAACGTGGCGGACGCCCTGAAAGACACCAGTGTGGTGGTGGCAAGCTACGAGATCGGCGACGGCATGCGAGGGGTCATCGGCGTGGTGGGCCCCACCCGGATGGACTACGCCAAGATCACCGCGCGCCTTGCGTATTTCGCCTCCGGCCTCACCCGCCTCTTCGGAACGGGCGAGCTCCCTCCGGCGGACGACGGCGCCAAGGAAAAATAGGAGGAAACACCTTGAGTAAAAAGGATCAGAAAAAGGACCCCATCCAAGAGTCTCCCGCAGAACACGCACAGGCCCAGCCCTCAGCGGAGGCTGACTGTACGCCGGAGGCTGAGACTGCCCCCGATCCCCTGGTGGAGGAGCTGGAAGCCTTGAAAAACGAGCTGGCGGAAAAAGAGAGCAAATATCTGCGTCTGGCCGCTGAATATGATAACTTCCGGAAGCGGTCCCAGAAGGAGAAGGAATCCGCCTATGCCGACGCCAAAACCGACGCGGTATCCGCTTTCCTTCCCGTCTATGATAATCTGGAGCGCGCCCTCAAGCAGGAGACCTGTGACGAGGCCTACGCCAAGGGTGTGGAGATGACCATGACCGGGTTGAAGGAGATCATGACCCGGCTGGGCATCGAAGAGATTCCCGCCCTGGGGCAGCCCTTTGACCCCTCGCTTCACAACGCCGTGATGCATGTGGAGGACGAAAGCGCCGAAGAGAACACCGTCGTGGAGGTCTTTCAGGCCGGCTTCCGGCTGGGGGAAAAGGTCATCCGGTTCGCTATGGTAAAGGTGGCCAACTAGAGATGCCAGGGTCCCCCGGAACAGGCGGAAGACGCCGTTCCAGTTGAATTTGTAAAGCCAATTTCTTTATTATTGGAGGAATTTATTATGTCTAAGATTATCGGTATCGACCTGGGTACGACCAACTCCTGCGTGGCTGTTATGGAGGGCGGCGAGCCCGTTGTCATCGCCAACGCAGAGGGCAACCGTACCACCCCGTCCGTGGTGGCCTTCTCCAAGGACGGCGAGCGGATGGTGGGCCAAGTGGCAAAGCGCCAGGCCATCACCAACCCCGACCGCACTATTATGTCCATCAAGCGCGAGATGGGCACCAACCACAAGGTAAACATCGACGGCAAGGCCTACACACCCCAGGAGATTTCCGCCATGATCCTGCAGAAGCTGAAGGCGGACGCCGAGGCCTATCTGGGCCAGAGCGTCACCGAGGCCGTCATCACCGTCCCCGCCTACTTCAATGACGCCCAGCGCCAGGCCACCAAGGATGCCGGCAAGATCGCCGGCCTGGACGTGAAACGGATCATCAACGAGCCCACTGCCGCCGCCGTGGCGTACGGCGTGGACAAGGAGAAGCAGGATCAGAAGATCATGGTCTACGACCTGGGCGGCGGCACCTTCGACGTGTCCATCCTGGAAATCGGCGACGGCGTCATCGAGGTGCTGTCCACCTCCGGCGACACCCATCTGGGCGGCGACGACTTCGACCAGGCCGTGATGGACTGGATGGTAGCTGAGTTCAAGAGCTCCAACGGCATCGACCTCTCCAGCGACAAAGTGGCCATGCAGCGGCTGAAGGAGGCCGCCGAGAAGGCCAAGATCGAGCTCTCCGGCGTCACCTCCACCGCCATTAACCTCCCCTATATCACCGCCGACGCCACCGGCCCCAAGCACCTGGATCTGACCCTCACCAGGGCCAAGTTCGACCAGCTCACCGCCTCCCTGGTGGAGCGGACCGCCGGTCCTGTGCGCCAGGCCATGAGCGACGCCGGTCTCGCCGCCAACGACATCGCCAAGGTCCTGCTGGTGGGCGGCTCCAGCCGTATCCCCGCCGTGCAGGAGATGGTCAAAAAGCTCACCGGCAAAGAGGGCTTCAAGGGCATCAACCCCGACGAGTGTGTGGCCATCGGCGCCGCCATCCAGGGCGGTGTGCTGGTGGGCGATGTGAAGGGCCTGCTGCTCCTGGACGTCACCCCCCTCAGCCTGGGTATTGAGACCATGGGCGGCGTAATGACCAAACTCATCGAGCGCAACACCACCATCCCCACCAAGAAGAGCCAGATCTTCACCACCGCCGCAGACAATCAGACCTCCGTGGAGGTCCATGTGCTCCAGGGCGAGCGGGAGATGGCGCAGTATAACAAGACCCTGGGACGCTTCAATCTGGACGGGATCGCACCGGCCCGCCGCGGCGTGCCCCAGATCGAAGTCACCTTTGACATCGACGCAAACGGCATCGTGAACGTCTCCGCCAAAGATATGGGCACCGGCAAAGAGCAGCACATCACCATCACCTCCTCCACCAACATGTCCAAAGAGGATGTGGAGAAGGCCGTCAAGGAGGCCGAACAGTTTGCCGCCGAGGACGCCAAGCGGAAGGAAGAGGTGGATGTCCGCAACCAGGGCGACCAGATGGTGTACCAGACCGAAAAGGTCATGGAAGAGCTCAAGGACAAGATCGACTCCGGCGACAAGGCGACCCTGGACGCCGCCCTCACCAAGCTCAAGGACGCCCTGAAGGGCACCGACGTGGAGGCCATCAAGTCCGCTACCGAGGAACTGAGCAAGGCCTTTTATCCCATCAGCGAAAAGCTCTATAATCAGGCCGGCGCCCAGGCCGGCGGCGCGCAGGGTGGCGCCGGCTTCACCGGTGGAGCACAGGCCGGCGGCGCGGACACCGATCCCAATGTAGTGGATGCCGACTATGAGGTCGTGGACGACGACGGCAACAAGTAAATCCCGGAATGACCTGACTGCCGTGGGACGGGGGAGCTTCCTCCGTCCCACGCAGAATGTATCGGCGGACGGTCCGCGCCCGCTGTATCTGCGCAATCGATCCTCCTCATTGAAAGAGGTGACCATATATGGCTGACCAAAAGCGAGATTATTATGAAGTTCTGGGCGTCTCAAAGGGCGCCACGGACGATGAGATCAAAAAGTCCTACCGGAAATTGGCCAAACAGTACCACCCGGACCTGAACCCGGGCGACAAGGCGGCCGAGGCCAGGTTCAAGGAGGTCAACGAGGCCTACGAGATCCTGTCCGACAAGGAAAAACGCGCCCGTTATGACCAGTTCGGACATGCGGGCGTGGACCCCAACTTCAATCCTGGCGGCGGGTTCGGAGGCGGCTTCGGCGGCTTTACGGATATGGGCGACATCGACCTGGGCGACCTCTTCGGCTCCTTCTTCGGCGGAGGCTTTGGCGGAGGCGGCTCCAGCCGCCGGAATGGCCCCCAGAAGGGGGAGACCATCCGTACAGGGGTCGCCATCTCCTTCGAGGAGGCGGCCTTCGGCTGCGAGAAGGAGGTCACGGTGAGCCGCACCGAACAGTGCGACGTCTGCCACGGCACCGGATGCGCCCCCGGCACCACGGCGGAGGTCTGCCCGGACTGCCACGGCAGTGGCACAGTTCGCATCCAGCGAGGTGGCGGTGGCTTTTCCTTCGCCACCACCACCACCTGCCCCAAGTGCCGGGGTGCCGGAAAAATCATTCACCAGCCCTGTAAGACCTGCAATGGCGCGGGCAGCGTGCGGCGGCAGAAAAAGCTGGCCGTCACCATCCCTGCGGGCATCGACAACGGTCAGGCCGTCTCCCTCCGGGGTCAGGGCGGTGCCGGCAAGAACGGTGGTCCGGCGGGTGATCTGCTCATCGCCGTCACGGTGAGGCCCCATCCCACCTTCCGCCGGGAGGGCACCTCCGTCTACATGGACCAACCCGTCTCCTTTGTCCAGGCCGCTCTGGGTGCCGAGCTGGAGATCCCCACCATCGACGGCACGGTGAAGTATACCATGCCCGAGGGGACCCAGTCGGGCACCACCTTCCGGCTGCGCGGGAAAGGCATCCCCGGTCTCAACGGCCGCGGGCGCGGCGATCAGTACGTCACCGTCAAGGTCCAGGTGCCCACCGGCCTCTCCCGTGCCCAGAAGGACGCGCTGAAGGCGTTCGGCACCACCATGGGTGAAACAGCGCCTGAAACCGATCCCTTGAAGAATCTCTTTGACAAGCACAGGAAAAAGAAATAAAATAAGGGGCGGCCCTATGGGCCGCCCCTTTTGTTTTTCCGCCCTTCTGCGGAGCGCAGCGGGACAGGCTGTGATCCCCGCCCACGTCATCCGCCCCTTCCACACGGGCCCCTGTTTCCCATGGAAAGCACGCCCTTTTTTGAAAGCCTCGGAGGTGTCCTATGTCCGACTTCGCGCAGAACTTGGAGTCCGGCTTCCGGCAGTATATCTATCCCTGTCTTACCGGCATGGCCTTTGCCCTGGTGGTACTGCTGGGGATCGTCCTCTTCTTCTCCGCCTATTGCTCCGCCTGCCGCCCGCGCCGGGGCAGCGTGGAGTGGATCGCCCTGCGGGAGCGCCGTACCCGGCGCGGCTTTTCCCTTCCGCTGCACCCCATGGAGCGGCGGGACGCCCTCCCTCTGCTCCTGATCACCGTGCTTTACGCCTTCAGCGCCTTTTTCCGGTTGGGCTCCCTCTCCGCCCCACAGTCGGCCCTGGACCTGGGGGACAACGGCTCCGTGGAGCTCGAGCTCTCGGAGCAGGTCTATCTTACCAAGCTGATGTACTTCTCCAACCTGGGGACCGGAAGCTACAATCTGGAGGTCTCCGCAGACGGGGAGACTTGGTACACCCTTTGGGCCAGGAAGGACGAGGAGGGGGATGTGACGGGCTACTACTGGGCCGACGCCGAGGGCTATTCCCCCAGTTACGCCCTGCCCCAGAAGTATAACGATCTCTTCAAGTGGCTGGAGATCGAGCCGGAGAACCCTCAGAACGTCCGCTATCTCCGTCTCACCGGCAAGGCTGACAAGGGTCTCCTGGAGCTGGGAGAGCTGGCTCTTTATAGCGCCGTCGGAGAAAGCCGAGACCCCCTGGGCCGCCTCAACGTCTCCCCTGCTCCCCTGTCGGCCCGGAACGGTACCGACCTCACCGGCATCACCGTATCCGGGGCGGACGCCCTTTTTGACGAGCAGGACACCGTTCCGGCGCAGTCCACTTGGTACAATTCCGCCTACTTTGATGAGATCTATCACGCCCGCACCGCTCTGGAGCATTTGGAGGGCGTTTATCCCTACGAGGTCTCCCATCCGCCTTTGGGCAAGCTCATCATCGGTCTGGGGATCCGCGTCTTTGGCATGACCCCCTTCGGCTGGCGCTTTATGGGGACCCTTTTCGGCGTCTGCATGCTCCCCATCCTCTACGTGTTTTTGAAAAATCTCTTCGGCAGAACGGCGGTGGCCGCCTGCGGTACCTGTCTGTTTGCCTTCGACTTCATGCACCTCACCCAGACCCGTATCGCCACCATCGACACCTACGGCGTCTTTTTCATTCTGCTGATGTATTTCTTCCTTTACCGCTATCTGACCCTCCCGGCGGGCACGCCTTTCCGGCGGGGCGCCCTGCCCCTCTTTCTCTCCGGGCTCTTCTGGGGGATCGGGGCGGCCAGCAAATGGACGGTGATCTATGGTGCGGCGGGCCTGGCGGTACTCTACTTTATCGGCCTCCATGCCAAGTGGCGGGCTTGGCCCGTAGGAGAACAGGCTCCCCGGTTCGCCCCCTGGCTGGTCAAGACGCTGCTCCTTTCCGCCCTGTGCTTTGTGGCGATCCCGGCCTGTATCTACTGCCTGAGCTACCTCCCCTATGCCCAGGCCAAGGGGGTGGACCTGTCCTTTGCCAACACGCTGGCCGGGGCGCGGGAAAGTCTGCCGGTCCTCATACAGAACCTCTGGGGCAGGTACACCGGCGGAGAGGGCTTCCAGGCCGCCTCCATCCCCAAGGACAGCCTGCCGGGAATCATGGCCGACAACCAGTGGTTTATGCTCACCTACCATGAGGGGGTCCACGCCGCTCACCCCTATTCCTCCCGCTGGTATCAGTGGCTCGTGGACGCCCGGCCCATCCTCTATTATCTGGACAACAAGTCCGGTGCCGCACAGGAACTCAAGGCCGCCTTTGGCTGCTTCAACAACCCCATTGTCTGCTGGGCAGGTCTGCTGGCCATGCTCACGCTGCTCCTGCCGCCCCTTCTGTCCCTTCTGTCCACTCTTACCCGCCCCCTGCGGGCGTTCCTGGCCCGCCTCCTGCCCGGCGGAACGGTCCGCTGCGACGGTGTGCCGGCCCTGGACTTTCTGGCCCCCGACGGGCGGGGGATCTTCATCCTCATCGGCTATCTCTCTCAATTCCTCCCCTGGGTGTTCATCGGCCGTACCACGTTTGAATACCACTACTTCCCCTCCACGGTCTTTCTGGTGCTGGCCGTCTCCTATGTGATGGACGGGATGATTCGGCGCAGGCCAGATACCTGGAGAGGGCCGGTATACGGTCTCACCGCAGGGGCCGTCGGGCTTTATGTCCTTTTCTACCCGGTCCTCATCGGACTGATGACGCCGACCTGGTATACGTCCAATATCCTCAAGTGGCTGCCCTCGTGGCCCTTCTGACGGAGGTTCTTCTCTATGTACTATGCAGATTACCACACCCACTCCCGCCTCTCTCCCGACAGCGACGCCCCCCTCCTCGACATGGCGGAGGCCGCGGCCCGCGCCGGCCTCTCCGAGCTGTGCATCACCGATCACTACGATCTGGTGGAGATGGACGGCACCCCCCGGACACAGCCTCTGGACTGGCCCGCCGCCGTCGCCCAGTGGGAGGAGGTCCGCCGTCGGATGGCGGGGCGCCTCATCCTCAAGCTGGGCGTGGAGTTCGGAAGCCCCACCTATGACCACACCGCCGCCCGGCGCACTCTGGATCAGTCTCTGCTTGATTTTGTGATCGGTTCTCTCCACAACTACTCCCCGGAGGCGGGCGGCGCGGACTTCTATCTGGGCGACTACACCTCTCCGGAGATCTGCTATGCCGCGCTGGACGACTATTTCGCCCATATGGCGCGCCTTGCGCCGCTGCCCTTCTATGACAGTCTGGGCCACATCATCTACCCCCTGCGGTATATGTGTATGCGGGATGGCCAGAGCGTCTCGCTGGACCGCTATATGGACGCCATCCGGGAGATCCTGAAGACAGTGGTGGAGACCGGCCACGGCATAGAGGTCAACACCTATAACGGCCGGACCGTCTCCGACTGGCGCCCTATTCTGGATCTGTACCGAGAAGTGGGCGGTGAGATCCTCACCGTGGGCTCCGACGCCCATGCCCCCCGGAACGTGGCCCGGGGCATTCGGGATGCCTATGCGCTCATCGCGGAGGCCGGGTTCCGGTACGTGGCGGTCTACGCGCGGCGAAAGCCGGCCTTTATTCCGCTGTAAAAGGCGGACCACGTTGCGACGTTGAATCAAAAAACTTGGAGGTATTTTATCATGATTGCACTCGGTTCCGATCACGGCGGATATGGCCTGAAGCAGCACATCAGGGACTATCTTGATTCCCATGGGCTGGACTATCGAGATTTCGGCTGCATGGACGAGAGTAACTGCGACTACCCTGTCTATGCCAAGGCGGCGGCTGAGTCCGTAGCCTCCGGCCAGTGTGAGAAGGGCATCGTCATCTGCACCACCGGCATCGGCATCTCCATCGCCGCCAACAAGGTCTGCGGCATACGCTGCGCCCTGTGCACCGATCCCCTCATGGCGGAGATGTGCCGCCGTCACAACGACGCCAATATGCTCGCCCTCGGGGCGGGCATCGTAGGTCCCAATCTGGCCGAGCGTATCGTGGAGGCCTTCCTTACCACAGAATTTGAGGGCGGTCGCCACGCCCGCAGAGTGGGCCTGATCACGGAGATGGAGCATTGAGCCTTGTTTCAAAAAAGGGCCGCCGCACGATGAGACATCGTGCGGCGGCCCCGTTTCTATGTCCTTACGCCACCGGTTTGGCGGCGATGTACAGCATATCGCTTCCACCTTCCTCCTCGGGGAAGGCGCCGTACATGGAGAAATTATACAAAAACCGCTCGGCGGGGATCACACCGTAGCCATCCTGATTGTGGTCGGTGGTATCGTAGGGGTCCGCCACCAGGATCACATCGTCCTGCTCGCTCTCGGTGCCCATGGTGTCATAGCCCACAATGACCTGCCAGTGTCCGCCCCAGTCATTCCAGCAGACCATGACCGGGGTCCCCTCGGCCAGCCAGCCCCGGATATCTTCCGTCCAGATCTCCGGCTGATCCAATGTTGTGGTATAAGTAAAGCCGCCTACGCCGTCAAAAATATCCATGGCCTGCCGCAGAGTGGTGCCGGGGTATTCGGCCAGCTCTCCCTCCAGAGGATGCCGCAGCGCCGCCAGGGTCTCCTCGTTCCAGTCGCCCAACTCACCATACCAGTTGAGCACCATGAGGGCCGAGGTGACGCCGCAGGCCCATTCGCTGGTCTGCTGCATGGTCTGGAACCGGCTGAGTACGGTGAGCGTTTCGGTAGACTCCAGATGGTACACATCCGGGTGGGCGAAATAGGGGGAGTCCTGATGGTCACCCAGGCGCTCTGCCGAGTCTGCGCCATCTTCCGGGGAGAGGTCCACAGCGTAGGGGATCTTCATTTCATCCGTAAAATTTTCCTTGCTCTCGGCACTTTGAGCCGGTGTGTCAGAGTTGGCGCAGCCTCCCAGCAGCGTGAGGGCCAGGGATAGGGCCAGCGCCAGTGTGACGGTTCTTTTCATCTCTCGATCTCCTTTTTCTTCCGATTTCACGCCGGCCTCTCCGGCGCGTTGCTTTCCATTATAGGGGCTTTCTCCGCCTCCCACAATACATACTTTTTCCACTTTTTGCGCCCCGGCTTTTTATGGAATCAGCAATTTAACAAAAAGCGGGCCTCCGTTCTGCGACGGAGCGCCCGCTCTTGCCCGTTTTCATCCGCCCAGGGTCATGCCCTGTCCCCCCAGGCCGTCCTTATCCAACATTCGCTCCAGTACCTCCACATCGGTGGCAATGTCCATGGCGTCATCCTGGAACAGTCGGTCCAACTGTTTTTCAAAGCCGTCCACCACCTTGTCCATCATGCCCTCGATGCGGCTCTTGGCGGCCTTGATGTTCTCCCCTTCGATCCCCTGGGCCTCCATCTGGGCGTAGGCCCGCAGGATCTTAAGGGTCGTGGGTAGGTAATAGCTCAAAAAGCTGCGGAGCTGCCCCTCCTTATCAGGCTTTTCCCGGAGATAGACGAAAATCTTGCTGGTGATCTCGCCGATGTGATCGATCTTGGCGGACATCACGGCGTCGGCAATGGCGTCGTTAACCTCCCGGATCTCTGTGAGCACCGCCTCTTCCCGCTCCATCCCCTTGGGAGGCTGCGCTTCCTTTTCCGGCTCCGGCGGCGGGTCCTGGATGCCCTCTGCCGTGAGTACCAGCCGTCCTGCTCCCATATCCAGATAGCCCATTGGGATCACGCCTTCATCCAGCATATCCTGGAGATCTCCGCACACTCTGCGGACGGACAGCCCCATAGCCTGAGCCAGAATGGCTACCGGGATGGCATCCCGCTTGCCGATCAGCGCCATGTACTTGCGGTACCGTTTTGCCTTCTTGCTCTTGGTGACGCCCAAATACATCAGAAAGAGCCCCACACCGCAGAAGGCCAGCGGAGTAAAAATGTCGCCCAGGCTGGCCAGGAGACCGCCCCGGGAGAGGGCGCTGAAGAACTCGTCGGCGGCACCCAGCGCAAAGATACCCGCCATGATGGCGCCACCGATGGTAAATCCCCTTCCGGGGTCCCGGTCCGGCTTTCGGACATACTTCTTTTTCTTTTTGGGATTCTGATTCACGACCTGCGCCTGGCGGTAGTACCTCCGCTCTCCTCCAGTCTGGGACGCCTCCCGCTGGAGATCATAGGGATGGCGGCTTCCCTGCCGCCGTCCTCCCTTTCCGGTGATCCCCATCAGCTTGAGCACCAGCAGCACCACGCCCACCGGCGGAAAGCAGACCAAAAAGATCAGCACCGGGATCCACTCGCTCAGATCGCCGTCGTTCCCGTTGTCGGGGCCACCGTCCCCATCATAGCCATAGTCGTATTTGCGATCCTCGGGCATACCCGTTTCCCTCCAACACCGGTTGATCTTCCCACATGGCCGCTCCGCGGGGCGGCCTCTTCCCCATGCCTCCCTCGGGGAACAAGGGCAACAAAACAGGATAATCATACATCGAAAAACGGAAAAAGTAAAGCGGGGCGGCGGGGCATTTCCTCCGGGATTTCAGAAAACCGGTGGTGTAACCGTTCTGTAATTGCTTTTTTCCCGGCGGGACCGTATAATGTACAATGATTTGTTGTAGGCAAACGCCTGCACTGACAGTTTGGAGGCAGACACCATGGAGGAAAAGAAACCGGGCAAGCGCCTGGCTGTGGGGGCGACCAAATCCCCCGGAGCCAAGCGCGGTCTGATCATTGTTGGGGCCGTAGCGGCGGCGCTGGCCGCCGCCTATGTGGCCCTGTGCGCCTGGGTGGGAACCACCAGCGGCAACCCGCTTCCCGGCACCGCCGTCGCGGGCGTGGACATTGGAGGGCTGTCCTTTCCGCAGGCCCAGGAAAAACTGGAGCAGGAATTCTCTCGGAGGGCACAGTCCCTCTCCCTCACCGTGGCCGGAGACAGCCAGGCCTATCCCATCCCAATCGGCGCTGTGGAGGCCGACGTACTCCAGGCCGTTACCGATGCCGACTCCTGGCCCAGGGCGCACGGCTTTTTCGCCCAGGGCGCCTATTTTCTCAAGAGCCTGATCGTCGGCCACGATGTGGAGGTATCCGTCGGCTTCACCGCGACCGGAGAGGCTCAGGTGGATGACATTCTGGCCGGGATCGAGTCTGAGCTGGGCGGCGTGGTCCAGGAGACCACCTGGTCCGTGGAGGGTGACGAGCTGGTGTTCCACCTGGGGAAGCCGGGCAGGGCTTTCGACCTGTCCACAGTCAAGAGCGACATTCTCGCCCACTTCTCCTCCGGAGACACCACCCCTCTGGAGCTTGCCGCCGAGACGACCGATCCCGCCGCTGTGGACCTGGAGCAGGTCCACAGCGAGGTCTGCACTGAAGTATCCAACGCCTCGCTGGACCCTGAAACCTTTGAGATCACTCCCAGCGTCACTGGCTTGGACTTTGAGATCAGCACAGCCTCCGCTGCCCTGGAGGGCGCGGCCTGGGGTTCCGATGTATCCGTTCCCCTGGCTGTCACAGAGCCCACGGTGTCCACCGAGAGCCTCCGTGACCTCCTGTTTCGGGATGTCCTAGGCTCCGCCACCTCTAAGGTGGGCGGTTCGGCCAACCGAAAATCCAATGTGGCGCTCGCCGCCTCCACCTTCAACGGGCGCATCCTGCTCCCCGGCGAGGTTTTCTCCTATAACACCTCTACCGGCAGCCGCACCGCTGAAAAAGGCTACAAAATGGCTCCGGTCTACAAGGGTGGCAAATCGGTGGACGAGATCGGCGGCGGGATCTGCCAGCCCTCCTCCACCCTGTATCTCGCCACGCTCAACTCCAATCTGAAAATTGTGGAACGGCACCACCACACTTACGCCGTGGGCTATGTGCCGGACGGAATGGACGCCACCGTCTACTACGGCAGTCTGGACTATCGATTTGAAAACGACACCGACTACCCCATCAAGCTGGTATCGGAAAGCTATCAGAAGGGCGGCGCCACCTATCTCACCGTCACCATTTATGGCACCAAGCTGGATGACCTCACGGTAAAAATGACCAACAACGTCTATAACTGGGTCAGTTACGAAACCGTCTATCAGGTGGATGCCTCTGTTCCCGCCGGCACCGTAAAAGAGGGGCAAAACGGCTATACCGGCCGCAATGCCGACACCTATCGGAACCTCTATGACGGCGACGGCAATCTGGTGAGTTCCACCCTGGAGACCACCAACAAATACAAGGTCCGTGAGCGCATCCTTCTGGTCAATCCTGCGGATGCCAACCAGTACGGTCTAAACGCCGACGGAACACCCTATACGCCTCCCGCCGCCACCCCCACTCCGGCGGCCACGCCCACCCCCTCCGCCAGTACGGCTCCGGCTCCGGAGACCTCCGCCCCGGTCACCGATGCCCCGGCGGTCACAGAGACGCCGTCCCCCGCAGAGTCCGCCGCTCCTTCTGCGGAGCCGTCGGACACCCCGACGGCCGACCCCACCCCTGCGGTGCCTGATATCGGTATTCCCATCGTATCCGCGGCTCCCTCCGAGGAGTCCGGCGGACAGGCGGAAGGCGGTGCGGCATGAATGGACCCACACTGACGCGCCGCATCCTGAAGGCCCGGGCGAAGCGGACCATCGCCCGCTTTTCCCGTCCCTGCATCGCGGCCGCCTGCCTTCTGCTGGCCTTTACTGTGCTGGCCCGGGCGTTCTCGGTCTATGCCGGAGGCGCGCTCTATTATCTCATGCTGGATATCCGGCAGTTCCCCATGGAGACGGGACTGTGGCGAGCCGATCCCACCCTGATGACCACACTGATGTCCATGCTGGGGCTGGAGCGGCTGGGAGACCTGGGCGGCATGGTCTTTGCCCTGAGCGACGCCGTCTCCGGTCTTGTCATCGTCCTGCCAGTGGCCTGGCGCCAGCTGATCAACTTGGTCGTCATTCAGGGCATCGTCTTCCTGGTCACCGTCCCTCTGCAATACGGCGTTCTGACCCAGTTCCGCAGTATTCTGGAGGGCCGCCCCGCTCCCTTCCGTAGCGTGCTCCGCTGGTACCTCGACCTGCACCTTACAGGCAAGGCCCTGGCGGTACAGGTGCTGCTGACCCTGTGGCAGTGGGCCGCGCGGCTGGTGTGCATAGTGCCCGGCCTTCTCTGCCTCATCGCCGGTTCCGCCTTTCCCAATGGGGAGTGGATGCTCCTGCTCTCCTCATCCCTCTCCATCCTCGGGATGCTGGGAGGCTATTATCTCTATATGCTCCTCCTCCCCGCCCGCTATCTGCTGGCCCAATCGCCCGGTCTCTCGGTCAGGCAGGCGCTCTCCCGGGGCTTCCGCCTGCTCACCGGCCGCCGTGGGGACTATTTTAAACTCAACCTCTCCTTTCTCCCGCTCCAAGTCCTCTCCATGGTCCTGTGGAACATCCCAAACCTGTACCTCGTTCCCTATATGGAGCTTTCAAACTACCTCTTTCTGGATCCTCCGCCTGACCCGGAGGCTCCGCCTGTGGCGCTATAACGGACCAAGAAGAGGCGGCGCGGCTTTTAGAAAGCTGCGCCGCCTCTTCTTTATACCTGTGTTTTACCGTCCATCTGCTCGCCGCCGAACTGGTACTCATACCGGACCTCCACCGGCTCCTCCCGCAGCGGTTCCTCCGCCCGGAGGCCCTCCTGCCAGGTGATCACAGCCTCGCAGCCCGCGTCCAGGCCGGGGATCTCCACCCCCGCGCCCGGCTCCTCCATGGGCTGGCTCAGGCCATTGATGCGAACGGAGCCCTCCAGGAAAGCACTGGTGCCGCCGGAGACGACGACCCGGTCCATCGGCAGGGACGAGCGGTTATATACCGTCACGGCATACAGCGCCCGGTCGCCGGAAAACCAGGTCCGCCGATGGGCCTCCACCTCCACAAAATGGAGCCGGACAGGCCCCCGGATCTCCAGCTCCCCCAGCAGACGGCGGCCGCCCTCCACCGCGTCCAGCCTCACCTTGCCCAGTCCCCGGCACTCCAGGGGCTGAGGCCGGTCAAAACAGAGCTCACAATAATCCATACTGTATCCCTCCGTTCTCAGTCTATGCGGGATTTTGTCGTTCCGTGCGGCCGGGTTCTGTGGTACAATAGGAAAGACCGGCGGGCGGCTTGTCCTGGGCGGCTCCGGCGGCAGACTCCGGGAACATGCAGGGAGGCATGACAATGTTTCAGGGATTTTCCAATGAGACCATCGATTTTATGTGGGGCATCCGCTTCAACAATGAAAAGGGCTGGTTTGAGGCCCATAAAGCGGAATATCTCCAGTATTTTTACGAGCCGTTGAAGTCGCTCAGCCGGGAGGTCTATGCGGCCATGTGCGAGGCGTACCCCGACCTGGGCCTCATTTCCAAGGTCTCCCGCATTTATCGGGACGCCCGGCGTCTCCACGGGCGGGGCCCCTACAAGGACCGTCTGTGGATGTCTATTGAACAGCCTGTGGAGGAATGGACCAGCCATCCGGTCTTTTGGTTCGAACTTGCGCCCGAGGGTTACTCCTTCGGTATGGGATACTACTCCGCCCGCCCGCTGACCATGGCCAAATTCCGCGCCCGCCTGGACCGCGATCCCCGTCCCTTTGAAACGCTGGTCCGCAGGTTTCACCATCAGGATCGCTTTGTGCTGGAAAGCGAGTGCTATAAGCGTCCCAAGGGCCATCCCGGCGCGCTGCTGCAGGACTGGTATAACAGCAAGAACTTTTCCCTCATCTGTGAGCGGAGCCACGACGCGCTTCTCTTTTCTCCTGACCTGGCCCGGGAGCTCATCGAGGGCTTTACTGCCCTCATGCCCATGTATTTGTACTTCTCATCCCTGGATGGAGACCCGGAGCCCGGGGAGGGCGGACGCGCCTCCACCGGGCAGGCGTCCCATCAGGATCTGCATAAAATTTGAAAAAATTGTATGACAACAAATTTTGCCCGCCGGACATACTGTTTAGGAATGAACAGATGAAAGGCGGGCGTTTTTATGTCCAAATCCCCCTGGTCACCGGGCTGGTTTACGGCCTTGATGGCCTTTCTCCTTACTGTCGGGACCGCTGCCCCCTGGTTTGCCTCCGTTCTTGCCCTCACCGCTCCGGCGGTGTATGCCGACGCGGCCGAGTCCCTGCCGGAGGACGACGGCGCGCCCGCCGCCGAGACCGGTCAAAAGCTGATTGCTCTGACCTTTGATGACGGCCCTCGCCGCTCCACCACCACCGCTCTGCTGGACGGTCTGGCCCAGCGGGGCGTCAACGCCACCTTTTTCCTGATCGGAGAACAGCTTGTCAACAACGAGGATGTGGTCCAGCGCATGGACGCGGAGGGACACCAAATCGGAATCCACACCTTTGACCACGTAAAGCTCACCGGTCTCTCCAAGACCGATTTCGACGCCCAGGTCGACAAGACCCGTCAGTGCCTTCTCCGTATTCTGGGGCACAACGACTTCCTTCTGCGCCCGCCCTACGGGATGACCGACCAGGGCGTCAAAAAGCACGCCGGCTGCCCGATCATCCTCTGGTCCGTAGATCCGGAGGACTGGCGGGATCAGAATACCGCCCGAGTCGTCCAGCAGGTGGTCTCCCAGGCCAGGGACGGCTCCATCATCCTCATGCATGATATCTTCCCCGAGAGCGTAGATGCCGCCCTCCAGATCGTGGATCAGCTCCACGCCCAGGGGTACCTGTTCGTCACCGTCGACCAGCTTTTTGCCGCGAGGCACATCCCCCTGGATGCGGGAAAGACCTACAGCGACGCCTACCCTTAACGTCACGCCATAGAAAAAGCCCTCGGACGGGACGTCCGAGGGCTTGCTTTTGGAAGGCCTATCGATACATGCTCAGCCATATCGCGGCAATGACCGTCAGGCAGAATCCCGTCATACCCGGATTTACCACAAGCTGTCCCCAGGTCTCTCCGTCTCCCCAACCGGCTCTGCGGGCAGCCTCGTCCAGCATGTCCCGGTTATGCAGTGTCCACTGGAAGGCACAGATCATGGACCCCAAAACCAGCAGGGAGAGGCACACATCCGCACCCTGTCCCAGCAGACGCGCAGCGGGGGTCAGGCCAGCAGAGACCGCATTGACCCCGGCATGGAGCAGCATGGTGTACCGGACGCGCCCGGTGTGGAGGTATACCCCGCCGAACACCAGCCCCACCGAAAAGGCATAGAGCATCTGGTACAGGTTCCCGTGCACCAGTGCGAAAGCCAATGCGGAGACCACCAAGGCAAACCCCTCTCCCCAGGGGCGCAGCCGGTCCATCAGCGTCCTGCGGAAGAGCAGCTCCTCTGCCGCAGGAGCCAGAACACAGCCCAGCAGCAGATTCAGGACCACCGGCTGGTCCGCCATCTGTTCCACCGGGTTGAAGATGGGGGCGCCCCTGGCCGTCTCCAGCGCTCCCACCAGGGTCAAGGTGACCAGATTGGCCATGTAAAGCCATCCCAGGCTCACCAGCCACAGCACACCCAAGGTCTGTCTGCTCAGATCCCGCAGTTCCCCCGGCCCCTCTCCGGGCAGGGTGCGCAGGATCAGGAGTGCGGCAGGAAAGGCCGCCCCATAGCTGGCCAGGGCGGCGATCACAAAGCTCACGCCGCTGTATGCCAGCCAGGAGGGCGCCATCCGCTCCACCAGAGCCAGGATGGGATATTGTACCGCCACCTGGAGGACCATCAGTGCTGCCAGGGCCCAGCCCACCCTGGAAAAAGCCCTCCGTGCCTGCCGGGTCTCCTCATCCCCCTGGAGAAACGCCCATATCTCCTCCATATGCTCCCCCCTCCAGATAGTTTGCGGCTGGAGCGCGTTGGCGCTCCAACCGCAGTACAGGCTCTGTTTATCGAATGGCCTTGGAATCCACTTCCTCGTGGAGCTTGGCGATAAAGTCGCCGCAGCTCATGGCGCCCAGGTCCTCCCCGGTACGGTGACGGACGGACACGGTCTCGTTTTCCATATCCCGGTCTCCCACCACCAGCATATAGGGGATCTTTTCCATTGTGGCCTCCCGGATCTTCTTGCCGATCTTCTCGTTTCGGTGGTCCACCTCTGCCCGGAAGCCCTGGGCGTCCAACTCGGCGGCGACCCGGTCGGCATAGTCGGAGGCCCGGTCAGTGACCGGGAGCACCTTTACTTGGACGGGGCTGAGCCAAGCGGGGAAGGCGCCGGCGAAGTGCTCGGTGATGACGCCGATGAACCGCTCGATGGAGCCCAGTACCACCCGGTGGATCATGACTGGGCGGTGCTTCTGGCCGTCCTCGCCGGTATACTCCAGCTCAAACCGCTCGGGCAGCTGGGAGTCCAGCTGGATGGTGCCGCACTGCCAGGTCCGGCCCAGGGAGTCGGCCAGATGGAAGTCCAGCTTGGGGCCGTAGAAGGCGCCGTCGCCCTCATTGATGACGAACTCCTTGCCCATGGCAGTGATGGCGGCCTTCAGGATGTCCTGATTGCGTTCCCACTCCTCCACGGTGCCGATGTGGTCCTCGGGCATGGTGGAGAGCTCGATGGTGTAGCTCAGGCCGAAGGTGGAGTAGACCTCGTCAAAGAGGCGGACGGTCTCCTGGATCACGTCCTGCATCTGATCCCGGGTCATGAACACATGGGCGTCGTCCTGGCTGAAGCAACGTACCCGGAAGAGGCCGTGGAGGGCGCCGGAGAGCTCGTGGCGGTGGACCAGACCGATCTCGCCCATCCGGAGGGGCAGTTCCTTGTAGGAGTGAGGCTCGCTGGCGTAGACCAGCATGCCACCGGGGCAGTTCATGGGCTTGACAGCGAAGTCCACATCGTCGATGACGGTAGTATACATGTTGTTCTTATAGTGGTCCCAGTGGCCGGAGCGCTCCCACAGCTGGCGGTTGAGCATGATGGGAGTGGATATCTCCATATAACCGTACTTCTTGTGGACCGCGCGCCAATAGTCCAGCAGCGTATTGCGCAGCACCATGCCCTTGGGCAGGAAGAAGGGGAACCCGGGGCCCTCCTCCAGGAGGGTAAAGAGTCCCAGCTCTTTGCCCAGCTTGCGGTGATCCCGCTTCTTGGCCTCTTCGATGCGCTGGAGGTAAGCGTCCAGCTCATCCTTCTTGGGGAACGCGATGCCATAGATCCGCTGGAGGGTCTCCCGGTTGGAGTCGCCCCGCCAGTAGGCCGCATTGCAGGCGGTGAGCTTGATGGCGTTACCCTTGACCCGTCCGGTGGAATCCAGATGAGGTCCGGCGCACAGGTCGGTAAACTCCCCCTGCCGATAAAACGAGATATGGGCGTCGGCTGGGAGATCGTTGATAAGCTCCACCTTGTAGGGCTCACCCTTCTCCTCCATGAACCTAAGGGCCTCCTCCCGGGGCAGCTCAAACCGCTCCAGCTTCAGCTTCTCCTTGCAAATCTTCCGCATTTCGCCCTCGATTTTTTCCATGATCTCAGGGGTAAAGGGGAAGGGCGAGTCCATATCGTAGTAAAACCCCTCGTCAATGGAAGGTCCGATGGCCAGCTTCACCTCCGGATACAGGCGCTTCACCGCTTGGGCCAGGATGTGGGAGCAGGTATGCCAGTAGGTTTTCCGGTATTCCGGGTTTTCAAATGTATACTCTTTGTTTTCTTCGCTCATGGTAATTCCTCCTTGTATTGGGGTAGGGGCGATAAAAAACGTCTCACCCCTGAATCGAATTCCAGGGGTGAGACGCAGACGGTCCCACGGTTCCACCCTGCTTGCGCCGCCCTAAAAGAGCGCCGCCGCTCGTGTCCTCTGTAACGGGAGGACCCGGCCCAGCCTACAAAACGCTTCGGTGGGCGGCTCCGGGGTGGTTTCAGTTCCATACAGACTGACAGGCGCGCTTTCAGCCGGTGGCGCTCCCTCTCTGTGCCGCTGAGATGGACGTTGTCCCCATCATTGCCTTCATAACGGGGACACTATATCACCAAATCCCCCGGATGTCAAGCATCTTCCGCCCCTTCTGCGGGGACGGGCCGCCTTTCAGGCGCCGCGGCGGGCTCCCGCAGAGGAAAGGGCGCCGGACAGAGCCGGCGCCCTTTGGCGGAGCATGGAAACAGATGGATATCCTCAGGCAGCCGCCTCAGCGGTCACCGGGGTGGTAATGGCGGTCCGCACGGCGGCTACCTGCTCGGCGGTGAGGCCCACGGTCCCCATGAGGTAGGTCTCAGCGGCCTGCCGGAGGTCGGCCTGCTTCATTTCCTCCTCGGTCTCGGTGCCGGTCAGGGTGCACAGGGTCTTGATGATGTTGCTGTTGGCGATGCTGTACCAGCGGTCGGAATGATGCTCTACATGGTAGTAGTTTTCATAGGAGAGCATATAGTCCTCCACGATCTCTTCCGCCTCAGCGCCGCCCAGGGCCTCCAGGAGGGCGGCGACAAAGCCGGCCCGGTCTTTGCCCTCGTTGCAGTGGATGAGATAGGGGCCCTCATTGTCGATCAGGTACACAAGGCCGGTCTTCAGCTTGGCATTGAATTCCTCAGCGGCAAAGTCCACACCCATGTCCAGGGGCGCCACATTGAGGGTGGCGTAATAGGTGCCGGCATAGCCCTCATAGGCCTCCAGGACCTCCAGGCTGTCGGCCAGGTTGAGGACCGTCTTGATCTCTGCGGCCTCGGCCAGCTTGTCGGCATAGCTGTTGCGGCCCAGCTCGGGATTCACCGGACTGGAGGAGCGGTAGAGGATGCCGGCGGGGATATCTCCCATGACCACGGGACGGAAATTGGCAAACACCTCATCAGAGGCGTAGTCGTCCCGCTCATTGGTACGCAGGGAGTCGATGTTGCGGATCTCGTACTCCTCCAGGTAGCCGGCTTTCTCCGCCATAGTGAACTCCAGGTAAGAGCCCACCTCGGCGCCATAAGTACCGGAAAAGTTACCCATGTTGATGGCCACGGTCACATAGCCGTCCCCGTCGGCGAGGATGACCACATTCCCGTTGTCCACGTTGCTGTATGCGTCGCCGTAGGGGGCCTGCACAGTGGTGTCGCCCACGGTGACGTTCAGAATGTCGCCCAGCTCAAAACCGGCGCCGGCAAACTGATAAGCGGGGATATTGGTGGTGACATTGCCGTACTTGCTCACGCTGGTGACGCCGGCGCCGATGCCGCCGTTAAAGGTATTTTCCAGGAAGCCGATGCCGGCGTAGATGGCGTCGGTGAGGGCGGTATCGTCTCCGGAGAACACATTAAAGGTGTGATCACAGTTTTCAATGAAATAGGTGCGGGAGTTCTCATTCTTGGAGGCCGCCACGATCTGATCGGCGTTGTCCGGAGTCACGGTGGTGTCGGCCAGGCCGTTGATGGCCAAAATGGGGCCGGTGATCTTGGCCACCTCGGCGGCCTTATCGGTGCTCAGAGACTCCTCGAACCAGCGCAGGCCCAGGGGCAGGGGATCGCGCCAGTCGAAGGTGAGCTCCACAGAGCCCTCCTTCTTGGCAGTCTCATAAGCAGCGTCGTAGTCCTCAAAGAAATTGGCCCCACTCAGACGCATGGCGCCCGCCCAGGTGATCACGGCCTTGAAGGTGTCGGGATACGCGGCGGCGGCCAGCAGAGCGTTGGTGCCGCCCTGGCTCCAGCCCATGACGGCCAGATTGTCCAGCTTCAGCTCTGCGGTCAGGTAGTCCGCGGCCGCCTTGGCGTCAATGTTGGCCGAGGTATAGCAGTAGTCGCTGTAGGACGCGGTGGAGTCGCCGTTGCCCATAAAGTCGATGCGCAGGGTGGCGAGGCCCTGGAGTGCCATCAGGGGGGCGGCTGTGGCATAGCCGTTGCCCGCCTCGTCCTTGTTGGAGCCGGTGCCGTGGAGCATGACCACCGCGGCGTAAGCGCCCTCGTCAGGCACCGTTAGCACGCCGGGAATGGTGTGGGCGGGGATGCCGTCGGTCTCGGGCACCTCGATCTCCACGTAGGTCTCGCTGTAGCCGGAGGACAGCTTGGCGTAATTCATAAGGATGGTGGCCAGTTCGGTGCGCACGGCGGTGCCGTTGGGATCCAGCAGGTTCCCCGGCTTGCCGCCGATGATGCCCGAGCCCACGGCCACGCGCATGCCGTCTGCGGCCCAATCGGCCACATCGGCCACGTCGGTATAGGCGCTCAGGTCGCCGTCCGTCACGATCTTGCCCTCCAGCTCGGCGTAACGGGCAAAGATGGTGGCGATCTCAGCGCGGGTGATGGCGCGCTCGCCATAGAAGCCGCCGTCAGTGGGAACAACGGCCAGTCCCACTTCCTCCGCCCAGGCGGCGGCGGACGCATACCACTTGCCCTCCACATCGGCAAAGGTGGTCTCGCCCACCTCGGGCTTGCCCTGCGCGTTGTACAGCGTCTGGAACACCGTGGCGCGGGTCACCATGCCGTTGGGGGTGAACACCTTGGCCTCGGTGCTGGTGGAGCCCATGATGCCGTTCTCGATGACATAATGCACCGCCTCGGCGTACCACGCATCGGCATCCACATCCGCCCAGTCGGCGGTCTCGGGCTCCTCAGGAGTCTCGGCGGGCGTGCCGGTCACTTTGATCCGCCCCTGTCCGACGGGGTCGGCATAGTCCTCGCTCACCACACCGCCCAGCTCATCCACGATGTAGTTGATCAACACCTGGTTGTCGATCATCACACAGTCCTTCAGCAGCGGGTCGTCCTTGAACATCACGAATCCGTCGCCGCCGGACTTCAGCATATAGTTATGGGACGCCAGCGTGTAGGTCTTCTCAGGGTCAATGGGCGCGCCGTTTACCAGCACATCCTTTACCCGGCGCTCACCCTCCACCTTCACGAACTCCTTCTCGTCGTTCAGCACCACGCTGGAGGGGATGCTGGTATCGATTGTGTAGGTGAGCCCGGACACCTGCAGGAACCCTCCGTTCTCCTCAGGCGTCACCCGCGCGCCCATCTCCAGCGCGTCCAGGATGTCCTGGCCCGTGGTCTCCACCACGCACGCCTCGTTTCCGAAGGGATGCACGTTGATGATCTGCTCATAGGTGATGTCTCCGGCGGGAATGTCCGCGCGTACGCCGCCGCCGTTGACAAACGCCACGTCCGCGTCCAGCATCACACGGTATGCGTCGGCGCACAGGTCGCCCAGATTGGTCTCCGCGCTCCGCACCGCGCGCTCCCCCGTAACAGGGTCCTTGGTGGTCAGCTCCACGTCGGTCTTGGCCACCACTTTTTTCAGCACTTCCGCAAATTCGTCGTTGATGCCCTTCACAAAAGCCGCCGTGGCCTCATCCTCCGCCGCGCAGTCCTTCGCCGCCACCAGCTCGCTGGTGATTTCGCCCGTCGCGGTGTCGATGACTACCTTGCCCAGGTTCTCCAGCTTCGTGCCGGTCTGGGCCACCACCACGTCCTCACCGTCCTTGTTCTTCTCCGTCTTTTCAAAGGTGCTGTGGGAATGGCCGTCGATCAGCACGTCGATGCCGGTGGTGTTTGCGATCACCTCCGTAGAGGTCCATGGGGAGCTCTGCTCATCGATGCCCAAGTGCCCCAACGCCACCACATAGTCCGCGCCCTCGGCCCTCGCCGCGTCCACGGCCTTCTGCACCGCGTTATACAGGTCCGCGCCCTCGTTCCCCTGGCAGAAGCTGTAGATATAGTTTCCCTCTGCATCCTGGAAGTAGGTCGGCGTCGACTTTGTGAAGGACTCAGGCGTATCGATGCCCACATAGCCCACCTTCACATCCCCATAGGTCAGCACCTTGTACCCTTCCAGTACAGGGTTCCCCTCCAGGTCCGTAAAATTGGCGCACAGGTACTCGTACTCCGCCTTCTCCTTTGCCAGGCTCAGGAAGTTTTCCATCCCGTAGTCGAACTCATGGTTTCCCGGGATGGCCAGATCGTAGCCCACCTCGTTCATGATGTCCACGATGTATGCGCCCTTGGACAGCGTCCCGATGGGGCCGCCCTGGATCGCATCGCCGGCGTCCACCAGCGTTACGTTTCCGGCGCCGTACTCGGTCTCCATCGCCGTCTTATACGCGGCCACACCCGCGTATCCCATGTTGGTGACTTCCCCTTCTTCGTTCTTCGCCTGATCGATCCCGCAGTGCACATCGTTTGTGTGCAGGATCACGATCTTTCCGCCTTCGCTCTCTTCCGCAGCCAGCGCTGGCGCCGCCATCGTGATCACCATGGCAAACGCCAGGAACAGCGAGAGCATCTTCTTTTTCATTGACCTGTTTCCACCTTTCTTTTCCACGTCTTACATACCATTTACCTGCATGGTACGGATATTTATAATAGTAACAAAACGGTGACAAGAATACAAGCACCGACCACAGATTATTTTCGATCTCCAGGCTCAGAAAAGGGGTCCGGAGCCAGTCGGCTCCGGACCCCTTGGGTCGGCTGTATGTCCTGTCACGCCGCGGCGGATGGCTCCGTCTCCGCGTTTGTCATGTCATAGGTGCTCGGGAACACGGCGCCGTTGACCACCCATACGTCGGTGAGGTCGGGCTGGCCGTCCTCACCCACCGCGCAGACCAGATAGTCGCCCTCGCCATGGGGGACCCCGGCCCGATTGGCCTGGAGCACGTCGCCCCAGGAGGTCTGCACCTCCACCTGGAGCTCTGCGGGAACAAAGCAGGCAAAGTTTCCGGTGGTGGGCTTTGTCTTGAGTTCGATATACGTATCGGCGGTGAAATCCTCGGCCGTGAGCTCGCTGCCGTCGGCCTTGGTGTAGGTCTGGATGACCTTCTCAAGCTTGGTCACCCACTCCTCGCCTACCGTACCCTTGAGGATCACATCCGCGCCATTGGGCTGGGCCGTATAGTGGGCGTCCTCCAGCTCATTGTACACCTCGGTGTCCTGAGAGACCATTTTGCCCTGGATCATATAGTCGGTCTTGCCGGTGGCAAACCATTCGTATTCGGTGGTGGCCAGGTAATCCTCCATGCTCGTCTTACCCAGCAGATTTCTGGAGAAGAAGGCGGAGATGCTGCCCTCCACGGCGGCGGTCACGGCGGGCTGATCGGAATAGAATCCATAGCCATGGTCGGCGTCGGGCACAACGATCTCCTCGGCGGCGGGGTAAGCCGCCACGATGAGCTTATTGGTGGCGTCGGTCACCACATCATCCTTGTCGCCGTGGAGCACCAGCATGGGACCGGTATAATTTTTGATGTTGGCCAGGGGGTCCACCAACATATCCTCAAACCATTGGGCGGAGAGGGACAGATTCTGTCCATAGCGGGTGGTGTAGTCAAAGGAGCCCTTCTCCTCGGCAGAAGCGATGGCATCCTCGATGGAAGTCCCCTCGGGCAGTATGCCCGCAATGGACTCTTCGCCGGGGTTCGCGGCGGCGGACAGGAGGACCACGGCCTTATAGGGGTTCCCCTCCTCGCTGATGATCTCCAGCGCCAGGCGTCCGCCCATGGAATAGCCCAAAATACCCAGCTTCGCCTCATCAATATCATAGTTTTCCAGCAGATAGGCCAGGGAGGCATTGGAGTCGGACTTCATGTTGGAGAGCGTATTCTCCGTAAAAGGCGCGGTGGAATCACCGCAGCCGGGGAAGTCCATGCGGATGGAGGCAATGCCCGCCTCGGCCAGAGCGGCGGCCACGCCGCCGAAACCCACGTTCTCATCTTTGCTGCCGCCGTGGCCGTGGTTCATAACCACAGCCGGGAAGGGTCCCTCCCCCTTGGGGATGGTGACTACGGCAGGCACCTGACGATCTCCGTTGGGGATGGAAACGGTGGTGGCGGTATAGGCGTCGGTCTCCACGGTGCCGGAGGGCTCCAGCTTGGCGTAATTCATAAGAATGACGGCCAGCTCGGTGCGCACGGCGGTGCCGTTGGGGTCCAGCAGGTTCCCCGGCTTGCCGGAGAGAATCCCGTTGTAAAAGCAGATGCTCATACCGGAGAGCGCCCAGTCCGGAATGGCGTCGTAATCGGCCATCTCCTGCATAGCCATACCACCCGCGGTGACGTCCATGTTTTGGTACTCGGCGTAGCGGGCGACCACGGTGGCCAGCTCGGCGCGGGTGATGGCGCGCTCGCCGTTGAAGCTGCCGTCCTCCGGGATGGCGGCGAGACCAATGCCTGCCGCCCAGTTGGCCGCGTCGGCGTACCACTTGCCGCTGATGTCGCGGAAGGCGGACCAGGTCAGGTCTCCATCAGCGGACACCAGGGCGGCGCCATCCTCGGCGGGCATCTCAGCCGAGTCGGGCTGTCCCTCCATGTTGTAGAGGGTCTGGAACACTGTGGCGCGGGTCACCGTGCCGTTGGGGGTGAATACCTTGGCCTCAGTGCTGGTGGAGCCCATGATGCCGTTCTCGATAACATAATGCACCGCCTCAGCGTACCACGCATCCGCGTCCACATCCGCCCAGTCGGCGGCCTCGGGCTCCTCAGGGGTCTCGGCAGGGGCGTTCGTCACTGTGATACGACCCCCGGTCTGCCCATAACGAGCCTCAGTGACCGTGCCGCCCAGCTCATCGGTGATATAATCCATCAGGACCTCATCCATGGAAACTCCCAAATCATAGTTGACGGTAGCAGCCTTGAAGGCATAGTAGGTATCGCCGCCGGAAGCCATGAAGTCATTGGTGGCAATGGTGTAAGTTTCGGTGAGGCTGAAGTCCCTGCCCCCCACGCTTTCAATGGAGACGCGCCCGATGGAAGCGGGAGCGTAGTAGGTGGAGCCGGGGTACTGCTCGCCCTGGTCATAGGCCACGCCGGCGTCTACGGTGAATACGATGCCGGACACCTGGGGGAACCCGCCGATGGCAGTGGGCGTGCAGTAGGTGGAGGCCTCCAGCGCCTCCAGCAGCTCGGCTCCGGTAACCTTGACGATGCTCAGCGTGTTGCCGAAGGGGAGCACGGTGTTGACATCCTTCTTGGTGATGTCCCCGGCGGCGATGCTGGCGCGGATGCCGCCTCCGTTGGTAACGGCCGCGTCCACCGCCTCGCCTTCCCGCTCGGCGCCCCAGACCAAAGCGTCGGTGATCAGGTCGCCCAGATTGGTTTCCTCCGTTCGGTTGCCGGGCTCACGCTCGCCGTTAAGAAGGGCCTCCGTGCCGGCAAACACCGCGCCGTACTCCTCGTCTACCTGGGCCTGGATCTCGGCGGCACGGGCAGCCACCGCTTCGTCGGTCAGGCTGACGCTTTCGGCGGGGATGCTCTGGGCAGTGATCCCCGTCTCGTCGAGAACGACCATTCCGATGTTTGCCAGCTTGGTGCCGGTGGAGGCGGTCACGGTGTCGCCCACCTGATTGCCCTCGGCCACAGCGGCGATATCTTCCATGGTGGAATGGGAGTGCCCGTCAATGAACACATCAATGCCGGAGACCTCGGCCAGCAGATCCACGGAGCGGTTACCGGCGGACTCATCGTCAATGCCCAGATGCCCCAGGCAGACAATATAATCACAGCCTTCGGCCTCCAGCGCATCCACCTGCTCCTGCGCAGCGGCGAAGAGCGCCTCACCGGCCAGGAAGGTAACGCCCTCGATCTTGGCGGGGTGGGCTTTGGTGGCGGTCTCAGGGGTATCCAAGCCGAACACACCGATCTTGACGCCGTCCTCCGTGGTGAATACCGTGTTGGCGCCGAAGGCCACCGTGTCTCCATAGAGGACGTTGGCGGCCACGATGGGGAACTCCGCTTCATCGGCCAGCGCGGCCAGATTGGCGTAGCCGTAGTCAAATTCGTGGTTGCCGGGGGCCGCCACATCATACCCTGCCAAATTCATCAGCTCCACGGCGGATGCCCCTTCCGAGATGCTGACGGTGGGATCTCCCTGGATGAAATCACCGGCGTCCATCAGCAGGACATAGGCGCCCGCCTCCTCCATGGCGGCTTTCAAGGCGGCCACCTTGGCATAGCCGGCGATGGCGCCGTGCACGTCATTGGTATGCAGGATCACGATCTCTCCGGACATATCGTCCGGAACCGTGTAGGGGGCGGCCTCAGAGGTCGTCTCCTCTGCCGCCGCAGGTGCGGCCAGGGAGAATACCAGGGCCGCCGCCAGCAGCAGCGACAACAATTTTTTCTGCTTCATTCTTTTGCTTCCACCTTTCTTTTCCACAGTTCGGATACCATTTGCCCGTATGGTCTGGATCTTTATAATAGTAGCAAAGCAGTGCGGGGAATACAAGAGCCGGCGGTCGAAAAGTGCGGGATTTTGCTTTTTCAATGCAGAGGGGCCGAAAACGAGCATGCTCGTCTCCGGCCCTTTCATTCTTATTTCGTGGCCCAATTGCCCGTGGCCTCGGCGGTGAGGTAGGCGTTGATGAACCCGTCCAGCTCACCGTCCATGACGGCGTTGATGTTGCTGGTCTCAAAGGCGGTGCGGTTGTCTTTGACCAGCTGATAGGGCATGAACACATAGGAGCGGATCTGGCTGCCCCACTCGATCTTGAGCTGCACGCCCTTGATGTCGGAGATCTTCTCGGCATGCTCCTGCATTTTGAGCTCCACCAGTTTGGAGCGGAGCATCCGCATACAGGTGTCTTTGTTCTGGAACTGGCTCCGCTCGGTCTGACAGGCCACTACCACCCCCGTGGGCTTGTGGATCAGCCGGACGGCGGAGGATGTCTTGTTGATGTGCTGGCCGCCGGCGCCGGAGGAGCGGTAGACCTGCATCTCGATATCCTCGGGACGGATATCCACCTCCACGTCGTCCGGGATCTCCGGCATGACCTCCACAGCGGCAAAGGAGGTCTGCCTCCGGGCATTGGCATCAAAGGGAGAGACCCGGACCAGCCGGTGGACGCCGTGTTCGCTCTTGAGGTGTCCGTATGCGTTGTCGCCCTGGATCATAATGGTTGCGGATTTGATTCCGGCCTCGTCGCCGTCCAGGTAATCCACCACCTGGTAGGTGAAATCGTGCCGCTCTGCCCAGCGGGTATACATACGGTAAAGCATCTGCGCCCAGTCCTGGGCCTCGGTGCCGCCCGCTCCGGCATGGATCGTGAGGATGGCATTGGCACTGTCATACTCTCCGGTGAGCAGCGTGGAGAGGCGCGCCTCCTCCATCTCAGCCTCCAGCCGTGCAAAACCCGTCTCCACCTCGGGCACCAGGGAGTCGTCCTCTTCCTCGTTGCCCATTTCGCACAGGGTCATCAGATCGTCCCACTGGCCTTCCCGTTTCCGCTGCGCCTCCAGCTTGTTCTCCAGCTGACGCATCCTGCGGGTCACCTTTTGGGACTTCTCCAGGTCGTCCCAAAAGCCGGGCGCGGCGCTTTCAGAGTTCAGCATATCCAGCTCCTGCTCGGCGGCGGGCAGGTTCAGGGCCTGGGCCAGCTCGTCCAGGGCCGGCTTGATGTTGTTCAGCTTTACCTTGTACTCGTCAAATTGCAGCATCGCTCGCACGCTCACTTCCGTTCAAATAGCTCATATATTATATCCGAATCTCCCCATGATGTAAAGAAAAACCCGCCCAAAAGGCGGGCGGGTTCATCTATCGCTGATATTGGGCTGTTGGTCGCCGTGAAAAATGAGATCGTCCACGTCTCCCGCTCCGGTCGCCCGACGCGGCTCACTCTCCCGCTGCTCTTCCGGCATTTCCCTGCGCCTCCCTCTGTTTTTTGATGTACGTATCAGTATATGCAGTACCATCCTCAGTATGTGCGCTCGCCCTCTGCCAAAATTGTCGGGCATTGTCAAAACTTTTGGGGTTGACACGCCGCTCCAGATGTGTTATTCTATTTGAGCACTTAAAAAAGTACAGTGAGCTGGAGTAACACGCCGGAGTGGCGGAATTGGTAGACGCCCGGGACTTAAAATCCTGTGGGAGCGATCCCGTGCCGGTTCGACTCCGGTCTCCGGTACCAATATCGCGGGGTAGAGCAGTTTGGTAGCTCGTCGGGCTCATAACCCGGAGGTCAGTGGTTCAAATCCACTCCCCGCAACCATAAACCCTAGGACCGCAAAGGTTCTAGGGTTTTCTCTTTGCTTGCGCTTTTCGACTTTTTTCGCCCTTCTGCGCATCGTTCGGATCATGGTCCGGACGATTCTGTTTCCCAGCAGAGCGCGTCCTGTACAGCATCGTACAGGTGGACCAGGCTGAGTTCCAGCTCATTGCACAGCGCCACAAAGCGTTCGGCCACAGTTTTACTCAAAAATACATCCGGCAAATAGATGGTCTCTCGCATGACATTCTGGGCAAGTTCGTACCCGCAAATTCCATAGGCGGTATATACTCCGTGTTCTTGGTTATATTGCTCCTCCTTGATAAACCTGTACTGATACATATACTATTCCTCCCAATCGCTCTGGTCAATTTGCTGTATGTGCCGTCGCCCAAATTCCCAAGAATTGTACTATATGAGAGCAGCTTCCGGGCACTCTCTGTGAAAATAACAAATTTTTCATGGATATTGGCGTCTTTTTTACCTCAAGACGCATTGGTTTTCTGATTTCGTTGGAAAGGATGCTTGAAATGCGCATTGCAATATGCGATGATAACGCCCTTGACCGGGCACTTATTATGGACCTATTGCAGCAGTATCTGGAAGATCGCTCCATCCGATGTGAACTGACCGGCTATGAGGATGGGGTCACACTAATCTGCGACATGGAAGACGGCCTCTGGTTCGACGCGGTCTTTCTTGATATTTATATGAGAGGACTGCTCGGGATCGAAGTGGCCCGCAGGCTGCGTTCCCTTCATTACGACGGCGCCATCGTTTTTCTCACCGGCACGAAAAAATTTGCGGTGGACAGCTATGAGGTGTCCGCCTTCGGCTATCTTCTGAAGCCCCACAGCGCGGAGAAGATCTACAAGCTCATGGACCGGCTCACCCATGACTTTGACATCAGTGCCTATCAGGTGCAGCAGTGGAACCGGCTCATACTGATCCCCTATAATGATATTCAGTATGTGGAGAGTTCCAACTCCAAGTGTATCCTCCACAGTAAGGGCGGAGCCACTTATAACATTTATAAACGCCTGGATACCATTGAACAGGAGCTGAACGATCCCCGTTTTCTGCGCAGTCATCAGAGTTTTCTGGTGAACATGGACTATATACGGCAGGCGGACAAGCACTTTGAACTGCTGACCGGAGATATCGTCTCCATCCGGCAGCGGGATCTGAAGGCAATCCGCCAGCAGTACCTCGACTACATAGAGAAGAAGAGCGCCTCTGACTCCGATATGAAATCCAAAGCATTGCCCCAGGGCGGCTGAACCGTCCGTCACGGGCCATCGCCGCTCTAAAAAATGTCCCAGGTAGACCCAACCGGGTCCACCTGGGACATTTTCCTCTTCCTATTGTCTGAAAAAAACCACCATGGGATGGGTCAAATCATAGATCAGTACTCCTAGTACAAACAGAGCAGCACACAGCAGCACAGAAACAGGCGGTGCAGACCGTTGGCCTCTCTTGCCCGTTATTCCCACCAGCTCATCCAGCGAACCGTCCAGCACCATGACAATATCACACACCGTCTGAAAACTGGGGTTATCTGTCTGTCCTTCCATAATTCGATTGATCGTTCCTACCGGAATCCCGGCCAGATCTGCCAATTGCTGATTCGTCAGCTTTCTCTGGTCCTTCAACTCTTTCAGCTATGTCGAAATCATTTTTTATCACCCACGATAAGACAATTTATCAGATATATCGCGTTTTTCCAAACCCATTACCAGATTTGTGTTTGACACATTCCGCCCTCTGCCCTACTATCTTGTATAGATATCTGAAATCCATTTGACGGGAACAGCATAACATAAGTTTTATATGTAGTGTAAACTCTGAGATGGAGGAATTCGATCATGATGAAAAAGCATTCGCTCAATCATCTGGGTCTGTGGCTGCTTCCGGAGCTGAGCCGCAGGGATATCCAGTTGAGAGAATTTGCCCACCTGCTGGGCACAACGTCCCTGGGCCTCTCGGACCTCCTCCTATAACCTGCAGCCTTCAGTGCCTCTGCAAGCTGTCTGGACAATGGATACAGCTCGATATGATCCAGGACATCTCCCTCTGCGGAGACGACGTGTTCAGCCTGGCCTCCAGGTTCAACACGCTGCAGCTCTCTCCCCTCCACTTCAGGGATGCCGTGCTCGACAGCGTAAGTTGATTTTTTTCTTCATCGGCCCCGAGTTGACGAGGTTGGATGGACCTATTTTAAAAATGATAGATCCAATATAAAAACGCGGCGGCCAAAGGGCAAAGTTTCATTAAAGAAGTTAAGGGCAAGGCAGACCGCAATGGTTTGCCTTGCCCTGTTTATAGTGTGTAAACCCACTATGACACTTTCGGGTTTCGGGGAAAGTGCCTGTGGGAGAGAGATAAACTGAAGGTCACCGCGCATATTGAATCCACCCGATAATCAGAAGATGCAGCGGATAATAGAGGTAAAACAGCCATTTCATGACACGGTTCAATTTCTCGTTGTTACCTCTTTGGCCATTGTATAGCCTGATAATTGGAATTGCAAAAATGATGCCCATCTGCAATAGCCCATAGACTTTGTCGATTGTAAAAAAATACACCGTCGCATAAATCGCCACATAGAAAACCATCCACAACATTTGTGTTTTGAATTTTCCCCTATTTGTTCCGAACGCCAAAATACACAGACTTGCAACACAACTCCAGTCGCTGGGGAAGCTAATCAAGCAGATCAGCACGATAAGGATTACTTTTACTGTATTTTTCTGTACGCTTCGGCTGTTCACCACCCGAAGCATAACCAACCCCCATGCAAGCGACCACATGACGCTTGTCTGGTTCAGTACACTTCCGTAGTAAAAGGGAATAAAGGACTTCCAATTGACAAAATCCATCGACGCAAACACATAGGCAAAGTGTGATATGAATGCAAAGAGAAACAGCCGCACCGTGTATTTGTTCAAATTTTTAGTATAATGATACCCCTCCGCAATAAAGTAACACATAATGGGGCAGGTAAGTCTGCCTATGATATGGAGCAAAATCGGTACAAACTCTTTTGGATAACCGGGATAGATCATCCATGTAACATGGTCAATTGTCATTGCAATAACAGCAATTAACTTGATTGTATTTGCATCCATTTTCTTATATCTTTCCATGTAGTATTCCTCTTATGAAAATCCCGATTTTTGGGTTGGTTCATTATAAAACAACACCCGCCGAAAAGCAATTACCTTTCGGGGGTGTTGACTTCCTTACAGTATGCTCCCCAACTGGGCCGCCGCCTTTGTATTGAGCCCCTCCTCGCTCACTCTCGTTACAGCTTACTGCAATAATCCACCATGAAGTCTTTGAATATCTGGGCGCTCTTGCACAGATGGCTTTTTGCCCTCCAGTAAATCGCCTGGGGCCGGGAACAGGGTGGGTTTACAATTGGAATCATGACAGTGCCGTCATACAGCCCGCTGTTCTGTCCCGTCGAAGTGGCAATACAGACCATATTTTCACTGATGAGCATTCTTGGGCGCAGGATATAGTCGCACTCGATCCTCGATTTCGGCGTAAACCCCGCCTTGAGGCAGAGACTATCGCAAAAATTCCGAAAAGAGGTATTGTGAGGGGAATTGACAAACCACTCGTCTTTGGCCTCCGCCAGATCGATCCATGCCCGCCCGGCAAATCGGTGAGTCGGCGGAACGGCCAAAAACACCTGGGAATTAAAGAGAAGCTGGTATTCGAATTCATACTTGGGGTTGATGATCTCCCCTGTCGTGGCAATATAAAAATCAGCGTTCTCCACTAGGGGATTCGAGCGGCCGGAATAATCGGAGTTCGTCCCTGTGTCGAACGCGAGCAGGGAGATGGAAATCTCCGGATGTTCAGCCGAAAAGGCACGCAGCGGATTGTTCCAGAGGTTTGGATTGGTTACCGCCACAGAGACGCTTGCTTCGCCCAGATTCTGAGCCTCCTTGATCTCCGTCTCTGCACTGTCCAGCGCATAAAAGACCTGATCCACATACCTTTGTAATATTTTCCCATAATTGTTCAGCCGGATATTTCTTCCCACCCGGTCAAACAGCTTAACGCCCATTTCCTTCTCCAGTCTGGCCAGGCTGGAGCTGATGGCGGAGGGAGTCACCAGCATTTCCTGCGCCGTTTTGTTCAGGTGTTGCCGTTTTGCCAACTCGGAAAAGTACTTCAACTGCAGCAAGTCCATCGTTCTCCCGTCCTTTCATTAAGATATTTCTTAACAAAACTCGTCAAAAAATGAAATTGATACTTAATATTATCCTGTGTTATGATGAGCCTGTCAAGAGAAAGTTACAGAAAAGGCCGGTAAGCTTTCCGAAAAAATCGTGCAAAACAGAAAATTCATGGGATAGAGAGGGTATGCTTTCAATGGAACTGTTGGAAAACTACAGGCTGGTGGATTTGACCGTCCCCATCAAGACCCCGAACTCGGAAGAGATGGACCCGAAACTGGCCACAAGCCTGGCGGCTGAGATCGAATATCTGGATCACGAGGATACCATCCCCCTGGTCAGCGGATATTTCGGCTGTCGTCCGGAGGATCTGCACGGGGGCTGCGGCTGGGCCACAGAGCGTGTCAGGACCTCCACCCATGCGGGGACACATGTGGATGCGCCATGGCATTATGCTCCTGCTTCCGGCGGTAAGCCCTCCCGCAGGATCGACGAGTGCCCCCTGGAGTGGTATTTCGGCCGCGGCGTGGTGCTCAATATGACCCACAAAAAGAGCGGCGAGACCGTCTCCGCCCAGGACGTAAAAGACGCGCTGGCCGCTCTGGATTATACCCTGAGCTATGGCGACATCGTCTGCATCCGCTACGACACGGACAAGACCTTCGGTACGGCGGCCTATTGGGGCGAGCATCCGGGCCTGAGCGCGGAGGCCGTACGCTTTATCCTGGATCAGGGCGTCAAAGTCATCGGCGTCGACTCCCCCGGCTTCGATATTCCCTTTGCCAAGACAAAGGCTAAATTTGCCGATTCCCACGACAACTCCATCCTCTGGGAGGCACACTGCGCCGGCATCGATTACGACTACTCCCACATTGAAAAGCTGGGCAACCTGGACAAGGTCCCCGAAAAGGGTTTTTACATTTCCTGTTTCCCCGTCAACCTCTACCAGGGCAGCGCCAGCTGGTCCCGGGTCGTGGCCTTCGTTCCGAAAGATCAATAAGCCCTCGCGCTACCGTTTATGGCGGCTCCTATCGGCTGCCGCGGAAATATAAGAGGAGGAACTATCATGAAAAAGACTTGCAAACGGCTCTTGGTTTCCCTGATGGCAACGGTTATGCTCTTCTCTCTTGCAGCGTGCTCCGGCAGTTCCAACCAGCCCGCCTCCGGCGGGACTCCCGCTTCGACTTCTCCGGGCGGCGCCGAGTTGGATTTCCCCAAGCAGGACATCACCCTTATTGTCCCCTATGCCGCCGGCGGCACCACCGATCTGTTGGCCCGCGCTCTGACCACTCAGCTGAGCGATGACCTTGGTGTCAACGTGATCGTACAGAATGTGGAGGGCGGCGGCGGTACCACCGGTACCTCTCAGGCCGTAAACAGCAAGGCCGACGGCTATACGCTGGCCATCTGTTCCAACGGCGGCTACCTCATTAACCCCGCGATCAACGAAGTGGGCTATACTTGGGAGACCACCACCCCCATCTGCATCGTCTCCGAGATTCCCATCGCTCTCGGTGTTGCCGCCAGCAGCCCCTATGAGACCCTGCAGGACCTGATTGACGCGGCCGCCGCCGCCCCCGGCAGCGTGACCTATGTTTCCCCCGGCGCCAACAGCACCCCCCATCTTCTGGTTGCCGCCGTTGGCCAGCAGGCCGGCGTGCAGTGGAACCACTCCCCCAACAGCAGCTCCCCCGCCGCCATTGCCGAGTTGATCGGCGGCCACATTGACGCCGTATCCGTCAATCTGCCCACCTTCAAGAGCTATACCAACGACGGCAGCGTCCGCCTGCTGGCTGTTACCGGCGACGAGCGCGACCCTTCCTATCCCGACGTCCCCACCTTTAAGGAGCTGGGCTACGACTTCCCCGCCTCTGTCTATTTCTGCATCGTCGGCCCCGCCGACATAGACCCTGCTGTTGCACAGCGTCTCTCCGACGCCGTAGGCACCGCCATGGAAAATGCCGATGTGCAGGACTCCTTTACTAAGCTTGAGTTCCCCATGAGCTTCACCAGCTCTGAGGACTTCGCCGCCCGGATCCCGGGAGACTTTGCCCTGTATGAAGGGATTCTGAAGGACTTGGGTATCCTCAGCTGATCCACTTTTCTCAGCGTTCCATCTGAAATATCGGGAGCAGCGGCCTGTCCAGCCAACTCAAGACGACGTGGCCGGACAGGCCTGCTCTTCGCCAAATCCTAACGCCCTTTAGAAGGGAGACCAGAGAATTATGAAGAAGAAATACATGGACTGTATCTCGGGTGCGGTGCTCATACTATTTGCCCTCTGGGGCTGGTATGAGACGTCCACCTGGAAAGTGTCTGCGGCATCCGGCAGTCTTTCTCCCAGAGTCTATCCCCGGGCAGTATTCACCTGCATTCTCATCTGCGGCGCCATCATCCTGGGCAGGACCCTTTTTAAGATGTTCCTTTCCAAGAAGGACTCTGCGGCTGAGTTGGACCGCATGATCGACATGCACTTGGTAAATGTCGCCGCGGTTACCGTCTTGACCCTAATCTATATTTTTGCACTTCGCGCTTTCGGGTTCCTATTCACCACGCCTGTCTTTCTTTTCCTTGCCATGCTGCTGTTCGGTGAGCGGAAGTGGCTCCGCATGGTGATCATCAGTATCGTGGGGACCGCTGTGCTGTACTTGTTCTTCGTTCAGATCATGAGCGTACGGTTCTAACAGCGGCACCGACGAACTGGATCAATCGGAAAGGAGAAACCATATATGGACATACTGCAAAATCTCGCCGCAGGCATTGCCCACTTGGCCAGTCCTGAGGTTTGGCTCTTCATTATTCTCGGCGTTGCCGTCGGCATCGTCTTCGGTGCCATCCCAGGTCTCACCGCCACCACGGCAATCGCCATGTTCACCCCCCTGACCTTTGCGCTTCCCCGCTATCCCGCCTTCGGCTTCCTGCTGGGCATTTACTGCGGCGGCTACTATGCCGGCAGCATCCCCGCCATTCTGCTCAAAACGCCCGGCGCCCCCGGCAACGCGGCCACCTGTGTGGACGGCTATCCCATGCGGGAACAGGGACTGGCCGGCAAGGCCCTCTCCCTCTCTGTTACCTCTTCTATGATCGGCGGTATTTTTTCCGCCCTGGTCTTGCTGTTTTTTGCACCGCTGATCGGTAAAATGGGTTATCTGTTCGGCGCGCCGGAGTACTTCGCCATCGCCATGATGGGTATGACCTGCCTGGCCGGCGTCTCCGGCAAGGATCTCTGCAAGGGCATCGCCTCCGGTCTGTTGGGTCTGTGCATGGCCATGATCGGTCAGGATGCCATCACCGGCATGACCCGCTTCACCTTCGGCTCTGTCCAGATGATCTCCGGCATTTCCCTGATCCCTGGGCTCATCGGTCTGTTTGCGGTGACCGAGGTTCTCAGCAAGGCGGAAGAGATCGGTCGCGAAAAGAAGGGCACCATCACCGACTTCAAGTTCTACCCGCCCAAGCTGGCCGACTATATCCACATCAAGTGGATCCTGTTCAAATCCTGCCTCATCGGCACGGTCATCGGCGCGATCCCCGGCACCGGTCCTACCATCTCCGCCTGGATGGCCTACAACGAGGCCAAGCGCTCCTCCAAGCACCCAGAGCTGTACGGCAAGGGCTCTTCGGAGGGCGTCATCGCCTGTGAGGCCTCCAACAACGCGGTGACCGGCGGCGCCATGATCCCGCTTACCACCCTTGGTATCCCCGGCGACTCCGTCACCGCCATCCTGCTGGGCGCCCTGATGATCCACGGTATGACCCCCGGCGTGACCTTTGTCACCAATTACGCCGACATGCTGTACTTCTTCTTTATCGTCCTCATCATTGCCAATCTGTTTATGTGGGCGTTTGGTCTTTTGGGCAGCAAGCTGTTCCCCTATATCCTCTCCGTCCCCACCCAGATCCTGATGCCCTTTGTCATCGTCATGTGTATCTGCGGCGTCTATGCGGCCGCTTCCACCTACTACAACCTGTTCCTCATCGTGATCCTCGGCGCGGTCGGCTTCCTGCTGATCAAAGCTGGCTTCAGTATGGCTCCTATGGTCCTGGGCTTTGTGCTGGGCAACATCATCGAGAATAACTTCCAGCGTGCCCTGATCGGGAGCAATATGGATCCCCTCTGCTTCTTCTCCAGCCCCCTAAGCATCGGCATCTGGGTCGCTGCCATCGTGCTGACCACCTGGATGCTGGTCAAAAACAAACAGTCCAATGCCATGGATGCAAAACTAAACTCTGCCAAAGGTGCGGATACGTCCGCAGAGAAAGACTAATCTGAAAATTTCCCAGAAAGGAACATCACTATGATCCATAACGAAACCATCGATCTTTTGCTCGCTCACAGCTCTGTCCGCCAGTATCAGGACAAGCCGGTCTCCCAGGAGGTGGTGGACACCATTTTGAACTGCGCGCAGCGGGCGCCTACCTCCAGCTATCTTCAGTCCTATACCATCATTCAGGTGGAAGACAAAGAGAAGCGGGCCGCCCTGATGGAGTTCTCCGGCGGGCAAAAGTGGCTGGTCAACGCCCCGCTGGTGCTCCTGTTCTGCGGCGATCTGCACCGGGACGACCAGCTCCTCCACCCGGCCGATCAGAACGTACTGCACAATGCGGAGCTCTTCACCGTCGCCGTCTCTGACGCCTCTCTGGTGGCCCAGCGGGCCTTTATCGCGGCGCAGGCCCTTGGTCTTGGCGGCGTGATCGTAGGAGGTGTCCGCAATGAGACCGCCAAAATGGCCCGCCTCTTTGACCTGCCGGAGCTGGTATTCCCGCTGTACGTGCTCTGCCTGGGCTATCCTGAGTCCGTTCCCGTGCAGCGCCCACGCTTCGAGACCCGGTTTATCCACGCGGTGGACCGCTATCCCGCCCTCCCAGATCCCGACGCGCTGGCTGCCTATGACAACGAGGTCCGCGAATACTTCCTCAAGCACACCAGCGATCCCAACGAGTTCGGCTGGATCGCCCGCGGACAGCACGCCATCTCCTCCAAGCCCCGGTATGCGGTGGGCGAGTACCTGAAGGAGGCCGGCTTCCTGACAAAGACGGAGCCCTCTGTGTAATCGCCTTCTGCCATTCGCCGCAGTCCCAGACTGTGCATCCTACCCTAGAAAGGAGATCTATCCCTGTATGGGCAAAAAACTCATCATCACCGCGGCACTCTGCGGGGCGGGCACCATGAAATCCCAGACGCCCTATGTGCCCGTCACACCCGAGGAGATCGC
>NZ_JBCOAQ010000017.1:22310-64400 GCF_040226735.1 Intestinimonas sp. RTP31139st1_F5_RTP31139_211217 | reverse complement strand
TTTCCTTTTGTACTCATATGTGTACCGCATAATAATACCCCCTCTACTGGGTGTCCAGTAAAGGGGGTACATATCAAGTATAGGGCAAATCGGATACGTTCCTTTTGCGCCGAGCCACGCGGCGGGTGCGCCATGACACTTTTCCCCATAGGGGAAAAGCCGAGCGACCAACACCGACGCCGGAAAACAGGCATAGCAGCTTGTAGGCCACGACGCGCAAAATACATAATGATACTCCTGTATAGCCACAGTCCGAGCGTTAAAAGCGTCGCAGGCAATGGGTACAGCTCTGGCAGACCGTCGGAGGGGTGAAACGCCCGTGAGGTTGCTGCTAACAGCCGTCCGATCTAAAGCCCTCTTTTCGTATCAAACCTTTTAGCCATTTTACGAAAGGGGGATTTTCCTATGGCGAAAAAGGAATCTATAAGCCAAGCTGCCCCAATTCTTCCCATGCTCAAAACCGTTGAGCAAATGAGCAGGATTAGCGGCATTGGCGAAAACAAGCTGCGCGAGCTGATGGACAGCGGCGAGCTTGAATATATACAAAACGGGAATCGCCGCTTGCTTGCCGACGCCGCTATTTGGGATTGGTACGAGCGGGCGAAAAGGCCAGCGAAGCCCCCCGAACAAAAGGAGGGTTAGCCTATGGCAGTATCAGCAAGAAAAGTACAGAACAAGCGGGACGCGAACAGCGTTCTGACTGGAAAGCCGGGTACCGTCTACGATGTGAATATCAAGTACAATTCCCCGGAGGGAAAAAAGACCTATTCCAAAAAAGGATTTGCGACCAAGAAAGAAGCGACCCAGCATGAAGCGGAAATGAAAGTAAAACTTTCAAATCCCGTCTATACGCCTGTTGTCGCTTCACAGGGGAAGCAGACCGTCAAAGAGTATTTGGAGGAATGGGTAGAGAATCATGGTAAAGCGAACTTGCGCCCAAGCACTTTTGCGGGCTACAAGAGCCATATCAAAAACCACATCGTGCCGTACATCGGTCATGTGCAGCTCAACCAGCTAACTCCTGCCATGCTGGACAATATGTTTCAGCAGCTATTTGACAAGGGCTTATCCAACAGCACCGTCCGCTATGCACAGCGTATTTTAAGCGTATCAATGGAACACGCCCGCAAGTATCGCTATATCGAACATAACCCTGCCCGTGACATTATTACCAAATTTGGAAAGCAAAGCAAGACCCCAGACCCATACACTGTTGAGCAAATGCAGCAGTTTATGAGCAACGTGATCGGTACGGAGTGGGAAATGCCCGTTGTTCTTGCGGGAATGTACGGTTTGCGCATGAGTGAGATTATCGGTTTGCGGACGACCAACATTGACCTTGAAAAAATGCAATTTGGCGTTGTGGAGCAAATGCCCTTTAAGGTGCCGCCGGGAACAAAGATCATTACCGAGATGGCACCGACAAAATCCAATGACCGCATTTTGCCAATTACCGAGGAAACACTACCGTACTTTCTGCGGCAGTTTGATTTGATTGAACGGCAAAGGGAGCTGATCGCTGCCAGTGGCGGCGAATACTACGACAATAAGCTATTTATCGCAAAGCCGGACGGCTCACCGCAGCGGCGGGATAGAATGTCCGCGAACTTCGGACAGCTTATCCGTCACCTTGAAATGCCGCATATCCGTTTCCACGATTTACGCCACACCGCAGCGACCAATATGCACCAGCTTACAGGCGATTTCTACACCGTAGGCGAGATTTTGGGGCATACGCTGAAAGGCATTGGTATGTCGCTGGGTATCTCCACCAACCTTGAAGCGGTAACGGCACAGTACGTTGATGTGCGGCTGGAACGGAAAAAGGCGGTGCTGGAAACCTACCACAAGGCCCTACACCCGCAAAAGGCCGCGCCAAAAAAAGACGCAGCCAGTAAGGACACCCCCAAGAAAGCAAAAAAGAGAAGCAGCGGAATAGAGCTGTGAGGGATGTATCTCTTTACCGCTCCGCGCTGCTTTTTATATGTTTTTAGGGAATCCGGGCACCATCAGGGCACCACAGCATACATTTTTACAGAATGAATTGCATACGGCAACCTTTGCGGGGCACCACAAATCAGGGCACCACGAGCACCATTTCAGAAAATCCAGCAGAACAGGGCACCACAGGAAGCAAGAAAAAAGCCTTGAAAACGAAGTGCTTTCAAGGCTTTGTGGCGGAGGCGGTGGGATTCGAACCCACGAGCCCTTGCGGGCTACCTGATTTCGAGTCAGGCTCGTTATGACCACTTCGATACACCTCCGTGGGAAATTTATTCAGTTTTCGGCACAGATAACATGATTTCGAGTCAAGCTCGTTACGACCACTTCGATACCGCTCCATATCATAGCTGCGCCGGTGTCCCAGAGGATGCCCTTCTCAATGCCTTCTACCGGCGCTTTTAAAAAGATACCCCATTTTGCCCCGTTTGTCAATGCCGCTGTACACGCATCGGGCAAAGAACCGTCGGTCCCGGTCATATGGCGTCCCCTTCCTTGACACAGGACCCTGAAATGGGATAAACTAAGATGATATCGTATAAATATTGGAATGTGAGGGAAGTCCAATGCCCAAAAGCACTGGCAAGCAGCAGTATGGCAACGACTCTATCTCCGCCCTCAAAGGGGCGGACCGGGTCCGGAAACGGCCCGGAGTCATCTTCGGGTCCGACGGCCTGGAGGGCTGCGAGCACGCCGTTTTTGAAATTCTCAGCAACGCCATTGATGAGGCCCGCGAAGGCCATGGAGACACCATCACCATCACCCGCTACGAGGACAAGTCCATCGAAGTGGAGGACTTCGGCCGGGGCTGCCCGGTGGACTGGAACGAAAAAGAGCAGAAGTTCAACTGGGAGCTGGTTTTCTGCGAACTCTATGCCGGAGGCAAGTACAACAACCTAGAGGGAGACAATTATGAGTACTCCCTGGGTCTCAACGGCTTGGGCACCTGTGCCACACAGTATGCTTCCGAGTATTTTGACGCCCTGATCCATCGCGACGGCTTTGAGTACAGCCTTCACTTTGAAAAGGGTGAAAATATCGGCGGTCTTCAAAAGGCCCCTTGGAGCGGCAAAAAAACAGGGTCTCGGTTCCGTTGGAAGCCGGATCTGGATGTGTTTACCGACATCAACATTCCGGTAGAGTTCTTCCTGGATGTACTCAAGCGCCAAGCGGTGGTCAACGCCGGCGTCACCTTCCGCTTCCGCAACCAAGTAAACGGCAAGTTCGAGACCACCGACTTCCAGTATCAGAACGGCATTGTGGACTATGTTCGGGAGCTATCCGGCGAGAACGCTCTCACCACCCCCGTCTTCTGGCAGACCGAGCGACGGGGCCGGGACCGGGTGGACAAGCCGGACTATAAGGTCAAGCTCTCCGTTTCCTTCTGCTTCTCCAACACGGTGAACATCATCGAACACTATCACAACTCCTCCTGGCTGGAACACGGCGGTTCTCCGGAGAAGGCCATGCGCTCCGCTTTTGTCTCAGCCATCGACGCCTATCTCCGTCAGCAGGGCAAATACCAGAAAGCGGAGAGCAAGATCACCTGGAACGATATCCAGGATTGTCTGGTCTTTGTCTCCAACAACTTTTCCACCCAGACCTCCTATGAAAATCAGACGAAAAAGGCCATCAACAATAAATTCGTCCAGGAGGCCATGACCGATTTTCTCAAAAGTCAGATGGAAGTCTATTTCATCGAAAACCCCTTTGACGCGGGGAAAATCGCCGAGCAGGTCCTCATCAACAAGCGCAGCCGCGAGTCCGCGGAGAAGGCCCGGCTCAACATCAAGAAGAAGCTCTCCGGCAATGTGGATATCTCCAACCGGGTTCAGAAATTTGTGGACTGCCGCACGAAGGACACAGAACGCCGTGAGCTCTATATCGTGGAGGGCGACTCGGCCTTGGGCTCGGTCAAGCTGAGCCGGGACGCAGAATTTCAGGGCATCATGCCGGTCCGCGGCAAGATCCTCAACTGCCTGAAAGCGGATTTCGGCAAGATCTTCAAAAGCGAGATTATCACCGACCTGCTGAAGGTCCTTGGCTGCGGCGTGGAAGTCCACGACAAACGGGCCAAGGATATGGCGGACTTCGATCTCATGAACCTCAGATGGAACAAGGTGGTCATCTGTACCGACGCAGACGTGGACGGCTACCAAATCCGAACCCTTATCCTCACCATGCTCTATCGGCTTACCCCCACCCTCATCCAACGCGGTTACGTCTATATTGCCGAGTCCCCTCTTTATGAGATCAACTACAAGGAAAAGACCTGGTTCGCCTACAATGAGACGGAGAAGACCAACATCCTGTCTGAACTTGGAGACAGGAAGTATACCATTCAGCGCTCCAAGGGACTGGGCGAAAACGAGCCGGACATGATGTGGCTCACCACGATGAATCCCGCCACCCGCCGGCTCATCAAGGTCATGCCGGAGGATGTGGAGCGCACCGCTCAGGTCTTTGACCTCCTGCTGGGAGACAACCTCAGCGGCCGAAAGGACCACATTGCAGAAAATGGGTATAAATATCTAGAACTGGCCGATATCTCTTGACCCGCCGGAGCGGTGCCGCCGCTTCTGAAATGATAGAAGGAGGTCCCACGATGAAAAAGCTGCTCACATCGATGCTCGTTCTCGCTATGTCCCTGTCCCTGCTCACCCCCGCTCTGGCTGTCGAAGCGCCGGAGATCCCCTCTGTTCCGGATGTGTTTCCGGACGTCGCTGTGGCCGTGACCACAACGCCCGACGAATCGCTTTCGGATGGAGAGCCCGAATGGGAGGCGGAGAAAACCGCCTGGCTGGCCGCCCACCCCGAGGAGGCCGCTTCCTTTGACGCCGACGCTTGGTTCGCGTCCATCTACGGCGACTACTCTACCAAGGAGGACTACCTCTATTGGAACGGGTCCACGGAGGAGGACTTCCAACAGGAGATGCTGGATGAGTACATCGCCTTCCAGCTCTACCAGGAGGAACGGAGGACCACGGTGGAAGCGTACGAGACCGCCCACCCCGGCACTTTGGCCGCCTTTGACGCCGATGCCTGGTTCGAGACCAACTACGGCGCTTACGATTATACCAAAGAGGAGTATATGGTCCTTTATGGCCTGGCGACCGAGGAGGACTTTCTCCTGGACATGCAGTATGAGTATGTCTCCGGCCTGCTGGAGGCGGACAACCGCCGGCAGCGGGTAGAGGCGTATGAGGCCTCTCACCCCGGCGCTTTTGCCGCCTTTGACGCCGACGCCTGGTTTGCCCAGCATCATCCCTACTATGAAAAAGAGGAGTACATGAGTTCTTTTTCCAGTGCGAAAGACGACGCGGCGTTCCGGGACATCATGTTCTGCGAGTACCTGGACGAGCTGGACCTGAAGCAGGCCCAGAGGGACGAAGTGGCCGCCTACGCATCGGAGCACCCCGGCGTACTGGAGGGGTTCGATCCCATGGCCTATCTGGCCGACCACTACGACTATCAGGATCCCAAGGCCGCCTTTATGGAGGACTACGGACTTTCTGATGATCAGGAGTTCCTGGAATACCTCCAGTACGCCTATGTCAGCGCCCTAAAGGCCCGGGAGGAGCGCGCTGTACGCATCGCCGACTATGAAGCGGCAAACCCCGGCTCCACCGCGGGCTTCGACGCCGACACCTACTTTTCGGAAAACTACTCCTATTATACCAAGGAGCGGTTTATGCTCAGCCGGGAGCTGGACACCGAGGAGGACTTCCACGATTATCTGCTGTGCGAGTGGATCGACTACCAAGAGTACGGCGACTGGTGGTGGGGGGCTCCTGCCGACTATGATGCGGAAAAGGAACTGCTGGGCGGCGTCCCCGGAGAGCTGGGCATCATGGTAAACGGCGTGTACCTCCAGTTCGGGTCAGATCAGAAGCCCTACGCCCAGGACGGCACCACTTTTGTGCCCTCCGAAATCCTGGCCCAGGCCCTGGGGCAGACGCCCAGGACCGTCACCACGAACGGCTACTCCCCCCTGCGCGCCTCCGCCGAAGAGGCCGGCTATACCGTCTACTGGGATCAAAACTTCGAGACCGCTGTTCTGCTGGACCCGGAGGAGGCTGCGGCGGCCATGGATGAATCGTTCACCATTCTCAACGGGGCGCTGGCGAAGTGGGCGCCCGCCTCGGGGCAGAATCACCAGACCGACTGCACCATCGCTTTGGATACCACCCTCTTCAACTCCATCGACGGGGACAAGACCTATGCCGTCTCCGCCGCCTTCCGCCAGCTTCTCTCCCCGGCCGGCATGGAACTCTCCGGCACCTACGACCTCTCCGAGCTGGAAGAGCTGATCCGCGGTCTGCTGGGCGACGAGATGTACGACTATCTCTCTCAGGATGCGGGCACGGAGTTCCAGGCCCTGATGGATCTGCTTCGGGCCGGAGACTTCCAGATCCGGGCCGACTATGAAAGCGGAATGCTCTATCTCACCTCCTCCTCTTTCCCCTCCCTCTTCTCCATCATGGGCAAGACCTACCCCAAAGACGTGTGGTTCTCCTGGGACAGCGGCCTCACTTCCGCCGGGGCTACCGCTACCGTCGGCGCCGCAGTAGCCGCCGCCTCCCTGGCCTCCGATCTGCAATCTCCCTACATCTCCCCCGTCTACTATTATCAGAACATCCTGAATGCCGGGTCCATGACGGCTGCGGTACTGGGCGACGACCAATTCGAGGCCAAGGGCAGCGATCATGTCCTCGCACTGGACGCCGAAGAGCTCACCGCGCTCTTCTACGGCGTTCTCGGCGATTCCTATTACGACCTCTCCTTCCGGGAGCTGTCCCTGACGCTCACCGTGGGCGAAGACGGCACCATCGACGGCAGCTTTGCCCTGCGGCCCGAGAGCGAATATTCCTTCCTGCTGGACATGCGTCTGGCCGGCGACTGGTCCTTCAACGGGAAAGAGGATTCCTTCCACCTGGAACTGCATGTGAAAAACCTCTGCAAAATGGCCATCTCCGTGGAAAGCGAGACCTCCGTCACCAGCCAGGAGCCCCAGACCACCCCGCCGGAGGGCGACGCCGTGGTCCCTGTGGATGAATCGTTTGGCGGCTGATATCCCGTCTCTCCGCCCTGGCATGGATCCGCTTCCTGCGTTTTCCCGGTGAAGAAAGGAGTTTTTCAATGAGACGGCGTCTGTATTCTTTTGTCACCGCGCTGGTCTGCCTGTGTGCTCTGCTGCCCGCCGCCTTTGCGGCGTCGGACTCGCCCACACCGCCGGGCTGGATCCCGGAAAAAAACTATGTGGTGCTCCCCGGAGACGAGGTCTACCAGTCTGAGAACTGGGCCAAGGTGCTCTCTCTGCGCGCCGAGGCCGAGGCCGGGGCCCAGCTTCCCGACGCGGGCGCAGAGGTGGCCGACACCTCCGCGGGCATGTGCTATGAGACCGGACTTTTGCGGCTGCGGTATGCCCAGAACGCCCCGGATGCCGCCGGGGCCCAAAGGGCCTACTACTCCGCCTACCGCGCCTTCAGCGCGGCTGCCAGCAACTGGAAGGACCAGAACGGAGACCAGTTGGACTCTGTTTATTACGCCCTGAGCCTCTGGTCGAATCGCGCGGCCCTGCTCTATGATTTCGACTACAGTCCCTATCTGGCCGTATCCCTGGACCGGAACCTCACCGCCCTCGGCCTGACGCTGGCCGACTTCTACGATGCGCCCTATATGGATCAGGTGAGCGACGGGGACCGCGAAAAGGTCGCCCAGGCCGTCCATGCCTATCAGAACCGAGTGGCCCTCTATCTGGACGGACATCAGCTCTTTGCAGGGTACAACGTGGGGGGCGTAACCGCGGCACAGCCAGAAATCCGCAATAACCGCACGATGATCCCCATCCGCACGCTGGCGGAGCACTTGGGCGCAGATGTGGAGTGGGTGCAGGAGACCAGCCAGGTCGTGATGACCCGGGCAGGCGTCCAGGTAATCATGACCCTGAATCAGACCACCGCCACAGTGGACGGCAAGGCCATTCAGATGGACGTAGCTCCATACGCCGCCGACGGCCGCACCCTGATCCCGGCCCGTTATGTCGCGGAGTTCTTCGACCAGAGCGTGACTTGGGATGCGGAGAATCGCCGGGTTGACGTTCAGGAGGACAAAACGGCGGTCGGCGACTCCAATCTGGAGGCCTGGGCGCTTCCCATGGGGGCCATGCTCTCCTCCCTGAATGCGGGTGACCCCTCCTGGTTCGGCCTTTATTCCCGGGGGCTGCCGGTCGCCGGCAGCGGCAGCGGGGCCTACACCACCAACGATCCCCCCTACAAGAGCTGCCGCCGGACCCTCTCCGACGACTGGGGCATTGACAGCCGGGAGGCCCTCATCACGACCGTCTGCTCCATGACGCTCCACGGTCACAACGATTCCTTCCAGGAGGCCGCCGGACTGGTCAACGGCCTCAGCGCGTCCGGCTATCAGGAGCTGCTGAATGAAAGCGGGGAGGTGGACCGCTATATGTGGCCGCAGACCAAGGCTCTCTCGGAAAAATGGGGGGATCGGGGCATCCTGTGCTGGGACCTCTTCCGCATGAGCAATTTGGTCCAGTGGGGTTATGAGGCGGGCTATCTCACCTACCCCGAGGCTCTGGCCCTGCTGGAGCCCGCCGCCGTGCGCCTGAAGGAAGCCTTCTCTTCCTGGGATGAAGCCTATGAGAACTATCTGGACGGCTACAACTGGTGGGCCCGCAACGATATGACTGGGCAATCCGTCTGGGAGACTTCCCGCGGAAAACGCTATCTCCTCCTGAAAGAGAGCGAGGCGACCTCCGCCCTGTTTGACGACGCGCTTTTCTCCTGCGCCGTTCTCCCTGTCCCCGGGCTAAGCGCCGCGTCTCTCTCCGCCGCCCTCTCCGCATGATCCGTCTCTATTTTTCGCAAAGGACTGATACCATTGGCTAAGAAAAAGGGCCCCCAGGAGGGGGCCAAACGGGTGGACAATCCCAATGTGCAGGGCCTCCATGCCGAAGTGCTGGAACAGCCCATTACCCAGACCCTGGAAATCAATTATATGCCCTACGCCATGAGCGTCATCGTCTCACGGGCCATCCCGGAGATCGACGGGTTCAAACCCTCCCACCGGAAGCTTCTCTACACCATGTATCAGATGAAGCTGCTGGGCGGAGCGCGGACCAAGTCCGCCAACGTGGTGGGCCAGACCATGAAGCTCAATCCTCACGGCGACCAGGCCATCTACGACACCATGGTCCGCCTCTCCAGGGGCTATGGAGCCCTCCTCCACCCGCTGGTGGACTCCAAGGGCAATTTCGGCAAGGTGTACTCCCGCGATATGGCCTGGGCGGCCTCCCGCTATACGGAAGTCCGGCTGGATGCCATCTGCGCCGAGCTCTTCCGGGACATCGACCAGGATACGGTGGACTTTGTCCCCAACTACGACGGCACCCTCCAGGAGCCCACCCTTCTGCCCACCACCTTTCCAAACGTGCTGGTATCCGCCAACCAGGGCATCGCCGTGGGCATGGCCTCCAACCTGTGCGGCTTCCATCTGGGCGAGGTGTGCGACGCCACCGTGGCCTATCTCAAAAATCCCAACTGCGACCTCACCGCCACCCTCAAGGCCCCCGACTTCCCCACCGGCGGGGAGCTGCTCTACGACGCGGAAGAGCTCTCCGCCATCTACCGGACCGGGCGGGGCTCCTTCAAGGTCCAGGCAAAGTGGCGGTATGTCAAAGAGGAAAATCTGATCGAGATCTATGAGATCCCCTATACCACCACTGTGGAGGCCATCATGGACAAGGTGGCCGAGCTGGTAAAGGGCGGAAAGGTCAAGGAGATCTCCGACATGCGGGATGAGACCGATCTCACCGGCCTCAAGCTTGCCATCGACCTCAAGCGGGGCACCGACCCCGACAAGCTGATGGCCAAGCTCTTCCGCATGACCCCGCTGCGGGACTCCTTTGCCTGCAACTTCAATATCCTCATCGCCGGCATGCCCCGGGTCATGGGGGTGCGGGAGATCCTGGAGGAGTGGACGGCCTGGCGGATGGAGGGCGTCCGCCGCCGGACCTACTTCGTTATGAAGAAAAAGCAGGACAAGCTCCACCTTTTGAAGGGCCTTAAACGGATCCTGCTGGATATTGACCGGGCCATCCAGATCATCCGGGACACCGAAGAGGACGCCGAGGTGGTGCCCAATCTGATGATCGGCTTCGGCATTGACGAAGTCCAGGCCGAATATGTGGCCGATATCCGCCTGCGGAACATCAATAAGGAGTATATCCTCAAGCGCATCGAAGAGACTTCCTCACTGGAGCAGGAGATCGCTGATCTTCAGGACATCGTGAACCGCCCGGAGCGGGTCAAGGAGATCATCATTTCAGAGCTCGCCAACGTGAAGAAGAAGTATGCGGTCCCCCGGCGCACTGCGCTGGTCTACGAACATGCGCTGGAATCCTCCGATCCGGAGGAGGACATCCCCGATTATCCGGTGAACGTATTCCTCTCCCGGGAGGGCTATTTCAAAAAAATCACCCCCCAGTCCCTGCGCATGAGCTCGGAGCAGAAGTACAAGGAGGGCGACGGTGCCTTTCTCTCCTGGGAGTGCGGCAATCGGGACGAGCTGCTGGTCTTTACCGACAAGCAGCAGTGCTATAAGACCCGTATGAGCGACTTCGACGACGCCAAGGCCAGCGTACTGGGCGACTACCTTCCCACCAAGCTGGGCTTCGACGAGGGCGAGAGCTTTGTCTGGGCCTGCATCCCCGGCGACTACAGCGGAAATCTGCTGTTTTTCTTCCAAAATGGCAAGGCGGCCCGGGTAGAACTCTCCGGTTATCAGACGCAGACGAGACGCAAGCGCCTGACCGGGGCATACTCTGATAAGAGCCCGTTGGTGACGGCCTATCTGCTGCGGGAGGAGATGGAGATGGCCGTCTGGTCCACCGAGGGCCGCGCCCTGATCTTCCACACCGCCTCCCTTGCCCCGAAAGCCACCCGCTCTACCCAGGGGGTCAACATTATGACGCTCAAGCCCAAATACCGGCTGGAGGGTGCCGCCCCGCTGTCCGCCACCCCTATCCAAAATGCCGCCCGCTATCGGGCGCGTTCCCTGCCTGTGGCCGGCGCCCTGCTCAGGGAGGAGGACCGGGGCGAGGAGCAGATGTCCCTGATGGAACTGTCCTGATTCTCTTTTGAGGTGCTGCTATGAAACAATCTCCGGGAAAAACCTTTTTGACCTATGTCTGGATCACCCTGGCCTCCGTCGTCTATGCGTTCGGCTTCAACTGGTGCTACGCGCCCAACCACATCGGTTTCGGCGGCATCACCGGCGTGGGCCAGATCATCAATGCCATCCTCCCCTGGGCTCCCATCGGCACGGTGGTCATCATCCTGAACATTCCCCTCTTCATCCTGGGGTGGAAGTTCATTGGAGGGCACCTGCTGGTGACCTCTCTCTTCGCCATGTTCGTCTCCTCCGCGGCCATCGACGCCCTGAACGCCATCTATACCTTCCAGCCCATGGATCCCATGCTGGCCACCATTTACGGCGGCGTCCTCATGGGTCTCTCCCTGGGCGTGGTCTTCCTTCAGGGCGCCACCACCGGCGGTACCGACCTCATCGCCCGGCTGCTGAAGCTGAAAATGGCCTGGCTGCCCATGGGCAAGCTGCTGATGGTCATTGATCTCGTAGTCATTCTGGCCGTGGCCGCCGCCTTCGGCAATGTGGACAGCGCCCTGTACGGCGTGGTGGCACTGTACATCTCCTCCATGGTGATGGATATGGTGCTCTACGGCCTGGACACCGCCAAGGTGGCCTATATCATCAGCGACCGGCATAAGGAGATCGCCGACACCCTGGTGCGGGACCTGGACCGGGGCGTTACCATCCTCCACGGCGAGGGTGCCTGGTCCGGTCAGGAAAAGCAAGTGCTCATGTGCGCCTTCAAGCAGCGGCAGATCGTCACGATGAAGCAGCTGGTGAAGGAGCTGGACCCCGCCGCCTTCCTCATCGTATGCGATGCCCATGAGGTCATGGGCGAGGGTTTTCGGGAGTACAAACAAAACGATCTGTAAAGAAGGGAGCGACCCTTGATGGCCAACTTTGCACGGGTAAGAGAACACTTAGAGGCACGGGGCTTCACCGTCTCCTGCTTCGCCACCGCGGCGGAGGCCTGCGACTACCTCGACCGCACGCTGGACGGAGAGAGCATTGGGATCGGCGGCTCTGTGACCATCCGGGATATGGGCCTTGCCGAGCGGCTGGGGACGCATAACCGGATCGTCTGGCATTGGGCCGGCGGGACTGCTCAGGAGGCGTCTGAGACCCAGATATACCTCTCCTCTGTCAACGGTCTGGCCGAGACCGGCGAGATCATCAATATCGACGGCACCGGCAACCGGGTGGCCTCCGGCCTCTACGGCCACAAAAAGGTCTATTTCATCGTGGGGCGGAACAAGCTGGCCCCCGATTACGACGCGGCCCTCTGGCGGGCCCGGAATATTGCCGGGCCCAAAAATGCCCAGCGCCTCCAGAAAAAAACGCCCTGCGCTGTCAAGGGCGACAAGTGCTATGACTGCAAGAGCCCAGAGCGCATTTGCAGCGCGCTGGTAGTCTACTGGCGCAAGCCCTCCTCGATGGACTTCGAGGTGGTGCTGGTGGATGAGGACCTGGGTTTCTGACTCCCTTGACGCATCAAAAAGGAGGTGTGCCCGTGAAAAAGCGGCTTCTTGCACTGTGCCTGTGTCTGTCTCTGTCCCTCACGGGCTGCGCCGCCATGCTGGAGCGGGATTATCTGTCGGTCACGCCCCACGCCAGGCTGCCGGCGGCTGCCGATGACTCCACCACCGTGTGGGTGGAGACATACCCGGAACTGGTGGACGCCATTTTCAGCCTGGTGTCCGAGCACCGGGAATCCGGCGTGATCCGACTGCGTAACTGGGAGGGAAATGTGCGGCAAAATCTCTCGGACGCCTGTGATGAGGTGAGCCACGACGATCCTCTGGGCGCCTATGCAGTGGACCGGATCAAGCCTGAGTTCGTCCGCATCGCCACCTACTACGAGGCTACGGTCAGTATCGATTACCGCCGCACCGCCGAGCAGGTGGCCTCCGTCAACACCGTCGCAGGCAGCGGCGCCATCCGCGGAGAACTTCGGGACGCCCTCACCTCCTTCGTGCCGGAGACCGCCTTCCGCGTCAACTACTTCGACCAGGCCCAGGGGGACGACTACATTCCCCGGCTCATCCGTCAGGCCTACTACGACAGTCCCGCCGCCGCCCTGGGTCTGCCGGAGGCCGTGGTGAACCTCTATCCCGAAAGCGGTCAGCAGCGGGTGGTGGAGGTGCTCTTCACCTATCCAGAGGAGCCGGAGCTCCTGCGGGAAAAGAGTCAGGCCCTCACCTCCGCCGCACAGGTCCTGGTGGACCCCTACCGCACTGGCCTGCGGGATTCCGCCCTCATTCCCGTCCTGTACCGCGCCCTGCGGGAGCATACCGGGCTGGGAGAAGCGCAGGACGCGCCGCTCCCGGCGCCTTCCGTATCGGGTTCCACCGCTTATGCCGCCCTGGTAGAGGGCCAGGCGGACAGCGAGGGGCTGGCATTGGCCTATAAGCTGCTCTGCGACCTGGCCGGTGTGGAGTGTACTGTGGTGGATGGGACGCTGGAAGGGACCCCCAGGTTCTGGACCATCGTTACGGTGGAGCAGAATGTCCACCGCCACGTGGACCCCTCCCGTGCCGAAGGGCTCCTCCTCACCGACACCCAGATGTCCGAGTCCGGCTTTGTGTGGGACACCCAGGAATACCCCTCCTGCGGGGAATCCCTCTCAGAGACCTCGACCACATAATTTTCCGCACCATATCCGCCGGTTCCCCCGTCCGGATAAGGTACGATAAGTTGCGCAAATTATCGTACCTTATCCCCTTTTATCTTAATGTGTTGATTTCATTCTATATGAATTTACTTCATATAAGCTACATTCTGTTATTCCCTCTATAATTTTACAGTCTTATGAACATTCACGCAACCACTTCCATAGCATAATACCTGCTATTGTAAGCGCTATAAAAGCCATAATCGGTGATGCCCAAAGAATGTATTCTGTTCCGAACAGTTGTCTTATTACAAAGAACAGTGGAATATCAAAAGAACCTTTATGTAATAAAGACAGCAAAAACGGTTTTTTACTTTGTCCTACTGCCTGAAAGACAGCTATAATGACAAACAAAGCCGGATATATCGCTACGGCAATACACAGAACTCTCAAAAATTTTGTACCATAAAAAATTGTTGTGGAATCATCAATAAAGAAGCGAATTAAATATGGTGCAAAAGCAAAAGAACATATACTGCTTACGAGGGAGAACCCAACCGTACAAACCGTTGAAAACCCGATGACCGATTTCATTCGCTTATGGTTATTTGCTGCAAAGCAGTAAGCTACAATAGGAAGCATGCCCTGCGTAATTCCCTGATTCACCGAATAAGCAAGCGAATCAATCTTGCGAACAACACCTATACCTGCAATAGCAGCAGAAGAACCCATATGACCCAGCATACTGTTTAAAACCAAGTTGGATATCTGGCTTGCTCCAAGCAATGTAAAGCTCGGCAGTCCGCATTTTAATATATCTGACAATATTTTACCGTTTTCTGTATGCTTCGGCAGAGAAAATCGAAATACTTCCGTGCTTCTGTTTCTGCACACATACGCGATGAAATATATCATTGCAACGCAATTGGAAAGCGCAGTGGCAATCGCAGCTCCGATTACTTCGTTACCCTTTGGCAAAATCACAAACATAAACAGGGGGTCTAAAACCATATTCAGAATTGCCCCCAGCGTAATACCGAAGCTTGCAATTTTTGGTTGTCCTGTGCTTCTGATTAAATGCGCAAGTATAGCAGACAAAATGGTAGGAATACCGCCGATGATCATGGTGATCCGAGTGTACCAAACGGCATAATCAATACTGTCTGCTTCACCGCCAATCATCAGCAGAAGCGGCCTTGCGAACAATAGCAGCGCAAGCGAATAAATAACTGTGACAAGAAATGCGCCCCTGAGTGCAAGAGAATATGCCGCCTGAGCCCGGTCAGTCCTTTTTGCGCCGATTGCTCTTGCTATTACACTGGAGCCTCCAATGCCGAAAAGATTTCCGATAGCGGTCATGATACAGTATACGGGCAAGCACAACGATATTGCCGCAACCGTCGCCGCATTTCCGGTAAGTCCTACATACCAGGTATCCGCAAGATTATAAATAACCGTTATTACCTGACTGATAACCGTTGGAATTGCCATTGCCGCAACAGCTTTTCTGACAGGATATTTCTCAAATATTTGCTGTTCACGGCTTAAACTTTCCAATTCTTCACAATCCTCTTCCATTTTTAATCAGCCTCTAATGGTTTTATTTTCTAATGCCCATGCAAATTCCAGTTTGTCTTTCGACTATTTTACCATATGTTTCCTCTCGTTTCAACGATCAGTGAAATTGCCGAAGTTTGGGCCGCCAACACATTAAGTTAAAAGGGACTCAGGCGGCGTCCACTTGCAGTTCTCCGCTGTTTCAGGTATAATGGGAGTCTGGACATCCCTTTTCTCGGGAGGAAGCATCTATGGAACGCCCTTGCATTCTGCTCTCAGCCTCCCGCTCAGGCTGGCAAAACTATGAAAACGCGGTTCTCCGGGCCGGGGGCAGCGTGGCGGGCGGCTATTGTCCCCAGCCTGACGCCGGGTATGACGGCCTGCTGCTCTGCGGCGGCGAGGATATTGATCCCGACCGCTATGGCCAGAAAAACTGCGGCTCACTCGGCATCGATCCCGACCGGGATGCCGCCGAGTTCGCTCTCGCGGAGGCCTATGCCGCGGCTGGAAAGCCTATCTTCGGCATCTGCCGGGGGCACCAGGTATTGAATGTGGTCCTAGGCGGTTCCCTGCTCCAGGACCTCGGACCGGAGCGGAACCTGTTCCACCGTCGGACGCCCGGCACAGATGTGGACAGAATCCACCCGCTGCGGACAGAGGAAAACTCCCTGCTCCGCCGCCTTTACGGGCCAGTCTTTTCCTCCAACAGCTCCCACCACCAGGCCGTGGACCGGCTTGGAGACGGTCTGCACCTCACGGCCTGGTCGGAAGTCGGGATTGCGGAAGCGCTCGAACACGAAACCCTCCCTCTTTTTTCCGTGCAGTTCCACCCCGAGCGAATGAGCTACGCTATGCGCAGGCCAGACGCCGCGGACGGTGCCCTTCTTTTCGAGTGGTTCATCCGCCTCTGCGCCGGCCCGATCCCATCGACCCCTCATCTTGCTATGAAATAACGGAGGAAATCTGACACACTATGGATGAGCTGAAAAAACGCATTTTAAAAGACGCAGAGCTGGGAGACGGGGACATCATCCGGGTGGATATGTTTCTCAACCACTGCATGGACGTGGCGCTTCTGGAGCGGGTGGGCAGGGCTCTGGCCAAACGCTTCAGAGGGGAAAAGATCACCAAGGTCCTCACAGTGGAATCCTCCGGGATTGCCGTCGCCTGCTTTACGGCCCTGGCCCTGGGCGTTCCGGCGGTATATGCCAAGAAGTTCCAGACCGGCTACATTGACCCCTCGGTCTACACCGCGGAGGTCCACTCCTTTTCTATGGAGAAGTCCTATACCATCCGGGTCTCCCGGCGGTATCTGGATGAGGATGACCGGGTCCTGCTAGTGGACGACATTTTGGCCAGCGGGCAGGCTATCCTGGGCCTCCTGGAAATCGCCTCCAAGGCGGGGGCCGAAATCGCCGGGATCGGCGTCGCCATTGAAAAGGCCACCAAGGATGGAGGAGACGTTCTGCGCCGTATGGGCATGCGGGTGGAATCCCTGGTCACGGTGGACCACATCGAGGACGGGCGGATTATTCTGGCGGAAGACGACTAGGACTTGCCCCAAAATAGTTGCCCCTCCCAAACACCGGGCACAGGGCTGCCATACAGACAAATTCTGAAAAGCGGTGCAGTTTACAAAAACTGCACCGCTTTTTTCAACCGCTCCGGGCCGCCCTCCATGACGCCAGATTCCATGTGCGCCAGCTCCCCGCCATCCGGGCCGCATGTACCCTTCTCTCTTCCAGCAGCCGCCCCACGGTATTCCCTTCCTCGTACTCGTATACGGACATATCCGCCGGCAGCCGTGCCAGTGAGGGCAGCGCCTCGTCGGAGAGTCCGGCCAGGTATGCCACATCCAGGGCAGAGATATTGCCTGTCAGGTAGGCCTCCACATTGTACTCCGCTACCACCGCGTCCACGCGGAGGAGGTTGAGCAGCAGCCATCCGCTTACGCCTGCCGCCAGCAGCACCCGGAAGAATCCGAAGTCCCGGCGCCAGATCTTGAGGAGTGCCGCCCCGAAAAATACCGCCAGCAGGGCCATTCCCCAGTAGGTGAGCAGGCGCTTGACGGACAGTCCGTAGGTGCTCACATAGAGCGTCATGCGCCAGGCCGCGGAGACCAGCATGAGGCAGGAGAGGGCGACCATCCCCGTAGAGAGGGCCCAGACCACCAGCCACAGCTTTCCCTCTCTGCGGCAGAAGTGGACCGCCGCCACCACCACCGCCAGGTTGATACAGGACACCCATACAAGCTGGAAAAACCCGCTGCGGGCATACTCCGCATAGCTGATTCCTGCCGCCTCCAGATAGGCGCTCCCCCTAAAGAGGGCAGCGGACTGCACCGCGGCAAACAGGACATAGAGGAGGTCCAGGGGAAGCAGCACCGTCACCGGCAGGGCCGGGTCGACCACAAAGGTTCCCGCCTGCCCCGCCCCGGTCGCCCGTGCCTCCCCCCTGCGGAGGAAGTAGAGCAGACTGAAGAGAAAGGGAGCCAAAAACAGTCCCAGCACCAGCCTGCCCAGCAGGCTCCCAAAGTGCTCATAGAGGAATCGGAGCGTCTCCGCCGTCAGCCGGTCGAACAGCGCGTCCGCAGAGGCCAGAAGGGGCGCCACCAGCATCAGCAGCGGGATCACACAGCACAGCCCAAGCAGGATGCAGCGCCGCCGGCGGCCCCGCTCCCGTTTCCTGGACAAGAGCAGTTGGAAAGGAGCGCCGAGCTGTCCGAACAGGCCGTCCAGGAGCAGGAAGCCCCGCTCGGCCAGCATAAGCGGAGAACTCCACGCCCGCCGCGCCGGACCGAAGAGCTGAAACATTTGCAGGACCAGCAGGGCCAGCAGAGCGAGGGCGTTCAGCAGCCAGAGCCAGCTCACGCACAGCGAAAAGCACAGTCCCAGCAGCACCACCGCCACAGTCAGGCCCAGGCCCGCCCCCCGCTTTGCCTTCTCCGGAAGCCCGGTCCCCTCCCTGGCATACCACAGCAGTGTTCCTTCCCAGAGCAGTACCAGCAGCGTGACCCCCAGCGCCGGTACCCCGTACCACATCGCCAGGCACAGGTCCGCCGTCAGAAAGCCCAGCCCCAGCGCCAGCACCAGCAGCACCCGTTCCCTGCCGTCCGTTTGGTAGTGCCTCCTGCTCCCCGCCGGGTGGGAGGGCATTGGCAGCGCATTGGATTCCGTCATCTATATCACCCTTTATTTTTCATATTTTTAATTTTATGGTATTTCATATCGTGACAAATACCGGAGGCGCACGGCGGCCGCGCCTCCGGCTGGCGTTCCCCTATTTCGTCGTCTCCTCCGGCACATATTCCAGAATGTCTCCCGGCTGGCAGTCCAGCGCCCTGCAAATGGCCTCCAGTGTGGTAAAGCGGACCGCTTTGGCGTGGTTATTCTTCAGAATGGACAGATTGGCCAGGGTGATGTCCACCCGTTGGGCCAGCTCGTTCAGGCTCATTTTTCGCTTTGCCATCACCACATCCAGGTTGACTACAATCGGCATGGTCCCGCCCCCTAAATCGTCAGGTCGTTTTCCGCTTTCAGCTCCGCCGCCTGGCGGAAGAGCGCGGACATGACCAGGCACAGCAGCCCTCCCATCAGAAAAACCGGGCAGAAGAGGGCGTTATAGGTGAACAGCGGCCTGAGAGAGGCGTAATAGCCGAAGCCCCACACCGTCCGGACCAGCGCCGCCGCCGCGATCAGAAAGCAGCACACCGCCGCCCTGCGCAGATTGCGGGCGTTGGGCATGGCGAAGGGATCGCCCGCCAGAATGGTGTTGAGGACCCTTCGTCCCTGCCAGAGGATCACGGCGGTGCATCCTCCGCAAAACACCAGAAATACGGACAGCACATATCCATATTCGTTCATCTCCCCCGCCCGCGCCAAAAGCAGGAGGCCGCCCAGTCCCGGGTCAGAAGAGAACAGGCCCAAAAGTCCCAGTCCCTCCCTCCCGATCATGACAAGAACAGGCACCACGGGAAGCGCCGCAAGATTGCAGATAAAGGTAATGGTCACCAGGACCTTCAGCACGCCGGCCAGTCTCTGTACCCCTGTTTTTTCCATGGGACTTTCCCCCTTCTTGCGGCCATCATACCATTCATATCTCTGTATGTCAATATATTTTTACTGTTTTTCAATAAAAATATTAAAAAAGAGCCGGACGACCCGCAGGTCGTCCGGCTGTCCGGTCAGTTCACTTGGATCTGCCCAAGCACCTCGCCGATGGGGCCGGAGATGACCAGATCGGCCCGCATGTCCATAGCGGTGGGGCTCTTATTGATGAGGACCAGCTTATCACCCTGGTAGTAGTTCACCAGTCCGGCCGCCGGATATACCACCAGAGAGGTGCCTCCGATGATCAACACCTCCGCCCGCCGAATATAGTCTACCGCCCGGTACATAAGATCGCTGTCCAGCGCCTCCTCATAGAGGACCACATCCGGCTTGAGCATCCCGCCGCAGGCGTCGCACACGGGAACGCCTTCCGCCTTCTTGACATAGCGGGCGTCAAATTCCCTGCCGCACCTAGTGCAGTAGTTACGGTGGACGGAGCCGTGGAGTTCCAGTACCTCCCGGCTGCCCGCAGCCTGGTGGAGCCCGTCTATGTTCTGTGTGATCACCGCACGCAACCTGCCCGCGCGCTCCAGCTCCGCCAGTTTTCGATGGGCGGCATTGGGCGCCGCGTCCAGATAGAGCATCCTGTCCTTATAAAAGCGATAAAACTCCTCCGGGTCCCGTTCAAAAAAGCTATGGCTGATGATCGTCTCCGGCGGATAGCGATAGCTCTGGTTGTAGAGCCCGTCCACGCTCCTGAAATCCGGGATCCCGCTCTCGGTGGATACTCCGGCTCCTCCGAAAAAGACGATGTCGTCGCTGCCGTCCAACCAGCTCTGCAGCGTCTCCAGTTCCGTTTTCATCCACTGCCTCCTCCCTCTCCCTCCACCGGGTAGCACGAGATCAGATAAGCCCCCCGCCTCCCCCGCCAGGGGATCTCGGTCGCCACCGCCTCTACCTCCCGGCCCAGCAGACGGCTGAAGATGCGCCTGCCTGTCCCGTCCGCCTGCTCATCCCCCAGAGGACAGACCGGGCAGGGGGTGTCATTGCCGAAAAAGGCACGGTAGCAAGTGTCGCCCAGCCGCAGTTCGGGTGCCGCTTTTCTCGTTCTGTCGTTAACGAACAGGACCGCGTGGGTGTCAGGATCCACCACATAAATACACGCCTGCTGATGATTCAGGATCGCGGTCAGGTCCTCTGCCACCCGCTCCGCCTTCTCCCGCGCCCGGTAGCGGACCAAGAACGTCCCCACGATGTCTGCGACCAAAGAGAGTACCTCCACCTGCTCCTTTGTCCAGACATAGGCCCCCCGGCACTCATCGAACCCCACCGTCCCCTTGAACGTGCCGCCACTGCGGACTGCGCACTGGAGCATAGCGTGAATGCCCTGGGGTTCCAAGATCATCCGTGTGCCGCTCTCCTTGGGCAGTTTGGAGACATCCCGGATATATAGTGCACCCCTTTCCTTCAGCACGTCGACGGAGTCCTTGATCGATTCCAGCTCTACGCGCTGCAGGTTGCCGATCTCCGGCTGCGTCTGCTCATCACACCATTCAAATGTGTTGCGCAGATACTGTCCGTCCTCCTCCAGCTCAAAAATATAGGCGCGGCTCACGCGCATCTTTTTCCCGATAATCTCCAGCAAAAGTGCGATGGCCTTCCCCACATCGTCCGCCTCATACAGCGTCCGGAATACATACCCGGCCAGATCTCCGGACTGGAAGCCTTCGCCCCGCTCCGATTCGATCTCTCCCCGCTCCCGGACCAGGGTCGTCCCCTTTCGCTCTGACCAGCCCATACCATGCACATAAAAGGTAACCTGGTTCTTTCCCTTGTCTTTTGCACAGTAGAGGGCGGCGTCCGCATTTCGAAAGAGGCTGTGATAGTCCTCTCCATCCTGCGGGCTCACGGCAACGCCGATGCTGCAGGAGAGGCAGTGCCTGTCCTCCCGTTCCATCAGGCGGCGGAACAATTTCAGCATCTCCTCCGCCTTTTGCGCCAAAATCTCCCGGCTCCGGACCCCGGAGAGGTAGACGCAGAACTCATCTCCGCCGATGCGGACCACGATATCCTCCCCCCGGAAGCTCCCTTTGAGGGCCCCTGCAATATCAGTGAGCACCGCGTCTCCGCCCAGATGACCGTATCGGTCGTTGACCAGCTTGAAGTCGTCCACGTCCAGAACAAAGAGCGCCCCCATCTCTCCCGGCACCATACCCTCCAGCTTCTGGGCGATCAGTTCCTGGGCAGTCCTCCTGTTGTAGATGCCGGTGAGGGTGTCCTGCTCTGCCATGCGCCGTAGCTTTTGAGTCTGGCGCTTTATGGAGTCGATGTCGATGACGATGCCCACGGCCCTCCGGCGCGTCCCCCCTTCCAGATGCTGAAGCGTGATCCGTATCCGGTACCAGGAGTGGCGGCCCTCGGCGTTTGAGATCCGCGCCTCCGCCTCCGCGTAAGGCACACCGCTCTTCACCCGCCGTGCCAGCTCATAGAGGTTTTCCCGATCCTCGGGATGGATCCGTTCATCCCACTGCGTTCCCGCCTCCGGCGTGTCCAGCAGCGGAGGATATCCGAATTTCTGCCGCCAGTTCTCGGAATATCTGACTGTGTCATGCTCCAGATCCCATTCAAAGATCACGTCATTGGTCTGGGAGGAGATGATCTGATACCGCTCCAGACTGTCCTGGAGCTTTTGCCTGGCGTGCTTGTCCTGCGTCTCATCCATGAGAATGCAGTGGAAGGCACCCTTCCCGTCTCCCTTTCTCACCAGACGACCTCTGTCCAGGACCCAGATCACCGCCCCGTCCTTCCGGCGGATGCGGTATTCGACTTCCCTGTCGGCGCCTCGGCTGAGCTGCTCCCCAATCTGTCCCCGCGTACGCTCCAGATCCTCGGGCAGAATCATTCCGGCCAATTGGCCGTCAAAGCGGTCACGCACCTCCTCACGGGTATAGCCGGCCAGGCGCAGAAATCCCTCGCTGTATTGCAGAAGACGCAGCTCCGGGCTATTGTCGCAGCAGATGATGGCCCCGGGCAGATCCAGAGACAGCAGGTCGGCCCCCGGGCCCCATCCGTCTGCGGGGCTCCGCTCCGGTCCGGAGGCCGAGGGCTCCCCCTGTACCGAGGTATGCACGTGCAGAAGCCGCATCTCATCTTCAACACAGAGGCACAACGCGGAAATCCGCAGTGCCGCTGTCCGGCGGGAGGGGTCTTCCCCCCGCACTGCGGCCGTTCCCGTCACCAGACACAGCCCCTCTCCCAAGGAAGACGGGATCAGCTCCATTCCGTCCACATACAGCCGCGCCCTTCCGTACAGGGCCTCCAGGCAGTCTTTTCCGGCCCAGTCCGTGCCCTCCGCCAGCGCAGCCCAGTCCGGCCCCAGACCCGGGTGCTCCCCATATCCGCGCACTTTCCTCTCCACAAGCTCCAGCGCGGCGCGTTCCAGTTCCATCTCCATGGGGCGCTCTCCTTTCCATCTCATGTCGGCCCTCGTGCCGCAAGAGCGTTTCCCAGCAGATCTCTCCGATTTGTCTTTATCATACCGCATCTTGCGGAAAAGGACAAGGATAACCCTGCTTTTTCTGCGCAAGGGCCGTATCCCCGTCGTCGTCCTCTTCTCCCGCCGTCTCCAGGTTTTTGACCGATTTCTACGAAAACCCCCACACGGTTTTAGCCGAAATGTAAAACTTGAGGAAAGTGCTTTACATGGGATTTACGTTTACGGAAAACACGGATATAATTTATGTTGGGGCAATGAGGCGATCCTCTCTATCTCCGTGCCCGGAGCATCGTTCCGGCCGCCCCTAACGCAATTTGACAGAGAAGTCAGATTTGGAGGCAGACAGGTGAATATAACGGACGTGATCACCCTCATCGGAGCCATCGCTACCTTCCTCTTCGGCATGTCCACCATGACCGACGGCTTGGAGAAGCTGTCCAGCGGCCGTCTGGAGGGCATATTGGAACGGCTGACCAGCAATGTGTTCCGGGGCGTCCTGCTGGGCGCGCTGGTCACCGGATTGATCCAGAGCTCCGCCGCCACCACCGTCATGTGCGTCGGCTTCGTTAACGCGGGCATCATGAAGCTGGAGCAAACCGTCGGCATCATCATGGGGGCCAATATCGGCACCACCGTCACGGCACAGCTTCTGCGCCTGGGGGATATCTCCTCCGACAACCTGCTTCTTTTGCTGCTCAAGCCCTCCGTACTGGGACCCCTCCTGGCTGCGGCGGGCGTTGTGCTGTATCTGTTCCTGCGCGGCGGGCGCAAACGCATCGTGGGGCAGATCATCCTGGGGCTGGGCCTTCTCTTTATCGGCATGAACACGATGGAGCGCGCGGTCTCCGGTCTTAAGGATCTGCCCGAATTCCAGGAGCTCTTCGTCGCTTTCTCCAATCCCCTCCTGGGGATTCTGGCGGGTGCCGCCGTCACCGCCCTGATCCAGAGCTCCTCGGCCTCTATGGGCATCCTCCAGGCCGTGAGCTCCACCGGTGTGGTTCGCTTTTACACCGCCATCCCTCTTATCATGGGGCAGAATATCGGTACCTGCGTCACCGCCATTCTCTCCTCCATCGGTGCCAGCAAAAACGCCAAACGGACGGCCATGATCCATCTTCTCTTCAACGTGATCGGCACCCTGTTCTTCCTGGCGCTCCTATATGTGGGCAACACCCTGTTCCACTTCACCTTCTGGGACAGTGTGATGAACCGGGGCTCTATCGCCAATCTGCACCTGTGCTTTAATGTCGCCTGTACCGCTCTGCTGCTGCCCTTCCACAAGATTCTGGTGAAAATCGTGGAAAAACTGGTCCCCGGGGATACCGTGGCCCCCGAGTTCAACCTGCTGGACGAGCGCTTTCTCTCCTCCCCCTCCGTGGCTCTGGACCAGGCCCGCACCGCCGTCATTACCATGGGGGAGAAGGCCCGCGAAGATTTCCTTCTGGCCGTGGAGCTGCTCTCCGACTATGATGAAAAAAAGCTGGAGCGCCTCCAGGAAAATGAGGCCACCATCGACAAGCTGGAGAACACGCTGGACAGCTATCTGGTCAAGCTGACGGACCGGGCCCTCACAGACCCGGAGAGCGCCCTGGTGTCTGAGCTGCTCCACACCCTCACCAATTTCGAGCGCATCGGCGACTACGCCGTCAATGTCTCCGAGATCGCCTCCACCATGCACCAGCGGGACATCGCCTTTTCTCCCGTGGCCAGAGATGAGATCCGGAGCCTTACCGACGCCGTCATGGAGACTTTGGACACCACCCTGACCTGCTATCGGAATCGGGACCATGCCCTGGCCCTCCATGTGGAACCGCTGGAGGAAGTGGTGGACCTCATGCAGGAGGTGCTGAAAAACCGACATATTGAGCGACTCAAGGCCGGGGCCTGTACCATCGAGTTGGGCACACAGTTCCTGGAACTGCTGATCAATCTGGAGCGTATCTCCGACCACTGCTCCAACGTGGCCATGCTCATTGTCCGTACGACCGCTCCCGTCAGTGAACATCTGCCCGACACCCATACTTACCTCAAATATCTCCATGCCGGCGGAGATCAGGAGTTCGACCGTCTCTTTGCCGAATACCGGGAAAAGTACTTCAGCCCGATCGAGATGGAGAATTAAAAAAGGGCCGCCTCCGACGATGTCGGAGGCGGCCCTTTACCAGGTTACATCAACTTCACAGTGTAATAGACCGCCATCACGAAGAGCCAAGCCACCATCACAAAAATGAGATAGTACGCAGCGGCGGTCCCAAGGATCAGCGCCGCCGCCAAAGCAGCGGCTACGATCCCACATGTGAGGTAGACCATCCCGTACCCCGCGTTTCGGCCTAATACCTGGATGCTGCGGCCGCCCAGGCGGAGGACGCCGCCGTTTTTCTGCATGGAGCGGCAGACCAGCACCGCCGCTACCAGCACCACAGCCGTCACGGCCATATAGCCGTAGACTACGGCAGCATGGCCGCCGTTGGCCTTGCGGAACAGCCAGAGCCCCAGGATACCCAGAGCCGAGAGGACCGTCACAGCAAAGAACTCATGCTGATAGAGGTAATAGACCAGTGCCAGCACCGCAATGGCCGGAACCAGTCCGCACAGGAGCTGCACACCGGAGGCATAGAACCGATAAGTGACCGCCGCGATGACCATCAGGATACCAAACGCCACGGTGAGACATCCGGGAAGCACAATGTTTTTCCCACCCCTGCGCCAGAACAGCAGCCACACCAGACAGAGCACGAAGCCCCCCGCCGTGACCCCCAGAATGGCCGGAAAGGCCGCCAACAGGGCGCCCTGGAACTCAATCTCGCCCGGCCGGGTGGTGGCGTTGATATAATAACGGTTCAGAAGAAGCAGAATAAGCTCTGCCACCACGGCGGCGCCGAACCAGATCAGCACCCGGTTGAGGGCTGCATCCTCTTTCCGGCTTTGTGCCGCGCGCTTTTCTGACACGCGTTTCTCTTTATCCATGGATCCATCTCCTTGTACGATGCTCGCAGAGACCCGGCGTCCACAGGACGACCAGTCTAACAGATGGTATTCTATCAGAAATCGCCGGGGTTTGCAACTAGAAAAAACGGATATCCCTGCTTAGGTTGTCATCAACCGGCCAATATGATACAATTATCTTATCTTTTTTAATCGGCTGTGAGGATAGTATGAAACGTCTGCTCCCCCTTTTTTTGTCGCTGTTTCTGCTTGCCGGCTGTTCCGGCGCAGATACGCCGGTCACCCAGCAGCTTTTTGCCATGAACACCACGATGACATTGACGCTTTACGGCTCACACGCCTCTGACGCTGCGCTGTCCGCCCAGCAGGCAATCAACCGTCTGGATGGCCTGTGGTCCCGCACCAAGGCATCCAGCGACGTCTCCCGTCTCAATGCCGCCGCAGGCGATCCGGCGCCGGAGACAGAGGTCGCCCCCGAAACCGGCGCTCTCCTTTCCCGCGCCCGGGAGCTGGGCGCACTGACCGGCGGCGCCCTGGACATCACCATTGCCCCCATCATGGACGCCTGGGGCTTCGGCACCACCTCCGTTTTCCAGGAGTCGGACTTCCGGGTGCCCTCCCGAACGGAGCTGGACGCTCTTCTGCCCCTGGTGGACAGCGGCAGGCTGCACGTGTCCGGCTCCGCGGAGGCCCCGCTGGCCTGGCTGGACGGCCCCGGCATGGCCGTGGATCTGGGCGCGGTGGCCAAGGGCCGCGCCGCCGACCTCCTTGTCCCCCTCCTGACGGATTCCGGCGTGACCTCCGCCATATTGGATCTGGGCGGCAACCTCACGGCGCTGGGCACGCGGCCCGACGGCACGCCCTGGCGCATCGGTGTCAAGGACCCCCGCAACACTGAAACCTACTTTTGTATCCTCTCCCTTTCCGATAAGACCTGCTCCACCTCCGGCAGCTATGAGCGGAAGTTCGAGGTGGATGGGACCACCTATCACCATATTCTTGATCCCGCCACCGGCTATCCGGCCGAAAGCGGTCTGCTCTCTGTAACGGCGGTTTCCTCTGACGGAATGCTTGCGGACGGTCTGTCCACCGCCTGCTACGTCATGGGGGCGGAGCAGTCTGTCCGGCTCTGGAGGGCGCACGGCCTGGAGGGCGCCGGTTTTGACCTGGTCCTGGTGCGGGAGGACGGCTCCGTCTGGATCACCGAGGGGGTGGAGGACGGCCTGGATTTTCGAGGTAAGGAGGCGGGGTACACCTATGAGATCATCCGCCGCTGAGCGTACCCGTCCCACGTTTTGGGACGCGCTGGTGGTCCTGGCCGTTCTGGCCGCCGCCGGATCTCTTTTGTTTCTTTTCCGCCCCCGGAGCGGCAACTTTTTGACCGCCCGGATCGTCTTAGATCATGAATTGGTGGCAGAGATCGAGCTCACTGCGCTCACCGGCCCCGTCACGCTGGAGGTGCCCGGCGCGCCCTATCCCATCACTGTGGAGGCGGAGCCCGGGCGCATCCGGATCGCCCACAGCGGCTGCCCCAACCAGGACTGCGTCCATATCGGCTGGGTCTCCCGCTCCGGCGGGCAGATCGTATGCCTGCCCAACCGCCTTGTCATCTCGGTCTCTGGGAGCGATGCGCCTGAGGTCGACGGTATAACGGGTTAGGAGGGCCGCGTATCATGAATCATTCCGTCCGCCGGCTTACCCGGTGCGCAGTGCTGACCGCCCTGGCCCTCGCCATCTCCGTGTGCGAGGGGCTTGTCCCTCTTACCGTCCTGATCCCCCTGCCCGGACTGCGGCTGGGACTGGCCAATCTGGTCACGGTCTACGCTCTGTGTATCCTCTCCTCTAGAGAGGCCCTCGCCATCCTGGTCTCCCGCTGCCTCTTGAGCGCGCTGGTGGGAGGCAATCTGACCGCCCTGGCCTTCTCTCTCACGGGTGGCGTGTTTGCGTTGCTCACAATGTGGGCACTGCTCCACTTCCGGGGCTTCTCGCTCTTCGGCGTCTGCATCGCCGGCGCGGCCGCCCATAACGCCGGACAGATCCTGGCCGCCATCGCCGTGCTGGGCTCCCCCGCCATCGCCGTGTACCTGGCCCCGCTCCTGCTCGCCAGCGTGGCCACGGGCGCCGTCACGGGGGCCGCCTCCATCCTGCTGGTCCGCCGGATACCGCAGCCCGCCGACAGGAAATCTTAACCGATTCGTAACCGCTTTGTAGTGTTTTCTTCTCTGCCTTGTCTTATCATAGGGAGCAAGATAGAATAATAGGAGGAACTTTACCAATGAACCAGCTCAAACGCGCCTGCGCCCTGCTTTTATCCCTGGGTCTGACTCTATCCCTGGCCGCCTGCGGCAGCGGCGGAGCGCAGCCCTCCGGGACCGCCGACACCACTCCTGCGCCCTTGGAGACCGCCGCGCCGGAACCCACGCCCACCCCTGCCGCCGACCCCTACGATGCGGTGAAAAATTACTGGTCTGCGGATCAGCTCACACAGGCGTGGGGACCCGATCAGGTGGTGGAGCATCTCTTCTTTCACCCTGTCATCGCCTACCCCAAGTACGCCTTCACCGACAGCTCCGCCTCCCAGGCCCAGAAGGACGGGCTGGACGACTGGATGGTAACGGTGGACGAATACAATAAGATTCTCAACAACCTCTATGAGAGGGGTTACATTCTGGTACGGATGGAGGATGTGTGGACCGAGACCAGCGACGGTACCGGCGTCCCCCACATGGTCCGCAACACCCTCATGCTCCCCGAGGGGAAAAAGCCGCTCGTCATCTCTTTCGATGATGTGAACTACTACGACTACATGCTGGCCGAGGGGTTCACCTCAAAGCTGGTGGTGGGGGATGACGGACAGATCTGGGCCCAGTGCACCGACCCCTACACACAGGAGACCTTCCTTACCCAGGACCTGGATGCCACCCCCATCCTGGACAACTTTGTGCTGGAGCACCCCGACTTCTCCCTCAACGGCGCCAAGGCGATTTTCTCTCTCACCGGCTACCAGGGCATTTTGGGTTACCGGACCCAGAACGACCGTGACATCGCCGCCGGCTCCCCCGACCGCCCCACCTTTGAGGCTTACCGCCAGAGCGAGATCGACGCGGTAAAGCCGGTGATCCAGCGGCTCAAGGAGACGGGCTGGACCTTTGGCTCCCACACCTGGGGCCATATCAATCTCTCCACCAAGTCTTTGGAGGTGGTGAAGAACGACACCGAGCGCTGGGCCGAAGAGGTGGGCAGTCTGGTAGGCCCCACCACCATCCTCTTCTATCCCCACGGCGCCCGCCCCGACGGCAATGACGACGTCAAGCAGACCGGCCCCATGTTCCAGTACCTCCAGAGCATGGGATTCCGGGTCTTTGCCTCTGTGGGGATCGAATCCTATTCCAAGATCAAGACGGATATCTCCGCCGTCATCTGTGACCGTCTCCACCCCGACGGCACCACCCTGCGGAAGCAGCGGGACCGCTACCTCCAGTTCTACGATGCCAAGGATATCATCGACCTGGAGGTTCGCCCTGATCTGGGCGTGAATTGGGATTGACCTCCACCCTGTTTTGTCCGGCAGACGACGTCTGCCGGACAAAATTTATATGTGGGTGAAAAATTCAGTCCCTCTCTTCCCAGCGTGGTCCGCGCCGCTTACACCTGCCTGAAAAACCGTGCGGAGGCCGAGGATGTGGCCCAGGAGGTCTTCCTCATCCCCTCTGGAAAGGCCCTTCGGCGTACGGGACGGGGACCACCTGAAGGCATGGCTGCTGAAGGTCACGGCCAACAGAGGAAAAGTACCGTCTTCCCCTTCACCTGCATTACTATGAGGGCTATTCCATCCGGGAGATCGCCCGCATTCTGGTCCTGCCCGCCGCCACAGTGGGAACCCGCCTCTCCCGGGGCCGGGCCCTGCTCAAGCGAGAACTGAAGGCGGTAAGTTATGAATCTTGAACACTATCACGATGCCATAGAGCATGTGCCCTTCGACCCCGCCCTGGAGGAAAAAATCCTGGCCCGCGTGGCAGCGCGCGGCCCGCGGACGCGCCGTGCCGTCCCCTGCCGGGGGAAAGCGTCCCCGCCTCCCAGGACGCCCTGGATGGAACCAGCAGCGCCCTCAAAAAGGGGGGCTTCGTCCTCACCCTGCGGGACGGTACCGCCATCGACCTGATGGAATGCGATACCGACTTCTGAACTTACGGCTACTTCTATAAAGGGGGAGAGCTCTACATCTCCAGTTTCGATGTCACATTTACCGATCTCATCGCACTCGGGGAGATGGAATCCCTCTCCTTCTGTGGTGTGGAGATCCCCCTGGACTTTTCCGGGGCATGACCGCACGCAAATGCGGCGGGTGAGCGCCCGGCTCACCCGCCGCATTTATTGCGCTTCGCAGCGTACAGGGTTTGTGGTCCACTCCCTGCCGCAGGGCCATGGCTCTGCAAAGCACAGTCCGTAAAGGTCCGTACACCGGGCCTCCAGCTCGAAGAGCCGCCGGGCCGCAGGCTCTAAATCCCTGGCGTGGGCGGGCTTGGTGAGAATGGGGGCTTGGGCCCGCCCCTCCATCTCCCGCAGCACCGCGCGTCCCCGCTCGTTAAAGCCCAGCACCCGCAGATAGGGCGCCCGCTCCGGCCGATCCTCCGCGGCGAGGCCCAGATAGGCCCACAGCGCCAGCCTCCGGATGCGTGCGTGGGCGTATCGCTTGGTCTTTGCCAGCGCATAGAGTTCCTCCAGGCTTCGGGCCGCCCTTCCGGCCGAAATCAGCCGGGCAGCCACGCCCTCCCCACTGTCGGGAAGGCGCTCCGCCTCCTCCGGGCACATAGTCCGCAGCCGGGAGAGCACCGCGCGTTCACACCACTCCATGGAGGCCACGTCACCCTGCCAAGGTTCGGGCAGATATGCCTCCGCCCGCTGAATCTTTCCGCAGTGTAGCCATCCCCGGATGGCGGACGCCGAGGCATAGCCTCCCACCGGGGCCCCGTCGTGCTCCGCCCCCACCCGCCTCACCGCCAGGGCCCCCATCCGCTCCGGCAGGGCGCGGAGATACTCCACGGCCAAGTTATCATTGGGGCGGCTCAGGCAGAGGGCGGCCTCCCTGCCCAGCAGCTCCTCCACCGCCGCCTGCCTGCACGCGGCAAAGGGCAGCCCCTTGTCCAGGAAGCGGCGCAGAGCGGTCCGGTATTCCTCCGAGTCAAGACAGGCGGCCGCGCGGTACAGGGGCGCCGTATCGCCTCCCTCGCTCCCGAAGGACAGGGTGTCCACCACCCCTGCCGCGGCCAGTATCCCCACGCCCCCCCGCGCAAAGGACTCCGCCGAGGAGGTGGCCCAGGGCGTGGGCAGCTCCAGCACCAGATCCGCCCCACCCCGCAGGGCCATCCCCGCCCGGGTCCACTTGTCGGTAAGGGCGCACTCCCCCCGCTGGACCCAGTGGCCGCTCATGGCGCAGACCACGGCACAGTCCCCCAGTGCCCTGCGGGTCTCGGCAATCTGCCGGGCATGTCCGAGATGGAAGGGATTATATTCGGCGATGATGCCCACAATGTTCATGGCAGGAACCTCCAGGCGGAAAAAGTTTGACTTTTTTCGAAATAATGGGTTGTTCTTTTCTTCGGAATGGTCTACAATTATAATTGCTATTTTAGCGGAACACACGCCTTCTATCAAGGCGGAACCAAACTTTTTTAAGGAGCGGGATACGATTATGAAAGTCCTCGTCATCAACGCTGGCAGTTCTTCCCTCAAATATCAGCTCATGGTCCCTGAGACCAAAGAGGTCCTGGCCAAGGGTCTCTGTGAGCGCATCGGCATCGACGGCCGCCTGACCCACAAGGTGCCCGCCACCGACGGCAAGTACGAGTTCAACATCCCCATGCCCACCCACGCGGAGGCCATTCAGGCCGTCCTCGACGCTCTCACCAGCCCCGAGCACGGCGTGATCAAGAGCATGTCCGAGATCGACGCCGTCGGACACCGCGTGGTCCATGGCGGCGAGAAGTTCGCCTGCTCCGTGCTCATCGACGACGCCGTAATGGCCGCTCTGGAGGAGTGCATCCCCCTGGCCCCCCTCCACAACCCCGCCAACATCACCGGCATCCAGGCCTGCCAGAAGGTCATGCCCGGCGTCCCCATGGTGGGTGTGTTCGACACCGCCTTCCACCAGACGATGCCCCCCCGCGCGTTCATGTATGCCATTCCCTATGAGTATTACGAAAAGGATCACGTCCGCCGCTACGGCTTCCACGGCACCTCTCACCTGTACGTCTCCCGCCGTGCCGCCGATATGCTGGGCCGTCCCATTGAAGAGCTGAAGATCGTCACCTGTCATCTGGGCAACGGCTCCTCCATCTGCGCCATCGACGGCGGCAAGTCCATCGAGACGTCCATGGGCTTCACCCCCCTGGACGGTGTGCCCATGGGAACCCGTTCCGGCGCCGTGGACCCCTCCATCATCGAATTCTTGATGCACACCCACAGCCTGACCATCGACGAGGTCATGAATATCCTCAACAAGAAGTCCGGTGTGCTGGGCGTTTCCGGTGTGTCCTCCGACTTCCGCGATCTGGAGAAGGCCGCCGAAGAGGGCAATGAGCGCGCCAAGCTGGCCATCGACATGTTCTGCTATAAGGTCACCAAGCGTATCGCCTCCGCCTCCGCCGCCATGGGCGGTGTGGACGCCGTGGTGTTCACCGCCGGCGTGGGCGAAAACTCCGCCGAGCTGCGCGAGCAGATCGTGTCCAGCCTAGGCTTTATGGGCATCAAGATCGATCCTGAAAAGAACAAGGTTCGCGGCGAGGAGACCGATATCTCCGCTGCCGACGCCACTGTGCACACCCTGCTCATCCCCACCAACGAGGAACTGGTCATCGCCACCGACACCGCCGAGATCGTCTCCAAGCTGGGCAAGTAACCCCGCCCCGTGCACACCGGCCCCTTCCACGACATTCGCCGAGCCGCCTGCCGCATCCCGCGGCGGGCGGCTCTTTTGTTCTTCACCCACGTACAGCAAAAGCATTTCTTGTCCCTCCCTCCTGCACCTCCTCCTGCGCAGGGAAGAATTTATGGATTCAAACTGCAAGTTTTCATTTTTCTCTTGCATTCCGGGGCCTGCCGTCGTATAATACTCCCAACACATTTTGGTAGTCTCCATTTTTTAGGAGAGCACGCCATACAAAGGGGGTTGGCAACATGGAATTTAAAAGTGCTTACCTGCAAAACGTCTATGCCACCGTGGAGAAGAAAGATCCCCATCAGCCGGAATTCCTCCAGGCTGTGGGCGAAGTGCTGGAGTCCCTCCAGCCTGTCGTGGAGAAGCGTCCCGAGCTGGAGAAGGCGGGCGTCCTTCAGCGCATCGTGGAGCCGGAGCGTGTGGTCCAGTTCCGAGTGCCCTGGGTGGACGACCAGGGCGCCGTCCAGGTAAACCGCGGCTTCCGCGTCCAGTTCAATTCCGCCATCGGCCCCTATAAGGGCGGCCTGCGCTTCCACCCCAGCGTCAACCTGTCCATTATTAAATTTCTTGGCTTTGAACAGATTTTCAAGAACAGTCTGACCGGTCTTCCCATGGGCGGCGGCAAGGGCGGCTCCGACTTCGACCCCAAGGGCAAGAGCGACGCCGAGGTCATGCGTTTCTGTCAGTCCTTTATGACCGAGCTCCAGCGCCACATCGGCCAGTTCACCGATGTCCCCGCCGGCGATATCGGCGTGGGCGCCCGTGAGATCGGCTTCCTGTTCGGCCAGTATAAGCGCCTGCGCAACGAGTTTACCGGCGTGCTCACCGGAAAGGGTCTGACTTACGGCGGCTCTCTGGCCCGGACCGAGGCCACCGGCTATGGCCTATGCTATTTTACCAAGGAGATGCTCTCGGCCAACGGCAAATCCTTCGACGGCCAGCGGGTCGTGATCTCCGGCAGCGGCAATGTGGCCATCTACGCCAACCAGAAGGCCACGCAGCTGGGCGGCAAGGTCATCGCCATGAGCGACTCCAACGGCTATATCGTGGATGAAAACGGCATCGACTTCAAGATCATCCAGGAGATCAAGGAAGTCAAGCGCGCCCGCATCAAGACCTATCTGGACTATGTTCCCGCCGCCAAATATGTGGAGGGATGCTCGGGTATCTGGAACGTCCCCTGCGACATTGCCCTTCCCTGCGCCACACAGAACGAGCTGGACGGCGTGGCCGCCCAGGCCTTGGTGAAAAACGGCTGTTACGCCGTGGCGGAGGGCGCCAATATGCCCTCCACTCCCGAGGCGGTGGAAATCTTCCAGCTCAACGGCGTGCTGTTCGGACCCGCCAAGGCGGCCAATGCGGGCGGTGTAGCCACCTCCGGCCTGGAGATGAGCCAGAACTCCCTGCGGCTCTCCTGGACCTTTGAAGAGGTGGACGAAAAGCTCCACGGTATCATGACGAACATTTACCACAGCGCCGCTCAGGCTGCCGAAGAATATGGTATGCCCGGCAACCTGGTGGCCGGCGCCAACATCGCCGGTTTCCTCAAGGTGGCCGACGCCATGCTCTGGCAGGGCATCGCTTACTAAGGCCGGCGCCCGACAGGCTCAGGCCGCCGTCCTTCTCTCCCCGGCTGCGGGAAACACCTCGCCACAGGGCGGGATCTGTTCCGATCCTCCGTCCCCAAAATACGCCGCACTTGCCGGATGTTTGTAAAGCAGCGGAGCGCAAACTCACTTAAATACAGCCTTTGTCAGGCGAGGTCGACCAACCAGAAAATAAGCGGTACTCGGCTTTGGGGCCGAGTACCGCTTATTTTTGCGCTTATGCAAATACAATATGATGAAGTCTGGGCTGCTTTGCGCCTTCCAGGCTCCGGACAAAAGGCACGCGCCTTTTTCTTGTCACCCTGTCCTCCCTGTGGTACACTATCTGTAAGGTGATGACATGATACGAATCAGCGACCTCCCTCTCTCCCTCGACGCGGACCTTCCCGAGCTCCGGGCCAAAGCCGCACGTATGCTCCGCATTTCCCCCGACGCTGTTCAGGCCCTCACGCTTGTCCGCCAATCCATCGACGCCCGGAAAAAGTCCGACGTCCACTATGTCTGCACAGTGGACCTGTCCGCCGAGGACGAGGCCTACCTGGTCCGGCGGGCACAAAACCGGGCCGTCACGCTCCATGCGCCCCATCCCTACCGCTTTCCCGCCCCCACCCGCAGCGCATCGCTCCGGCCCGTGGTGGTGGGCATGGGCCCTGCCGGGCTCTTTACCGCCCTTTTTCTGGCGCGTGCTGGCCTGCCCCCCATTGTTTTGGAGCGGGGCCGTCCCGTGGAGCAGAGGAGCCGCGACGTATCCGCCTTTTGGGCGGGGGGTGCGCTGGACCCCGCCTCCAACGTCCAGTTCGGCGAGGGCGGGGCCGGGGCCTTCTCCGACGGAAAGCTGACCACCGGGACCCATGACCCCCGTCTTTCCGCCGTGGTGGAAGCCCTGGTGGTACACGGCGCGCCGGAGGATATCCGCTATTCCCACAAGCCCCACATCGGCACCGACGTGCTCGTGGAGGTGGTGCGGAACATCCGTCTGGAGCTGTTGCGCCTGGGCTGCGACATCCGGTTCGAACACCGTCTCTCCGGCCTCTCCATTCGGGGCGGCGTGCTCACGGCTGTAACGGTGGATGCGCCAACCGGCCCCTATACGCTGGAGACGGATGCTCTGGCGCTGGCTCCGGGCCACTCGGCCCGGGATACCTTCCGCATGCTTTTTGACGCGGGCGTCCCCATGGAACCCAAGTCTTTTGCAGTGGGCGTGCGCATCGAGCACCTGCAATCCGATATCAGCGCCGCCCAATATGGGTCGGCCTGGAAAAGGCTTCCCCCGTCGGACTATAAGCTCGCCTGTCACCTTCCCGACGGACGCTCCGCCTTCACCTTCTGCGTCTGTCCCGGCGGCGAAGTGGTCGCCGCCGCATCAGAGCCGGGGCACCTTGTGACCAATGGCATGAGCCGGAGGTCCAGAGGGGGGCGAAACTGCAACGGCGGACTGCTGGTGGGCGTCTCCCCCGCCGACTTCGCCTCCTCGCATCCCTTGGCCGGTATGCAGTTCCAGGAGCTGTGGGAGAGTCGTGCCTTTGACTTGGGCGGCGGCAGCTATTTCGCGCCCGCCCAGACCGTCGGCAGCCTGCTCTCAGGCTCCACTCCCTCCCTCTCCTCCACGGTGGAAGCCACCTATCGTCCCGGCGTGGTACCCGCCGATCTCCGCTTCTGTCTGCCCGGATTTGTCACGGATACGCTGCGGAGCGCATTGCCCCTCATGGGGAAGCGCCTGCACGGCTTTGACGCTCCGGAGGCCCTGCTGACCGGAGTGGAGACCCGCTCCTCTTCTCCGGTCCGCCTGCTGCGCGGCGCGGACCTCCAGTCGCCGGTCCGCGGCCTCTATCCCTGCGGAGAGGGCGGCGGCTGGGCCGGCGGGATCATGAGTGCCGCCGCGGATGGGATCCGTGTGGCGGAGCGGATCGCCGCACCCTGAAATATCGATCATCGGGAGGTGTTCCCCTTGCTGGACCTCAACCATATCGAGCAATACCGGGAAAATAACCGCCTGGAGGCCAAGCTGGCCACCGGGGGACTGCCCCACAGCATTTGGGAGACCTATTCCGCTTTTGCCAACAGCTACGGCGGGCTCATCCTTCTGGGCGTGGAGGAGCGTCCCGACCACAGCCTTCGGGTCCAGGGCCTGCTGGAGCCCCACGAAATGGCGAAGGAGTTCTGGCGCATGGTCAGCGACCCTCAGGTGGTCAGCGTCAATATTTTACGTCCGGAGGACGTCTGGGTGGCGGGCACCGACGACGGCGCCGTGCTGGTGATCCAGGTCCCGCCCGGGGAACGGGACCAGCTCCCCGTCTATCTGGGGCAGGACCCCTTCCATGGCTCCTATCGCCGCAGTGGAGACGGGGACTACCACTGCACCCGGGCCGAGGTCCAGGCCATGCTGGGCGCGCGGACACACTGAGGAGGGCGCCGATGGATTTTTCCTGCTGGCAGGCTGCCCTGCCCAAATATGACGTGATCGCGGTCCTGGGCCGCAGTGCCGTCCTCCCGGGCGGTGCTCTGATCGAGCTGCTGGGGTTTTTGCTTCAAGAGAAAACGCTGCGGCTGTATCTGCTTCAATACGACGGCGAGGCCTGGCGGCAGGAGCGGGACGCGCTCCCCCGTCCTCCCCGCACTCCCGCCACCAACCGCCGGAAGCTCACCCGCCGGGCAGGAGATTCTTACCGCCCCCCGCTTCCGCATATCTCACGGATGGCCCTGGATGACCGCGTCCTCTCCATTGCCTCCGCCTCCAGCGGGCGGCTGTCCGGCGATCTCTTCCAAGGGGCACCGGAGGACATGCTGACCGTCCACGAATTTCTCCGGGCCGGCTGTCCGATCTCCGCGCCGTTGCAAGGGGCGGACCTCCCGGGCGTCTGGCTGACCTGCCTGGAATTTCAGGGGGAATTTGACACCATACCCCCGGTCGGACCGGATTGCTAGGTCTCTCTGACCCTAGGGGTGGAATGGGTGCAGTACCCCGCCGGGAAGCGGCTGACCCTGCAGGTGGGAAAAGGCCGTCCCCGCCCCCTCACCTGCGGCAGCGGCCCCCAGGCCGTCCGCTTCTACATCCACAACGTCTACCTCCAAGACCTGTACGGCGACGTGGAGACGCTGCTCTCCGATCCCAGGCGTTATGAGGGCCTTCCGCCGGAGGAGGCGGAGAGGGCAAAGCGGGACATTCACGCACATGTGCAGCAGCTCTGTCCCCCGGGGATGCGCCTGCCCGTGGTGGAGTATGAGACGGAGCATGCCTCTCTGCAGTTCTATTCCCGGGCCTTTTTGCGCCAGGCTCCGGTCTCCGCCGCCTCTTCCGTAGGGTTTGTCCTGAAGCCGGAGCATCCCACCGGCAGCCACGGTCTCCCCTTGCGGGCGTCCCTCCTGGAGAGCGCCGTCCCGCCGGATACAGCGTCTGTGGATGTGGAGCTGCTGCACTATCAGCTCCCGGTGCCGGAACAGACCATTTCTTTTTTGCGGATATAAAAGACCTCCTCCGCGCACTTTTGTGCAAGTGCGCGGAGGAGGTCTTTCTCTCTGCCTTACAGGTTGGCGTCCAGCGTCTGGGTGTAGACGCTGGCGGGCTGTACGCCCACCTTCCGCCCAATCTCCTTGCCGTCCTTGAAGAAGATGACGGTGGGAATGCTCATAACGCCGTACTTGCCGGCCAGCGCCTGGTTCTCATCCACGTCCACCTTACCGATGAGCGCCTTGCCCTCGTACTTCTTGCCCAGGTCCTCCACAACCGGAGCCAGCATCTTGCAGGGACCGCACCAAGTGGCCCAGAAGTCCACCATGGCGATGGGGGCAGTGGGGATTTTTTCGTTGAACTCGGATTCATTCAGATGCAGAACAGACATGATTCATTTCTCCTTTTTATAATGAAATAGATAAAATATGCATGATTTTCCTCTTACAGCCCGTCGAGATACTCGGCGGCCTTCTGTCCGGCGATCAGGCCCTCGCCGGCGGCTTTTGAAAGCTGGAGGGGCAGCCCGGTGCAGTCTCCGGCGGCAAATACGCCCGGCAGGTTGGTCCTCATCTCCCGGTCCACCCGGATATAGCCGTTTTCCAGCTCCAGCGCCGGCAGCAGATCCGTGGGCGGAATGGCGTGGCGGAGGAGGAACACGCATTGACATGGGATTTCCTCGTCCCCCGCTCTCAGGGCGGTGACGGACGCTTCGCCCACGATCTCCAGTTTGGTCGCTCTCACATAGGCAATGGCGGGGTCCAGCCCCTCCGGCGCCTTGCCTGAGACGTAGGTCACCCGGCAACCTAACCCCTGGAGAAAGTTGGCCTCCTCAGCCGCATCGGGGGCCAGCCCAACCACCACGACCTGCTTGTCTCGGTAGAGCATCCCATCACAGGTCGCGCAGTAGCTCACGCCCCGGCCCAGAAACTCCGCCTCGCCGGGGAACTTCTTCCCCCGCGAGACGCCGGTGGCCAGAATGACCGCCCCGGCCTCCTCCATATCGGTGCCGATGCTTAGATAGCATGTGTGCTCCATGGGCATGATATTCAGCACTCGTCCGTGTCTGAATTCCACGCCCATATCCTCGGCGTGCCTCTGATAAGCGTCCAAGAGCTGGGCTCCGGTAAGTCCGGGCATCCCCAGATAGTTGTCTACCCGCTCCGCCCGGTACAGAGGACTTTCCCGGTAATCGTTGCCGACCACCAGCACCGTCTTGTTCCGGACCCTGGCATTGATCGCGGCGCTCAGGCCTGCCGGACCGCCTCCGATGACCGCAATGTCATGGGACAATTATAATCACACTCCTTGTCTCCGAACAGCGCGGCCACCACAGCGGCGGCGTCCGGGTCCGACACCTCATAGTACATCTCGTTGCCCTGTCGTTCACACCGTACCACCCCCGCCGCCTTCAGGCGCATCAGGTGCTGGGAGATGGTGGACTGTGACTGCCCGGTGCCCGCCTCCATACAGCGGACATTGTGGCATCCCCCCACCAGCAGGCCCCGGACGATCTGCAGCCGCAGAGGGTGGGAAAGGGCCTTGAGCAACTCGGTCTTTTCCTCATAGAGCTCCTTGCTCTCTTCCATTGGCCTCACCTTCATTCGCTTGTTCTAATATTAGTATATTCAAATATTTTCATTTGTCAAGTCACTTTTAAAAATATTTCTTGACAAACCGGTCCTGCCGCTCTATGATGTATCTCGTTTGATTTTCAAATTATTTGATATTCAAAGGAGATTGCACACATGAAGGAAACTCTGCCCCAAGCCCCACACAAGCCGCGCAGGCTCCTCCCCAAGCTCCTGCTCGCCCTCGCCGCCGTGCTGGCCGCGCTGATGCTGGCCGTCCTGCTGCTGTTCCAGCGGGAACTGAGGACCCTGGGTACGCTGGAGCGGGTGGGGAACACCTCGCTTTTTACCATGGAGTACATCGGGGATTACGGCTTTGACGACTTTCTGGAGACAGGGGCCTCCAGCGACCCGGAGCTCATCCGCTTCATCGCTGGAAAGCTCTTGAAGGGACTGCCCATGGAGTTCGATCTGCCCGATCTGGGCTGCTCTACCTTTGCCGCCCACACCCCGGAAGGAGATGCCGTCTTCGGAAGGAATTTTGATATGTATTACTCCCCTGCGCTTTTTGTCAAAACCGCGCCGTCCAACGGCTACCGCTCCATCTCCATGGTCAATCTGGCCTATATCGGTTTTGGTGAGGACAAGCTGCCCACCGGCCTTCTGGACAGCTTTTTCTGTCTGGCCGCCCCCTATGTGCCCCTGGACGGCGTCAATGAAAAGGGCGTGGCCGTGGGCGTTCTCCTCATCGACACCGAGCCTACGAACCAACAGACGGAAAAAGTGGACATCACCACCACCACAGCCATCCGTATGATCCTGGATCAGGCTGCCACTGTGGAGGAAGCGCTGACGCTGCTGGGCGAATACGATATGCACGCCTCCGCCAACTCCTGCTACCACTTTCAGATCGCCGATGCCTCCGGGCGTGCGGTAGTGGTGGAATACATCGGAGACACAATGAACGTGGTGGAGAGCCCCCGGGCCACCAACTTCCTTCTGACTCCCGGCGATTGGGATTTCGGCACCGGGCAGGACCGCTTTGAGACCCTGACGGCCGCCATGGAGGCGGCGGAGGGCATTCTGACCGAAGAGGAGGCCATGGACCTGCTGGAGGCCGTCAGCCAGCAGCCACAGCCGGAAAAGCGCAGCTCCACCCAGTGGTCCTGTGTTTATAACCAAAGCAGAGGCACCGTCTTCATCGCGATGGGGATGGATTATGACCACCTGTACCAGTTCAGTATCTGGGACTGACAGATTTTCCCCCCAGTGCGCCGCAGTTTTTCCTGCGGCGCATTTTTTGTGCTTGTCTGTGTCGAATTTTATATGATAAGATAATTTCAGCCCTTCTCTCTATGGGCGCAGCGGGCCGTGCTCGCCGCACGGTCCGCGCTTCTCTCCTCCGCGCACACAACACCAATGGAATAAGAAGGTGCCGCCTCCATGAAAAAGACCGCCGCTCTCCTTCTGACGCTGCTGCTCTCTCTCCCGCTCTCCATCTCCGCCCTGGCCGCAGATTATCCCGACTTGGATGAGTCCCACTGGGCCTATGACGCGCTGATACGCGCCTGTGAGCTGGGGATCCTCGGCGGGATGCCGGATGGCACTGTGCAGCCCTCCGGGACGCTCACCTGGGGACAATACCTGGCCATGCTGGGCCGTGCCTTCTATCCGACTGTCTGCGACGCCCACAGCGGGGCGGACGGCCATTGGGCCATGCCCTATTATCTGGCCGCCTGTGAGGCTGGCGTGCTCCAGGCCGATGACTTTCTCCCCGTGGCCTCCGACAAACTGGACATGCCGCTCCTGCGCCGGGATGCGGCGGTGCTGCTCTCCCGTCTGCTGCCGCAGGAGCCCGCTTCCCCCGGCACGGGTTCCGCCTTTGTCGATTGGGAGACGCTCCCGGTCTGCTACCGGGAAGCCGTCTCCGCAGTCTCTGCCTGTGGGCTGATCAGCGGGATGCCGGACGGCAGCTTTCAGGGAGAAGCCCCCCTGCTCCGTGCCGACGGCGCGGTGCTTCTGCTGCGGCTGAGCGATCTGCGCGGCGGGGCGCCCTCCGCCCCAATCCCGGAGCACGAGGCGCCGGCCGCCGACCTGCCGGCCTCCCTTCCCGGCGAACAGTCCCCGTCGGAAGACCCGGACTGGCGGGTCCAGGGAGAAAATCAGGCCAAGTACCTGCGTCTCTTCGGCAGCGCCGACCAACGGCGCTTCACCACCAAGTCCGAGGCAGACGCCCGGATGAAAGAGGTGACGGTCCCCGTATGGCACCTGGACCCATCTACCGGAGAAAGGGCATCCTCCGCCTGTACCTTTACCATCCATGAAGCTCTTGCAGACGATATGACGGCCATCTTCACCGCCATCTATGAGGACCCGGAGCAGTTTCCCATCAAAAATATCGGTGGTTACCGCTGGACAGACGCCGCCAAGGGGGAGCACAACTGCGGCACCGCCGTGGATATCAACTGGGAAGAGAATTACCAGATCTATGACAGTGGACAGGTCGGCGCCGGTTCTCACTGGCTGCCCGGCGAGGATCCCTTTTCCATTCCCGCCGACGGCAGTGTGGTGCGTATTTTTGCCCAATACGGCTATAGCTGGGGCGGTACCGCCTGGGCAGGGAGCAGAGACTATATGCACTTCTCCTACATGGGGAAATAGCGTCAGGCCGCGCCCGGTGCCGCGGCCCGACGCCGCTC
>NZ_JBCOAQ010000017.1:0-22300 GCF_040226735.1 Intestinimonas sp. RTP31139st1_F5_RTP31139_211217 | reverse complement strand
GCCGCCCCCCCCACCCCGCTGCTCTCTTTCCAATCGGCTCTCCCCACAGGCGCCCCGAACCCCGGCGGCGAGCCCCGTTCAATCGGCGGCCCACACCGCCGTCTTTTCTTCCGTATCCCGCCGCAGTTCCTCCCGCAGCGCCCGAAGCCAGGGAAACTCGGCGGCATTTTCCTCTCCATAGATCAGGTTAAGCCCGTACTCCAATTCCGTCCAGGTCTCCAGCGGCGCCTCATTGTGCTGGAGCACGGCCTCCAACTTGTCCAGCGCCTTGTAGATCCTGGCCTCCGGCGTGGCCATGGCGTCCATCTCGGCAAAAAGCGCCTCCAATTCCCCCCGCGCCGGCTGGGGCAGCGGTGCGAGCATGTCCGCTACCGCCCGCTCCTCCCGCTTTTCGTCGGAGGTCGTCTTTTGGAACGAGGGAATATCCCCTGTCACCGCCTCTCCGAAGTCGTGGATCAGGCACATCCGGAGCACCCGTTCCATATCCGCTCCCGGAAACTCTCCCCGCAGGAGCAGGGCCATCACGCCCAGCCGCCAACTGTGGGCCGCTACCGTCTCATGGCGGCCCGTGGAGGTCCAGGAGTGGCGGGTATTGCATTTGAGACGCTCCAACACGTGCATGAAATCAAGAAATTCCCTCTGCTCCATGTTTCCCTTCCCTTCTGAAGCGCAGGGGCCGGATCTACCGGCCCCTGTGCTTCTCTTTTTTCTTCTGTCGGCGGAGCTGAAACCTGCGCGCCTCCTCCGCCTCATCCCGTCTGCGGCGGTCCTCCCGCCGCTTCCGTTTGTTCTGCTCCCGCTGGAGCGCGATCGCCTGCTGGGCCCTGGTCCCGACTCCACCACGGAACTGCTGCCCCGCCTTCCGCCGGGCCCGCTTGGGATTCGCCGCCTCGGCTCGCCTCACCCCCGTCACCGGCGGACTGAATCTCAGCTCCCGCCAGTGGCTCACGAGAAATGCATAGACCTCGTAATCTCTGGGCTCCGCGCCGAAGACAATCTTGCAGACCTCCAGCGTACCGCCCCATTCCCGCTCGAGCACTCCGATCCAGAAAGGCGCCTCAAAGCAGACGGTTATCCTTGCGTATCCCTGTTCCATATGCAGTTGTCCTCCCATTACCAGTATATCTGCGGAAAATGGACGACCCATGGGAGGGAGGGCTACTGACAGCCGCCGGGGGACGGGACCGGTCCCCGGCGGGCCGTGGCCGGACTACCAACCTGCCTGTGTTTTTATCTCCGCATCTTTATTTTACGACCAAACCCTCTGCCGGTCAACTCTGTTTGGCCTGGTACACCTCGTTGGAGCAGCCGCCGGTCCTTGCAAATTCCCGGAGGTTTTCCAGAGAGGTATGGATGATGTCCCGAATGGCAGCCTCTGTGAAAAAGGCGATATGGGGCGTCAGGATCACATTTTCCATTCCCATGAGCTCCTCCATCACAGGATCGCCCAGGTCCATCCCGGCGCAGTTTTTCCTCACAAAGGTCTCCTCGTGGTCGTAGACATCCGTCGCAAGCCCGGCGATCTTGCCGCTCTTGAGTCCGTCCAGCACGTCTGCAAAATTCATGAGACCTCCTCTGGCGGTATTCACCAGATAGACCCCGTCCCTCATCTGCGCGATGGTCTCTGTGTTGATCATGTGCCGGTTCTCCTCGTTCAGCGCGCATTGCAGCACGATCAGCTCGGCCTCCCGGAGCACCGTTTCTTTCGTAACGTATTCCACATAGGGCTTCGCCGCCTCCCTGGGGTGGGGATTATACGCCAGGACCCGGCAGCCCATGGCTTTGAACAGTTGGGCCTCCCTTGTGCCCAGGCGGCCTGTTCCAAACAGGCCCACCGTCATGGTCCCAAGCTCCTTTCCCTGGATGCCGCTGAGACTGAAGTCCTTTTTCTCCAGCATCTTCGACTCTCTTTTAAAATTTCGAAGGAGGTTCAACGTCAGTAGGAGGCAGAATTCCGGGACTGCGTTCAAACTGTAGGCCGGCACGTTTGCCGCACGGATCCCATAATTCTGGATGGCCTGCCGGTCGATATGTCCGAATCCGGTGCTGCGGGTGAGGATGTATCTGACGCCGGCCCCGTGGAGCCGCCGGGCCAGCGCCGGAGTGATCGTGCAGGGCGCGGTGATCAGGATCGCATCCGCCCCCTCCGCCAAGGCGGCGCTGTCCTCCGTCACATATTCCTTGGTAAGCACCAGCTCAATCTCCGGAAACCGCTCCGCCTCTTTTGCAAACAGTGGCCTTTCATCTTCCCTCAGTCCATATACCGTCGCTTTCATTGCGATCATCACACCTTTCCACCCTCCGGCAGGCCGTTGGGATTAGATTTTTTAAAGGCAGCCCGATCACCTGAGTACGGCGCCCTCCGCCGCCGAGGTAACCTGCCTGGCATATCGCGCCAGATAGCCGCGCGTCACCTTGGGGGGCGGACAGCTCCACCGCTTTCTCCGCTCCTCCAGGACGTCCTCCTCCACCAGTAGGGAGAGCCGGCGCTGATCGATATCATAGTCGATGATGTCCCCATCCTCTACCAGCGCGATGGGGCCGCCGGCGGCGGCCTCCGGGCAGATGTGCCCGATGCAGCCGCCTCTTGTGATTCCGGAAAATCTCCCGTCGGTGAGCAGCGGTACCCGCTCCCCCAGCCCCGAGCTCTGGATCAGCGTGATCAGCCGCGCCATCTCCGGCATGCCGGGCGCCCCCTTGGGCCCTTCGTAGCGGATAACGATGACCTCCCCCTCGTGGATCTCTCCGTTCAGGACAGCCGTCCTGCCCGCCGCCTCGCTGTCAAATACCCGGGCCCGACCCATAAATCTCCTGTCCTCGGCCTTGAGGGCCGCAGCTTTGATGACCGCTCCCTCCGGCGCCAAATTACCCCTGAGGATACACAGCCCCCCGTTGGGCAGGCGGGGGCGGTCCAGCGGGCGGATGACCTTTTCGTTCCAGACGACCGCAGAAGCTGTATTCTCTCCAGCCGTTTTCCCGGTGACCGTCATCACGCCGCCGTCAAGCAGTCCGCCCTCTATCCCCTCTTTCATCAGGGCCTGCACCCCGCCGGCTTCATAGAGATCGACGATATGGTCGGCGCCGCCCGGGGCCAGAGAACAGACGACCGGCACCTTGCTCCCCTTTTCCTCAAAATCATCCGGCGTGATACGGATCCCGACCTCATGGGCAATGGCAGGAAGATGCAGCAGAGTGTTCGTCGAGCATCCGATCAACAGATCCATAGTGATCGCATTCTGAAAGCTTGCCTCCGTTAGGATGTCTGAGGGCAGAATCTGCCGCCCCCAGAGCGCCATCACCTGCCTTCCGGCCTCTTTGGCCAGGCGGTTTCTCTCCGCGTAAACGGCGGGGATCGTCCCGTTTCCGGGCAGCGCCAGACCCAGGACCTCCGCCATGCACCCCATGGAGTTTGCCGTGTACATGCCCGCGCAGCAGCCGGACCCAGGCATACAGTGGTCCTCATATTCCATCAGGCGTTCGGCGCTGATCTCCCCCCGGCTGAATCGTCCCGCGTGCTGCGCTATGGTGGAGAGATTTTGCAGTGCCTCTTCCCCCGGCACGCGTCCAGGCAGCATCGGCCCGCCGGTCACCATGACGGACGGCAGATTCAGCCGCGCCGCCGCCATCAGCATGCCGGGCACAATCTTATCGCAGGCCGCCACGAAGACCATCGCGTCAAACCCATGCGCAGCCGCTTCACACTCGATGGAGTCGCAGATGACCTCCCTGCTCGGCAGCGAATACTTCGCGCCCTCCGTTGAACCACAATATCCGTCGCAGATCGCAATGGTGTGGAAAATCATCGGCGTACCGCCCCGGGCGATGACGCCCCGGGCCACGTCCTCGGCCAACTGATTCAGGCGGTTGTGCCCTGGAAAGGCGTCCGTCCAGGAACAGGCGATCCCCACAAAGGGCTGGGCGATCTCCTCCGATGTAAAGCCCGCCGCTTTCATCAATCCCCGTGTGCTGACCCGGTTGGGTCCCTCCTTGTGCGGGCAGGATTTACTCCCCTGCATGCTCGCTTCTCCCCCTTCGTTCTATCGTCTGCGCGGTATGGCGGCAAGGCGCTCTGCCGTCCTATGCGCCCGCTGCAGCTCCGGCAGCTTATCCATTGAAAAATTATATAATAAATGTTATGGGTTGTACATTAGTTGTTGCATTACCGTCTGTTACATTTCGGCCTCACAGTAGAACACAATCTATCGGAATATTTGCAGGAAAGCGTTGCAATTTCTTGCTTTACAGGGTAAAATAATGACTTGCATGAAAATAAAGGAGTGACGAAACATGACCGAGGAACACAAGACCCCCGGCGCCGCCGAACCCCCTGTAATGGCGCAGAACTTCATCCATGATTTTATCGACGAGGATATCGCACAGGGCGGGCAGTTCCAAGGTATGGCCGTCCACACCCGCTTCCCGCCCGAACCCAACGGCTACCTCCACATCGGGCATGCCAAGGCCATCTTTATCGACTTCGGCACCGCTGAAAAATACGGTGGCCTGTGCAACCTCCGCATGGACGACACCAATCCCACCAAGGAAGATGTGGAGTACGTGGAGGCCATCCAGGAGGACATCCACTGGTTGGGCTATGACTGGGGGGATCGCTTCTTCTATGCCTCCGACTACTTTGAGCAGATGTACGAGTATGCCGTGGAGCTCATCAAAAAGGGGCTGGCCTACGTCTGCGCCCTGACTCCTGAGGAGTTCCGGGAATATCGGGGCGATGTGAACACCCCTGCCCGCTCTCCCTGGCGGGACCGGCCTGTGGAGGAGAGCCTGGACCTCTTCGCCCGGATGAAGGCCGGGGAGTTCCCCAACGGCAAATATACCCTGCGGGCCAAAATCGACCTGAGCAGTGGCAACTTCAACATGCGGGACCCGGTGCTCTACCGCATCAACCATATGCACCACCACCGCCAGGGCGACAAATGGTGCATCTACCCCATGTATGACTTTGCCCACCCCCTGGAGGACGCGCTGGAGGGCATCACCCACTCCCTCTGTTCCCTGGAGTTTGAGGATCATCGCCCTCTCTACGACTGGGTCATCGCCAACTGCCCGGTGCCCTCTCATCCCCGGCAGATCGAGTTTGCCCGGCTGGGCATCAACTACACGGTCATGTCCAAGCGGAAGCTGCGGCAGTTGGTGGAGGAGGGCAAGGTCTCCGGCTGGGACGATCCCCGTATGCCCACCCTCTGCGGCCTGCGCCGCCGCGGCTATACCCCCCGCGCTATCCGCAACTTCTCCGAACGCAACGGCGTGAGCAAGGCATCCTCCACCGTGGAATTCGCCTTTCTGGAGCACTGTCTCCGGGAGGACCTCAACGAGACCGCACAGCGGGTCATGGCGGTGCTCCGCCCGGTAAAGCTCACCATCACCAACTATCCGGAGGGACAAAGCGAGAGCTTTCAGGTGGAGAACAACCCCAATCGGCCCAAGGACGGCACCCGGGAGGTCCCCTTCTCCCGTGAGCTCTATATCGAGGCGGAGGATTTTCTGGAGACGCCGGTCCCCAAGTATAAGCGGCTGTTCCCCGGCGGCCCCGAGTGCCGGCTGAAGGGGGCCTACCTCATCAAATGTGTCGGCTGTGTCAAGGATGCGGACGGCCGTGTGACGGAGGTCCTGTGTGAGTACGACCCCGACTCCCGCGGCGGCGATCCCGCCGACGGGCGCAAGGTAAAGGGGGCCACCATCCACTGGGTGGACGCCGCCACCGCCGTGGACGCCGAGATCCGGCTCTATGACAACCTGTTTTCCGACGCAGACCCCGATGCCGGAGAGAAAAACTTTCTGGATTGCCTGAATCCCGCCTCCCTGGAAATCCTCACCGGGGCCAAGGTGGAGCGGAGCCTGGAACACGTCCAGGCTCCCGGGTCCTTCCAGTTCATGCGGCAGGGCTATTTCTGTGTGGACAACAGGGACAGCGCCCCCGGACGTCTGGTATTCAATCGCTCCGTAAGTCTGAAGGACAGCTTTAAATTTTAAGGCGCAGCGGCGGGGACGCCGTCCGGTGCCCCGCCTCCACCACTACAATGGAGGCTCACGAAATGAAGTATCTCTTCCGCAACGACTACTCCTTCGGCGCCCACCCAAAGGTCCTCTCCGCTCTGGCCGAGACCAGCCTGGAGGGAAACGTGGGCTATGGTGACGACGCTTACTGTGACCGGGCCAAGGCCCTCATCCGGGATCTCTGCCAGTGTCCCCAGGCCGAGGTCCAGTTCCTCATCGGCGGCACCCAGACCAACTTTACTGCCATCGCCGCCTTCCTGCGCCCCTGGGAGGGCGTGGTGGCGGCCGACTCCTCCCATATCAACGGGCACGAGGTCGGCGCGGTGGAAGCCACCGGGCATAAGATCCTCCAGGTATGCACCGGGGCTGATGGCAAGATCCGGCCTGAGCAGATCGAACCCATCCTGGAGCGGCACAGGGACGAACACCTGGTCAAGCCCCGGCTGGTGGAGATCGCCGACGCCACGGAAAGCGGCATGGTATACACCAAAGCGGAACTCACCGCTCTTTCGGAATTCTGCCGGGAGCACGATCTCCTGCTCTTCCTGGACGGCGCCCGTCTGGGCTGCGCTCTGGCCTCCGGGGCCAACGACCTCACATTGGCCGATCTGGCCCGGCTGACCGATGCCTTCTACATTGGCGGCACTAAAAACGGGGCCCTCATGGGGGAGGCTCTGGTCATTTCCAACCCCGCCCTCCAGGGCGACTTCTTCCGCATCAAGAAACAGCTCGGCGCGGTCCTGGCCAAGGGCTGGCTGCTGGGGGTCCAGTTCGAAGCGCTGCTGAAGGACGGACTCTACTTTGAGATGGCCCGCCACGCCAACGCCATGGCCGCCCGCCTCCAGAGCGGCCTGAAGGCCAAGGGGTGGAAGCTGTGGGTGGACTCCCCCACCAACCAAGTCTTTCCCATCGTGCCTGACAGCCTCAAGCCTCAAATCGATGCCGTGTGTCACTACGAGGACTGGTGCCCCGCCGACGGGCCCGGATATACCATCATCCGGTTCGTGACCTGCTTCAACACCGAGAAGTCGGACGTAGACGGCCTGTTGGCCGCCCTGCCCACCCTGTGAGGAGCCCCCCTATGAACGCCATGTATTACCTGAAAATCAAGATCCCCAACACCATTTACCGCATTGCCCAGTTTCTGGAGATCCTGGTTAGCCTTCTGGTCATCGCCGCCATCATATTGTCCTTTGGCACCATTCTCTCCCAGTTGGGCGTCATGGCCAGTCATCCGTCCGACACGGAGGGCCTGCGCAGCTTTCTCTCTACCGCCTTCACCGTTGTCATCGGCATTGAGTTTCTGAAAATGCTCAGCCGCCACAATATGAGTTCGGCTGTGGAGGTCCTGCTTTTCGCCATTGCCCGGCAGATGGTCATCGAGCATACCACCCCCATGGAAAATCTGATCATGGTCATCTCCATCGCCGTGCTCTTCATCATTCGGAAATACCTCTTCATCCCCGGTCTGGACGACAAACAGACCCTGACTGTCCCCAGGACCGACGAGCCTCTCTCCACGGAGGATGAATTTGCCGGCTCCACCCGGCACGAATAGCGCCGCCGGGCGACATACGCGCCGCGATATGGAAAGAGCCCCTGCTTCCAGCCAGGAAGCAGGGGCTCTCTTTGTTCTGTCAGAATAGATCCTTCATCTTCAGCACGATGCCCACCACCACGATGGCCACACCCGCAATGACCAGCGGGAACCACCAGAAATGGTCCAGGGGCAGGTTGGCCACGTTCATTCCATAGAAGCCGAAAATGATGTTGGGCAGGGTCAGCAGGATAGTGAGAGAGGTCAGCACCTTCATGATGACGTTCAGGTTATTGGAAATCACGGAGGCAAACGCATCCATCATACCTGAGATGATGGAGGAGTAGATATTCGCCATCTCAATGGCCTGCCGCACCTCAATGAGCACATCCTCCAGGAGATCGTGGTCCTCCTCGTAGAGGGTAATGATGCGTCCGCGCAGAATTTTTTCCAGGGTGACCTCGTTGGCCTTCAGGGAGGTGTTAAAGTAGACCAGAGACTTCTCCAGATCCAGCAGTTGGATGAGCTCCTTGTTCCGCTGGGACTTATAGAGCTGGCGCTCCATATAGTTATAGATCTTATCGATCTGCTTGAGGTACTGGAGGAACCGCTTCGCCACCTGCAGCAGCAGGTAGAGGATGAAGCTGGTCTTTTTCTGGGTCTCGGCGTTTTTCACCAATCCGTCCTGAAAGTCCCGGATCACAGGAGTCTCCTTCAGGCAGACGGTAATGATGCATTTTTCCGCCACGATGATGCCCAGCGGGAGGGTGGAGTATACCACCGCCTCCCCCTTCTCCACCGACGGGAGATCGATGATGATGAGGGTCTGCCCATCCTCGGTGTCGATCCGCGAGGTCTCCTCTTCGTCCAGGGCCGCCCGCAGGAAACCCGGGTCGATCCCCAAAAGGGCCGTAACGGTGGACATCTCATCCTCAGTGGGGTAAGTGAGGTTCACCCAGCACCCGTCCTCCACCTTGTCCAGCTTGGTCATCTGACCATTGATGGTCTTATGAATACTCAGCATTGGTACCACGCCTTTCTCTCCGGCGCGCTACCGCAGGGCATACCTCTCCCCTGTGAAACGCGCCGTCTTTATGTATTTACTTCGACTTCCAGGGTCGCTGCTCACGACGGTCTCACTCCTTTTAGGCTCGATTCTGTATTTTGAGAACGTTACTATTATATCCCCCGGGTCCTGGGATTGCAAGGGCAAAAAGCCGCCAGCGGAGGAACTCCGCCGGCGGCCTTCCGTCTTTCTAACATCCGTATCACATTATGGCCGGAGCCGTTATTTATCCTTGTTGAAAATCTTGAAAATGTCCACGAAGGGGTCCTCGTCCAGCGGGTCCGGAGGCGCCACGCGCTCCGCGCCCCCACGCTCGGCGGCCTGCTGGCTCACGGCGGCCTCTTTGCCTGCGGAGAAGGGGTTTTGCGGCATACCGCCGTTTTTTCCCTCCTCGAAGCCTGTGGAGATGACGGTAACGCGGATCTCATCCTCCAGCTCCTCGTCAAAAGCGGCGCCAAAAATAATGAGCGCGTCGGGATGGGCGGCCTGCTGCACCAGGTTGGCCGCGGTCTCCACCTCCTCCAGACCGATGTCCATGGAACCGGTGACGTTGACCAGCACACCGTGGGCGCCATTGATGGAGGTCTCCAGCAGGGGGCTGGAAATGGCCATTTTGGCGGCCTCCTCGGCCTTGTTTTTGCCCGCGGCCCGGCCCACACCCATATGGGCCATGCCCGCGTCCTTCATCACCGCAGTCACATCGGCAAAGTCCAGGTTGATGAATCCGGTATTCTTGATGAGGTCGGAAATGGACTGTACCGCCTGGCGCAGCACATCATCGGCGATCTCAAAGGCGTTCTGGAAGGTGATTTTCTGGTCGGTGGCAAATTTGAGCCGTTCATTGGGGATGATGACCAGGGAATCCACCTTGCCCCTCAACTCCTCGATGCCGGCCTCGGCCTGCTGCATCCGACGACGGCCTTCAAAGGAAAAGGGCTTGGTCACCACACCCACGGTAAGGAGCCCTGCCTCCTTCGCGATATCAGCCACGATGGGGGCCGCGCCCGTGCCGGTGCCACCGCCCATGCCGGCGGTGATGAACACCATATCCGCATCCTCCAGAGCCTTGGCGATCTGCCCCCGGCTCTCCTCCGCGGATTTGCGTCCCACATCCGGATTGGAGCCGGCGCCCTGACCGCCCGTCAGCTTCTCCCCGATCTGGATCTTATAGGTAGCGCTGGACGTGGCCAGCGCCTGCTTGTCCGTATTCACCGCGATAAAATCCACACCCTGCACGCCGGAGCGCACCATGCGGTTGACCACGTTGCTGCCGCCGCCGCCCACGCCGATGACCTTGATGGTGACGACGCTCTCAGGCCCTGTATCCAGTCCAAAAGCCATGCCTGTTCCTCCTATGTAAATGACTAATTATAGTAACGAAAGTCACAAGAATATCAATATAATGTATTGTATCGCTCTTTTCCTGTGAGGTCAATAGGCTGGGAGACATTTCAAGCAACTTTCCCCGTCATTTTCCGCCTCCCGTCTGGTCGAAATAGACCTTATCCTCCCGAGTCAGGTCGATGGAACCGCTCTCATTGGTCTGGAGCTGTGCCACCGTCTCGTCCAACGCCCGCACTTTCAGGGCAAAGTTCTCCGGATTCATCGGGATCTTCACTGTAAAGCGCCCGTCGTACTCCAGGATGATATTTGCGGTGGAAGTGAGGTCGATGGAGGAGACCTTCTCCGCCATCCCCCGGTCGCTGAACGCCCGCAGGAGCTGGAGCAAGCTGTTCAGTTTGGCGCTGTCGGCATCCTCCACGGCCAGCCGGGTCCCCTCGACGGGCAGAAGGGCGGTAAGACCGCTGACCACAGCGGCCCCGGTCCCGGAAGCCGTCTGCTCCAGGACCTTTCCCTTGGCGTCGATGATCCACCAGCTCCCATTCCCCTGGATCACGGCGGCCGGCATACACTCTGTCACCGTGATGACCACCCCGTCCGGCAGCGCCCGGCGGACGTTGACGTTATCTACATAGGGGAGCACAGAGGCAATCTTTCTCCCGGTCTGCACCGGGCTGATGAGGAAGAGGTTGTCCCCCTGTTCAATACCGGAGGCGGCTATGATCTCCTCCGCGGTATATTTGCTCTCACCGTCCACGGTGACCTCATCCACCCGGAAAAAAACCACGCAGCCCGCAGCGATCACAACCAGTATGATGACCAGCGACAAAAACTGGTAGAGGATGCCGAAACGTCCCCGGTTGCGCCTTTTTCTCTTGTTGGAGCGCCTTGCAGCCATGGGTCCGCCTCCGCGTGTCATTTTTTCCTCACAGTTGGGATAGTATAGCACAAAAAAGTGAGAAAATCGTTAAGAAATGCTTACAAATCCATAAGCAGGCGGCGGGGCCGCCGTTCCCGGCGGCCCGTCCGCTTCTATGCTCTTGTGATTCCGGCCCCCAGCCCCCGCAGGGTCTCGTCCAGGCCGTAATACCCCCGGTCAATGTGGGTCAGGCCGGTGATCTCGCTCCGCCCCTCGGCTCCTAGGGCCGCCACCACCAGGGCGGCCCCGCCCCGCAGATCGGCGGCCTTCAGTCCGGTGCCGCGGAGACGGTCTACGCCGCAGATCACCGCCACACGGCCCTCCACCCGGATATCCGCCCCCATGCGGCAGAGCTCATCCACATGCCGGTAGCGGCTTTCGAACATATTCTCCACAATGACGGTGGTCCCCTCGCTCCTGGTCAGAGCGGCCATGACCGGGGGCTGCGCGTCGGTGGGAAAGCCGGGGTAGGGCGCCGTGCGAATGGGGCGCACGCCCTTGAGCAGACCATCCCGGCGGATGGTGATGTAATCGGCCCCGCTACGGATCCGGCAGCCCGCCTCCGCCAGCACGGCGGTGACCGTAGATAGCTGCCGATAATCGGTGCCCAGGATCTCCGCCTCTCCGCCGGCGGAAGCCACCGCCGAGAGCAGTGTGGCCGCGACGATACGGTCCGGCATAACGGTATGCTCTCCGCCGTGGAGCACGTTTCCACCCCGGACTGTGACCACAGAGGAGCCCGCGCCCCGCACCTCGGCCCCCAGAGCCAGCAGGAATGCCTGCAGATCCACGATCTCCGGCTCCCGGGCGGCATTGGAGATCACTGTGGTCCCCTCCGCCCCACAGGCCGCCAGCATGGCGTTTTCCGTGGCCCCCACGCTGGGGATGGAGAGATTGATCTCACAGCCCGCCATATGCCCGCCGGGTAGGGCGCACAAGAGGGCGCCTCCCTCCTCCCGGATCTCCGCCCCTAGGGCCCGGATGGCGGCCAAGTGCAGGTCGATGGGCCTGGGGCCCAGCTCACACCCCCCCGGCATGCTCAGCGCCGCGGAGCCGGTACGGGCCAGGATCGCCCCCAGGAAGATGACGGAGGACCGCATCTCCCGCATCAGGGCGTCGGGCACATCGTTTTGGGTCAGCTCCGAGGCGTCCACAGTAATGGTGTCCCCGGTCCGCGACACCTTGCATCCCAGATGCTCCAGGATCGAAATGGAGGCGCGGACGTCTGAGAGATCGGGGCAGTTGTGGACCACGCTCACCCCTCTGCACAGAATCGTCGCCGCCAGGATCGGCAGCACGCTGTTCTTGGCCCCGTGGACTCTGGCCGTTCCACGCAGCGGTCTGCCGCCTTCCACCAGATAAGCACTCATATAGGTCCATCCTCCGCATTTCATGGTTTCAGGCCATACTATGCGGAAAGACGGGTATGTGACAGTGCCCGGCCTACTTCAGAAGTGCTATCAGCGTCTGGTAGATCTCCTCCGAGGCGTCGGTAACGGAGAGCTCGGTGAGACTTTTGGACATAGCCGTCAGTCGGTCCCGGTCTGCCAGCAGCTCCTTCGCTGTTCCATAGAGCCGCTTTCCGTCGATTTCCGGTTCCAGCAGAACCACTGCGGCCCCGTGCTGCTCCAGCACTCTGGCGTTCTTTTCCTGGTGATTGTTGGTCACATTCGGGGAAGGCACCAGGATACAGGGCTTGGCGATGGCGGTGAGCTCGGAGATGGTGGATGCCCCCGCCCGACAGATCACCAAGTCGGCCGCGGCCATCACCAGGGGCATATCATAGATATACTCCCGCACCTCCACATCGCCCCCCTTGGTCAGCGCCACGCCCCGGCACCCCAGCTCACCGGTCAGCCAGGCATAGTTCCGGCCCGCGCCGTGGAGATGGTGAATTGGACAGCCCTCTCCAACCTCCTCCGCGATGAAATCCGCCATATAGCGGTTCATCACGTCGGCCCCCAGGGACCCCCAATAGGAGAGCACCATGGGCTTTCCATCGGCAAGGCCCAGCTTTTGGCGGGCCTCCCTGCGGGTATCGTTGAAGAAGTCCCGCCGCACCGGCGTGCCGGTGACCACCACCCGTTCCGGATGGGGATAGTGCTGCCTGGAGTCCTCAAAGCCCACCATGACCCGGTCCACCACCTTGGAGAGCATCTTGGTGGTGAGGCCGGGAACTGCGTTGGACTCGTGGACGGCGGTGGGGATACCCCGCCGCGCCGCCTCCTTGACCACGGGATAGGAGGCGTAGCCGCCGGTGCCCACCACCAGGTCGGGCCGGAATTCATCCAGAATGGCCCTGGCCTGCCGCCTCGCCTGGGGCAGCGTAACCACGGTCATGACATTGTGCTTGATGTCCTTCCATTTCCAGGCCCGGTGGATGGTGTTCACGTGGACGGTGCGCAGCTCATAGCCCTCATGGGGCACCAGCGTCCGCTCCATCCCGTTGTCCGCTCCGGCGAAGAGAACCTGGCAGCCCTGATGCCGGAACTGGAAGAGCCGGGCCAGCGCGATGGCCGGATTGATATGCCCCGCGGTACCGCCGCAGGTAAAGAGTATCTTCAAGGGAACACCTTCTCTAACCGGCCTTGGGGGCCGGGATTTGTCTTGACACGCTCAGCACGATGCCCATCTCCAGCAGCTGGATCAGCAGGGCCGTGCCCCCGTAACTGAAAAACGGCAGAGAGATGCCGGTGACGGGAAAGAGATTGGTAACCACGCCGATGTTCAAAAACACCTGGACCGCCACCTGTGTGGTAACACCCACGATGAGCAGGGCCCCGAACCGGTCCCTGGCATGGATGGCCAGCCAGTAGCCCCGAATGATAAGCAGTGCAAACAAGATGAGCACCAGAGCCGCTCCGATATAGCCCAGCTCTTCGCAGACGATGGAGAATACGAAATCGTTCTGCGGCTCCGGGATGTAGAGGAACTTCTGGCGGCTGTTGCCCAGGCCCACGCCTAACAGACCGCCGGAGCCGATGGCGTAGAGGGACTGGATGGTCTGGTAGCCGTCGCCCCGCATATCCGACCAGGGGTTCTGCCAGATGGCGATGCGGTCGTTCATATAGGGGGTCATATTGATGATGAAAAAGAGCCCCACCGCCGCAATGGCCCCTCCTGCGGCAAACCAGCCCAGACGGATCCCGGCGGCAAAGAGGATGGAGGCACCGATGGCCAGGATGAGGATGGTCGCGGACATATGGGGCTCCAGCAGCAGAAGGCCCGCGATGACGACCAGGACCACCCCGTAGGGCACCAGTTCCAGGAAGCCGATCCGGTCGAGAAGATCCAGTACGCGCCCTTTTAGCTGATGACGGTCGAATTTTTTCTTTTTCTCTGTGTTCCGCTTGGCCAGCCGGGCGGAGAAATAGAGGATGACGCCCAGCTTGGCGGCCTCCGAGGGCTGCCACTGGGGGATGGGCCCGAAGGCCCGGATCCAGCGGTTGGCACCGTTGGCCGTAGTACCGATGCCGGGGACCTTCACCAGGATCAGCAGGACGATGGAGGCCCCCAGCGCGAAGACGGACATCCACCGCAGGCTCTGGTAGTTGACCTTGGACATAACATACATGGCCGCCACCCCCGCCGCGCCGAAAAGGCCCTGGCGCAGGAAGTAGTAGGTGGCATCGTGATCGGTGCGGGTATAGAGGGCGTAGGCATAGGACGCCGAGAACATCATGATGAGGCCGATGCCTGTGAGCAGCAGCACCAGCATGAGAAAAGGCAGGTCCATGGGACCCCTGGCGAGCTGTTCTTCCACGGTGAGATCGCGCTTGAGTTTACGGGCCATAGGTTACCTGCCTTTCAGGGAAGTGGGGATCATACCGGATAGCGGTTCAAAACGCCTAGGAACGCCACGGCGCAGAACGCCAGGGATACCAGTGCGAACACCGCCACCACCTTTTTCTCGCTCCACCCCCCCATTTCGAAGTGATGGTGAAGGGGGGCCATGCGGAAAATACGCTTTCCATGGGTGGCCTTGAAATAGACCACCTGGATGATGTCCGAGAGGGTCTCCGCGATATAGACGATACCCACCAGGATGAGGATGAGGGGCATATCGAATGCAAAGGCCAGTCCGCACACCGCGCCCCCCAGGAACAGGGACCCGGTGTCGCCCATAAAGACCTTGGCCGGATAGTGGTTGTAGAGCAGGAACGCGCACAGGCCGCCGAAGAGGGCGCCGCCGAAGATCCCCAGGTCAGGGATACTCCAGTACCAGGCCACGGCGGAGAAAAAGGCCGCTACCGGCAGGGTGACGCTGGAGGAGAGGCCGTCCACGCCGTCGGTGATGTTCACGGCATTCACCGTCCCCACCATGACGAAGGCCGCAAAGACCATGTAAAGCATCCACGGCAGCTCCACCGTCACATTGGCAAAGGGGATATAGAGATGAGGCGCCAGATAACCGAAGTGGCGCAGCAGGGCGGTAAAGGCAATGGCCGCCGCCAGCTGAAGCAAGAACTTGGGGCCGGCGGTCAGGCCGGTGTTCTCATGCTTTTTGACCTTTTCATAGTCATCCAGATAGCCGATGACACCGAACACCAGCGCGAAGCAAAAGACAAAAACGGCGCGGAAGTCCCCCCTGGCAATATCCGGCCAGCCGATGAGGACAATGGCGACCAGGATGCCCAGAATAAACATGAGCCCGCCCATGGTGGGGGTGCCCTGTTTGGACATATGCCAGGTGGGGCCGTCCTCCTTGATGGACTGTCCCGCCTTCATCCGGCGCAGGATGGGGATCAGGAGCTTTCCGGCAATGGCCGAGACCGCAAAAGACACCAGCGCAGCAATCAGTATTCTCATCTATTCAACCTCCTTGGCAAATTCCCAAACGGGGATTATACCATATTACCGCGCAGAGGGAAAGAGAAAAGTATCGGAACGCCGCTCTTATCCGCGTCTGCCCCGGGCAAAAAACCCGGCGACTTCCTCCCGCTCGTCCAGATGGAACTGGACGCCGTCGATCTCCTGATAGGTCTCATGTCCCTTGCCTGCCAGCACCACCACATCTCCGGTCCCAGCCTCTGAAAGGGCCAGCCGGATGGCGGCGCGGCGGTCCGGCTCTACACGGACGGGCGTATCCGTCCCCTCCATCCCCTTCAGAATATCTGCGATGATGGCAACCGGCTCCTCGGTGCGGGGGTTATCCGAGGTGACGACACATATATCGGCAAGGGCCGCGGCAATGGAGCCCATCGCAGGACGCTTGCTCCTGTCCCGGTCTCCTCCGCAGCCAAACAGGCAGATGACCCGCCGGTCCGTCAGATCCCGCACCGTGGTAAGGATGTTCTCCAGGGCATCCGGCGTATGGGCATAGTCGATGATGACCGTATAGGCCGCCGGAACGGGGACCACCTCTACCCGCCCTTTCACCCCCCTTGCCGAGCGCAGGGCGGCGGCGATGTCCGGAAGTCCTGCGCCCAGGTTCAGGGCACACGCCACCACGCCCAGAGCGTTGTAGATGGAAAAGCCGCCCGGAATGGGAAGAAAGATGCGGCCGATGGTGTTCCTCGCCACGGCCTCAAACTCCACATGGCTGGGAAAGAGGCGGATGTTCTTGGCCACCAGATCGGCCTCATCCTTCCGCTCGGAGTAGGTGAACACCGGACATGGGGCGCTTTCCGCATAGTATCGCCCCGCATCATCGTCCAGGTTGACGACGGCCAGATCCGTCTGGTCAAAAAGCAGACCCTTGGCCGTCCGGTAAGCCTCCATGGTGCCGTGGAAGTCCAGATGATCCGGGGTCAGGTTCGTAAAGATACCCGCCGCAAACCGGATGCCGCCGGTGCGGTGGAGGACCAGGGCGATGGAGGACGCCTCCATGACCACATGGGTGCAGCCCGCGTCGGCCATGGCGCGCAGCAGTTCCTGGAGCTCATAGGATTCCGGGGTAGTGCGGTGGGCCGGAAGCACCTCCTCCCCGATCATATTCTGATTGGTCCCGATGAGCCCCACCTTGGCGTGCAGAGCCCCCTCCAGCGCGGCTTTGAGAAGGTAGGTCGTTGTGGTCTTGCCATTGGTCCCCGTCACAGCCACACAGGTAAGCGCCTCCGCCGGGTGCCCGAACCAGTTCGCAGAGATCAGCGCCAGGGCCGCCCGGGGGTCCTCCGCCATCAGCCAGGGTCCGTCAAAGTCCGGCGCGCGGCGGCAGAGCACCGCCACCGCCCCTTTTTCCAGCGCCTCCCGGATATAGAGCTGTCCGTCGGTTTTATAGCCCTCCAGCGCCGCAAACAGGCCGCCCGGGGCCATGGTCCGGGTGTCGTAGCTGACTCCTGTGATTTCCACGTCCTGGTCCGCGCGGCAGCCGGTGAGCGCCACACCGCGGAGCAATTGGTTCAGCTTCATGATTCACCCCCGATGGTTGGTTGGAGCATGCTCAGTGGATCGAGTCGATATTTCCATTGGCGGCGTAATCCTGGACCGCCGTATCCATAAAGTGGACTTCCACCACGGTGCCGGGCTCCACCATCGTTCCCGCCGCAATGGACTGGCTGGTGGAGATGGTGCTGTCGGAATATGTGGTGACGCCGGAGGCGCGCATATAGAGCCCCAGCTTCTCCAGGGCCTGTTCCGCCGCCCCGGGGGTCTTGCGGGTGAGGTCGGGGACTTCTACCTGCTCCGTGGGTTTTTCCGCGCCCAGATAGAGGACCACCTCGCTCTTGCCCGGAATGGAGACACCCTGAGAGGGGATCTGGTCGGTGACCACGGCCCCGTCTCCCACAACGCGGTAACCCAGCCCTTTGGACTGGAGCAGGGACTGTGCGTCGGCCTGGCTCAGACCCACGGTCTGGGGCACCACCACGTCGGCATAGGAGGCGTCGCTGTACACCTTTTCCACGCCCAGATAGTCCAGGATGTCGGCGATCAGCGGTCCGGCGGAGAGGGCGCCCATATTGCCGCCGCTGATATAGAAGCCGTGGGAGGTATAGTTGGAGCCCGGCGTCACAGGCGTGGGGCTGTCAAATGCCAGTAGAATCACGACCTGAGGATCGTCCGCCGGGGCCACGCCCAGGAAGGAGACGATATTGTCGCCGGTGTTCTCATCCCGCTTCTCCGAGGTACCCGTCTTTCCGCCGATGCGGTAGCCCTCCATATAGGCGTTTTTGCCGGTGCCGCCGTCCACCACCCCTTCCAGCATCTGCCGGACCTTGGCCGAGGTCTCCTCGCTGATGACCTGGCGGATCTCGGTGGGTTGTGTCTGCTTCACCACATTGCCGTCCTGATCGGTGAAGGACTGGACCACGTAGGGCTGCATCAGATGACCGCCGTTCACCGCTGCGCAGGCGGCGGTGATGAGCTGAATGGGGGTCAGGCGGAAGGTCTGGCCGAACGAGGCCGTGGCCAGGGACACCTCGCCGTAAGGGCCGGTGAAGTACTCCTGGGTCCACACCAGATTGGTATTGTCCGCCTCGCCCTGGATGTCGATGCCCGTTTTGCCGATGATACCAAAATCCAGAAGGTACTGGTAAAATTTCTCCGCCCCCAGCGCCTGGCCGATCTCAATGAACGCTGGGTTGCAGGAATTGGCAACGGCCTGGGCCAGGTTCTGGTCCCCATGTCCCTCGTGCTTGGAGCAACTGATGCGCCGGTCCGCCACGATCTTATACCCGGGACAGTAGAAGTGCGTGTTCTCGTTTACCACGCCCTCCTCCAGGGCGGCGGCCACCACAACGGTCTTGAAGGTGGAGCCCGGCTCATAAGTATCAGTGACCGCCCGGTTGATCCACTGCTGATACTGGGCCGCCTGCAGGGCCTCTTTGTATGCCTCCTCGCTGGTGCTGGGATCGTTCTGCACCTGTTCCAGGTACTGAGAGAGCACCGGATCGGTGACCGTGCGGGGACTGTTGAGATCATAATTGGGGGTGGAGGCCATGGCCAGCACAGCCCCGGTCTTGGGATTCATGGCGATACAGAAGCCGCCTTTGCGCACCTCGTAGGAGCTGATGCCCTCCTCCAGCGTGCGCTCGCAATAGCTCTGGATGGTGGCGTCGATGGTAAGATGGGGATTGAGCCCCGGCTGCGCGTCGATATAGTTCTCATAGCTGGAGAGCATCTCCGTACCGGCGGCGTTCTTGGCTGTGACCACGCGGCCCGGCTCGCCCGCCAGCTCTTCCTCGAACTTGGCCTCGATGCCATAGGCGCCCCGGTTACCGTCGTTGACATTGACCCAACCGATGACCTGGGCCGCCAGGGAGCTGTACGGATACACCCGCTTGGTATCCGGCAGCAGGTAGACGCCGGGATAGAGGTCGTAGGTGTCCTTGAACTCCCGAACAGCCTGGGATACGTCGTCGTCCACCCGCCACTTGAGGACCTCGTATTGGGAGGCGGTGTTCTCCATCCGCTTGAGGACGTCTGCTTTCTCCATACCCAGGATATCCGCCAGGCCCTCGGCGATAAATTCCTTGTAGGTGCCGTTCATCGCCGCCACCTCGGCGTCGGTGACGACCAGATTTTTCTTTTCCTTCTCCGCATCGGTGAGGCCGGCGCCCTTTTCCAGCTTGGATGCCCCCCGTTCCGCCGCCGTGGACTGGCCCTTGAGGATGTCTTTGGGCGAGATGACCACGTTCTGCACCGTGGTGGAGACCGCTAAAATATTTCCCTGGGAATCATAAATGGTCCCACGGGGGGCGGTCACCAGCATATCACGGGTCTGCTGGTCGATGGCCAGTTCCTCATAAAACTCGTGATCCACGATCTGGATCTGCCACAGCTTCCACAGCAGGGGCACAAAGGCCATCACGCCGAACACTCCCATCAGGAAGAGCGTGCGTCCCAAAATGGTGCGGTTCTGGCGTCGGTCCCCGCTGTTGCTGCCAATCTTATTTTTTCGCTCCATCTGCGCCATGCCGATCTCCTTGCTGCAAAGATATGGAATGCCAACGGTCCGGGCCGCCCGCTTCCGGGGCCTATGTCCCTATGCGCTCTGAACGGGAGCCCGGCTCCCGTTCCCTGTTCCTCCGCGGTCCCGGCCTCCCATGCATCCCGGGTGAAAAGCGAGGCGTAAGAAAATATCCATTTTCTTACGCCCTCTCATTCTCTCTATATTCTGTCTTGGCTTCTGCCTCTGTCCTCCACAAACATATGCGGCGCTTTAGCGGAAATATGACAGCGCCCCATCCAGAAGGCTCTTCAGGCTGGAGATCAGGCTGTCCACCGTCTCCGTTCCCCCGTTCTCCCGGCTGTAGTGCACCACGCTGTCCTCCTCAGAGAGGTCCAGGGTATAGATCTGGCTGCTCTGCGGCTTGACCATGCTGCCGTCGGATGTGACCTTCTGCTCGATGGTACTCAGGTCATACGCCAACTCATACTGGGCCATTAGCTTCTTTTCCTCGCTCTGAAGGTTGGAGAGCTGACTCTTCAGGGAGATCATCTCGTCGCTGACCCGGGTGAGCTGCACGGTGCTGAGCATCAGCAGCACCGCAAAGACGCCCACGGCCAGGAACCCCACCACGGCGAATACGGAGATCTGCCCCGCCTCCCGGACCCGTACCTTGGGCCGGACCGCCGCCCGTTCCCTGGTACGTACCTTGGGCTGGGGCCGAAGGACCTCAGACCCACCACGTTCCAGCGGGCGGACCGCCGGCTCCGCATAGGCCAGGTTACCGTACGTGCCTCTGGTCTCGGCGTATCTGGTTCGTTTTCTGGCCGTTGCACTCGCCAAGGGGTATCACTCCGATCTCTTTTGTAATGGGTCTTTTATCGCTTTTCCGCCACCCGCAGCTTAGCGCTCCGGGCGCGGGGATTTTCATCCAGCTCCTCCTCCGTGGAGGTGATGGGTTTTTTGTTCACCAGCCGCACCTCGGGCTTTCGCCCGCAGACACACACCGGAAAATCCGGCGGGCAGGTACAGCCCTTGGCAAAGGCCGCCAGACCGTTTTTCACGATGCGGTCCTCCAGCGAGTGGAAGGAGATGACGCACAGCCGCCCGCCCGGAGCCAGCCGTGGCACCGCCGCCTGAAGCATCCGGTCCACTGCGCCCAGCTCATCGTTCACTGCGATACGGATGGCCTGGAAGCAGCGTTTGGCCGGGTGCTGTTTTTCCCGCAGGGCTTGTCCCGGCATGGCGCTCTTGATCACATCCACCAGTTCAAAGGTGGTGGTGATGGGGCGTTCCGCCCGCCGCCGGACGATGGCGGCCGCGATCTGGGGGGCATAGCGCTCCTCCCCGTACTGCCAGAGGACACGCTTGAGTTCCTCCTGGGACCACTGGTTCACCACCGTGTCGGCGGTAAGAGGCTCCGACCGGTCCATACGCATATCCAACGGGGCGTCCTGCATATAGGAGAAGCCCCGCTCAGGGTCGTCCAACTGGGGGGAGGACACCCCCAGGTCAAAGAGCATTCCGTCCAGGCCGGAAATTCCCCGGCTGTCCAGCAGTTGGCCCAGGTCTCCAAAATTCCCGTGGATCAGGGTCACCTGTTCCAGGCAGTCCGCCAGTCTGGTTTCGGCGGCGTCCAGGGCCGCCGCATCCCGGTCGATGCAGATGAGCCGCCCGGTCGTCAGCCGCCGGGCGATCTCCCGGGAATGGCCCGCGCGACCCAGCGTTCCATCCAGATAGGTCCCCTCCGGGCGGATGTTCAGCCCCTCCAGGCACTCTCTGAGGAGGACCGGCTTGTGGATGAATTCCATCGTCGTGCCTCCTACATTCCCAGAGAGTCCATAAGAGCCGCCATCTTCTCCGGCGTCATTTCCTCTTCCTCCGAGTTCCAGCGCGCGGCGCTCCAGATCTCAGCCCGGTTGTGCACGCCGATGATGACCACGTCCTTCCCCAGGTCGGCGTACGTCCGTAGACGCTGAGGAATGACGATACGGCCCTGGCTGTCCGGCACGCATTTCACCGCGTTGGCGAACAGAGACCGCATGTCCTTGGATTTGCTGACGGGGAGCGACGCGAACTTTTCCGTGAACCGGTCCCAGCTCTCCTGTGGATAGATTGCCAGACAGGTATCCACACCCATGGCGAGGTAGAATGTGTCGCCAAGCTCCTCCCGAAGCTTGGCGGGGATGAACAGACGGCCCTTGGCGTCGATGCTGTGCTCATATGTGCCAGTGACGCTGCCCAAGACCGTTCATCTCCTCCCCTTGGCCCCCACTTTACTCTACTTCACTCCATTTTGCTCCACCAGTAGTTTCAGTATAAAGGTTTCGTAACCAAATTGCAAGGGTTTGTTCCTCATTTTTTCTGTAAAAACACCGGATTTTCAGGGGAAAATCGCCTGCTTTTTGGAATGAAAACGTATGTTCTATTACAATCAGTGACAAATGATTACAGGTAATTTTTTGGATATTTTATGGAAACATACTGGATTTGGTATTACTACCCCAGCTTACCGCCATATTTTGCGCACAATCTTCCCAAACTGTTTTGGCCATCGAATTTTTCTGCAAAAAGGCGGCGGACCCTGTAGGGGTC
>NZ_JBCOAQ010000016.1:0-70382 GCF_040226735.1 Intestinimonas sp. RTP31139st1_F5_RTP31139_211217 | reverse complement strand
CCCCGAGGCGCGCCGTCAGGCGCTGCTCCGGGACTGGCACCGGGCCGTGGAGCGCACCCGCGGCTGGGCGGAAAATCAGCCCCTGCAAAAATGACTTGCCGCGGCGGTCCCCGATAAGGGATCGCCGCGGTTTTGCTTTCCCGATAAAAAGAGCGCCCCCGCCTCCTCGGAGGCAGGGAGCGCTCTGGATGGGAAAGCCGTCTCAAGTATCAAAGTCTCATAAGTCATAGAAATAGAACGGAACAGACGTGACGCAGAAGGGAAGCCTTTTGAAATCTTCCGATCAGAAGGTATACATGATCGGACAGAGGACTGCCGCCGCAATGATCAAAATGATACACAGCGGACCGCCGATCTTCATGTAGTCCATATATTTATAGCCGGCCGGGAGAGTTTGGGTGCAGGCGGGGGTGCCGACCGGGGTGGCGCAGGCCAGATTGGTGGCCACGCAGCCGATGGCGATGACGAAGGGGATGGGGCTCACACCCATGCTCTTGGCGATCTCGATATAAATGGGGGTCATCATGGCGGCCAGCGCCGTGTTGGACATAAAGTTGGTCAGTACACCGGTGACGATCACGCCCGCGGCCATCAGCGCCATGGTGGACGCGCTCTCCGAGCCTCCGAACAGATTCAGCACCGCGTCGGCGATGACCTTGCCGCCTCCGGACACATCCAGACCCTTGGCAAAACCTTGGGCGGCGGCCAAAATGACCAGCGTGTTCCAGTCCATCTCGGCCAGCGTCTTTTTCAGGGGCATGCAACCGCTGGTGATGAGGATCGTGGCGCCCAGCAGGCCGATGATGCCCACATTCAAATAGGGCTTAAAGGGGGCAAACCCTGTGAGGATGAACCCCACGATGCAGAGGATCAGGACTATAACCGACATCCAGCCCTTCCAGGCGGGGATATTTGAGGTTGCAGCGTCTGTGGTTGTATTGGCCAGATCGGCGTAATAGTTCCCCTTGTCAAAGTCGGGGCTCTCCGGCTTCAGGACCTTCTTGGTGAGGGAATACCCCACCGTGGCAAAGTAGACGACCATGATGATACAGAGAGGGATCATAACCAAGGTCTGGTCAAAGAGACCCAGTCCGTCCTTGTACTCCTCATAACCCATCAGCACGGAGTTGGCGGTCTGCTGGGAGGTGGAGCCCACCAGGGTGCCCGCACCGCCGACAGCACAGGCAATGCCAGCAGCCATAATGACCATCTTGGAACGGATCGCGCCGTGGGACTTGGCGGCTACAGCGGCGATCAGGGGCATCCACATGGCAATGGTGCCGGAGTTGGACAGGAACGAGGACATGATCGTGCAGCAAATAACCACCGCGATGGTGAACATCCGTTCATTCTTGGCTAGGGAGCTTCCGCCGATAGCCTTGCCGATCTTATTGGCCATACCGGTCTTAAAGAGGGCGTCGCCGACAACACACATGCCCGCGACCATCATGACCGTCGTGCTTGAGAAACCGCTGTAAACATCTGCCAGCTTCATCTCAGGCAGAATGATGCCCATTGCCAGAGAGGCAATCATGGCGGTCATCGCCAGGGGGATTTTCTCGAGGACAAAGGAAATGATCGTAATGATTGTGATGATAATCGCAATAGTACTGGATTCCATACCGAATTCTCCCCTCATTCATGATTCAGTTGTTTTTCTTCTCTCTTCCCACAGAGATTGCGATGTACTTGTCCGTCCTTCCGTCTACAGCTATCGTGCCGTTCATTTTTTACTGCGTATCCAGGGAATATCAAACTGCTGAGGAGCGCTCCTCAGCAGTTTAGGGGCCCGCCCCTAAACTGAATTGATCATGATGCCGAAATTTCTCTTTTTTTGTCATTTAGAATTGTCATATTTTTTGAACTGTGCTATACTTTTCCTATATAACCTAATAGTTGCTCATGCCACTGTTAGTATGAATGGAGATGATCTCATGGAACTGCTGCAGCTATATTATTTTAAAGTTTTGGCGGAGAGAGAACATCTGACCCGCACCGCCGAAAGCCTTATGATTGCCGCGCCCTCTCTGAGTGCCACCATCTCCCGACTGGAAAACGAACTTGGCGTCAAGCTCTTCGACCGCGTGGGCCGCAACATCCGCCTGAATGAAAACGGACGCATTCTCCAGCGCTATGTGAATGAAATCTTCGACGCTCTGCAAAATGCCAAGACGGAACTCAAGGACGCCGGCGTACGCCGGGACAACTGCTTCACCGTGGCCTCCACGGCCGAGTCTCTCTGGACCCGTGCGATCCACAAATTTCTTGAGACCTACCCCGACATTCTGGTACAGCACACGGCCATCAAGCTGGACGACCTCAACCAGCACATGACCTCTTCCAAATACGATTTCATTGTCACCGCCCTCAGGGACCTGGACTGTGGAGAATGGGACTACGAAGTACTCTATCACGACTGGCCGGTTCTGGTATTCAACTCCAGCCACCGCTTCCACGGCCGGAAAACCCTGGACCTGCTGGAGGCCAAAAACGAACCTTTCGTTGCGCTCTCCCAGGGCTATTCCTCCCGCCGCTGGTTTGACGAGATCTGTGCCGCCTCCGGCTTTAAGCCCAACGTGGTCGTCGAGTGCGATTACCAGCTCCGCACCGAAATGCTCCGGGCCAATTATGGGATCGGCTTCTCCTCTGTGCTGGGAATCGCCAGCAACATACTCAGCACGTTTGAATATGCCAAGCTGTCACAGCCCCTTGTCCCCCGGACCCAGGTCATTGCCTGGCACAAAGGGCGCAAGCTCTCCGTCGCGGCCCGTCAATTCCGCTCTTTCCTGATCAAGTACATGGAGCAGTACCAGAATACTGAGGGTTAGCTTCCGCTGAGAGCACCCCTCCGTCGGCACATGCTTTGCCTGCCATGTCCCCTTAGCTGCTGGCCGCCCCCACTTCGGTCCGCTGGAAACCCTCTCCGGCGTGCCGCAGTGGGGTTTGTTATGCAGTGACAGCGCCAAAGAGGGGACGTTCCACCCATATACTTACATAAAAAGAATTATTTGTAATTCACTTCGCGCAGATACCCTGTCGGGCCGCCCCCCTCCGACACAGAGATCCCATTTACCAAAGTCCCTGTGCGGGGGAGGGCCTGATGCCCAACCAGTCAAAGTCTATTGGGTCAAAGTGGCCTATGCCATCTCAGCGAAGCTCTGGATCTTGGTGTGGGACTGCTCGTTGTTCTGGGTGCTCTGGTCAATCTCCAGGCAGAGGCAGCGCAGGCCGGCCTCTTTGGCGCACTGTGCGATCATGGGATAGTCGTACTCCTCCACATCGCAGAAGCGCATCAGGCACACCACGATCCCCTGGGCCCCCGCGGCCTGCGCCATCTCCACCAGCATGGAGCCCCGTGTGCTCTCCACCTCATGCACCATCGAGCATCCCTTCCGCTCAAACCACTGCCCCGCCAGATCCTCCAGCGCCGTTCCACGCTTCGGGATCGCCGTCCGGTACAGCCGGGACTCCTGCGCCAGATCGTCTCCTACCACCGCAATCCCGCACTCCGTGAACAGCTCCAAAAACTCGTCGGGCTCCGCCGTGATCCCCGTCAGGATCACTTTCTTCCCCTTGTGCTCATACTTCGGCAGCCCCTCCAGAGCCGAGAGGAGCTCCTTTACCTTCTCCGTGTGCTCCCCCTTCTCCATGAACAGCGCGCTCTTGAACACCGCGTGCCGCGCCACCGGCGTGATCACGTCCAGGTGGTCGTTGGCCGCCTTCGCAAACGCCATCATCGTCGCCGAGTGCTCGTTATACACCTCGATGCTCTGCGCCAGAGACTCCTCCGTAATGGTGCATCCCGTCACTTCCTCCAGCTTCTTCGCCGCCGCCCGGTACTCCTCCACCAGGAACGAAAATGCATCGGAGTCCGTCCGGTTCTGCGGGTGGATGAACGACACCAGCGGGATGTCCTTCACGCCGGACCGCCACGCCGCGCTCATGCCGCGGAACGTGTCGCACAGCATCGGCATCACCGCGCACGTCAGGCCCTCGTACACCCCCGTCATCCCGTATTCCATACAGGAGCGCATGATGGAGCAGGTGAAGATCGGGTTATACTTTCCCGCCACAGACGGCGTGATCTGTCCGCCCCACAGGCCCATGGGGATCATACCCCCGGCGTGCACCAGCTCCTCCGGCGTGTACACAGGGAAGCAGCCCACGACCTTCTTCCCCGCCGACAGATATTTCTCCATCTGCTTCCGGGGATTCCCGGATACCTCCGCCAGCTCTTCCAGTATCGCCTTGATCTCCGACATTATTCCGCCGCCCCCTTCTTCTTTTTCTCATCCATGATCTCCACCAGGCCCTGGAGGCGGGTCTCGAACTGTGCCTCGGAGAACACCCGCGTATCCGACTGGTCCCCGTCGAAGTTCGCCACCGGCACACCCGCCTGCTCCTCGATCATATCCCGGCCTGTGAAGATGTGGAAGGTCATCAGCTTGCAGCTCCGGTTCACGTGGCAGAGCATCCCGTCACAGCCGAAGTCCTTGATGCTCTGGGCACGCTTGCCCATGATGGAGGGGGTGGACAGGCTGTTGGTGGAGGAGATCTGGTATGCCCGGGCCATGCCGTCCAGATCCCCGGGCTCATACAGCACATCCCACGCAGTGACATACCCGTTCATCACCGCGTTGACATTGTAGTTTTTCAGCGTCTTCAGGTTATAGCCCAGGTTCGGCCAGCAGGCGATGCCCTCCCAGTGGACGCGGTACTTCTCCTCCGCGGGGAAGGTGCTGGTATCGTTGGCGATGTGCTCCAAGACCTCCGCCTTGAGCTGCTCGAAGATGGCCGTGGTGGACTCCTTGCCCCGGCACAGTACCAGGGCCGCCATGTAGTTGAAGAGGTCGAAGCCGCTCATGGGCGCGGGCTTGCGCTGGTTCAGCGCCACGATCTCGTCAAAGAGGTGGCAGTTGATCTGGGAGCGCTTCTGCACCTCCAGGAACTTATCCCAGTCGAACTTCCGCCCCAGGAACTTCTCCATATCCTTGATATAGTTTTCGATCTGGCTGCGTACGTACTTGATCTTGTGGGGGGCCGGGTCCTCCTCATAGTAGTTGAAGAGACAGTCCACAAAGAAGATGGGGATGTTCAGCTTCCGAGCCAGGTTCTCATACCACTTCATCAGCTGGGTGCAGCTGTTGTTGGCCAGCAGCAGGAAGTCCGGTCGGGGCAGCTTGGGCTCATAGTCATAGTTGGGATCGTCGAAGGTATCCGCGATCCCCAGGTTCAGACGGGCATAGGAGCAGATATTGATGGGATAGCCCAGCTCTCCCTCCGAGTGGGAGATGAACTGGTCCCCCATGTGCTTGGCGGATACGGAGGCGCAGTTGTTCTCCGGGTACAGGACCGGTACGCCAAATGTCTCGCAGATCTCCTGGGGGAAGATGGCGGTGGACCAGCCCACCGGCTCTCCACGCTTCTTCGCCGCCCAGGCGTCGGCATAGCACTTCGCCGTCTGCTCGTTCATCATCTGGCGGGACTTGGGCAGCGGCTTCTTCGGCTTCGCCGCCGGCGCGGTGTGTTCTGCCATTTCGATCACTCCTCTTCTTTTTCTTCTTGCTTGCTTCTCACTTGCTCAGGAGACTCGTTTTGCCTCCCGGTATGCCAGAATCGCGGCCCCGATGGCCCCGGCCAGCTGGCAGTCCTCGTGGACCAGAATCTCGCTCTTGAGCTCCCGGCTCAGCGCCCGAACAACTCCGCTGTTCAGCGCCACCCCGCCGCTCATCGCCACATCCTTCACCAGCCCATTCCGGAATACCAGCGCCGCCACTCGCTTTGCCACCGACGCGTGAATCCCCGCCACCAGATCCGGCAGCGGTACATTGTTCGAAAGCTGTGAGATGACCTCCGACTCGGCAAATACCGTGCATGTGTTGCTGATGCTCACTTCCGACCGGGCTTGCGATGACAGCTCCCCCAGCTCCTCCGTCTTCACATCCAGCACACCGGCCATCACGTCCAGAAAGCGACCGGTCCCTGCTGCGCATTTGTCGTTCATCACGAAGTTATCCAGAAGGCCATCCTCACTCAGGCGGAGTGCCTTTACATCCTGCCCGCCAATGTCGACCACGGTACGGGCTGTGGGCAGCAGGTAATGGACCCCCGTGGCATGGCACGTGATCTCGCTCTTCTGGCTGTCCGCCGCCTCGAACGTGAACCGTCCATATCCCGTCACCAGGATCCGTTCGATCTCCTCCCGCGTTTTCCCCGCTTTTGTCAGCGCCGCCTCGAACACCGTCCTGGACCCCTGCGTCCCCGTCCCTAACGGTACCACCGCGCGTGCTTTGATCTCCTGACCATCCTCCATGATGATGCACTTGCACGCCGTTGACCCGATATCTACTCCCATCGTCAACATTCTTCTCTCCGCCTTTCGAACTTTTCTCATCCGGAGGGTCATAGGTTCAGATGACGCCTTCCTCTTTGAGTTTTGCCAAGTCTTCCGGCGTAAGTCCCAGCTTTTCGCCGTAAACCTCCTCGTTGAATTTGCCCAGAGGGGCGCCCGCCCACTTGATCTCGCCGGGCGTACCATACATCTTCGGCACGCAGTTCTGCATTTTCAGTGTGCCGAACTGTTCCGTATCCACATCCACGATGGCGTTGCGTGCCTTGAAATGCTCGTCCTGCATGATGTCCGCCACATTGTAGACAGGACAGTTGGGAATGTCGTCGCCCAAGACCTCCAGGCACTCCTCAATGGTGTGCTCCCTGGCCCATTCGGCGCAGATGGCATTGATCTCCTCCCGGTTGGCCGTCCTCCCCGCGCCGGTCTTATAGTCTTCGACCTCCGCCAACTCCGGCCTGCCGATGGATTCGCACCACTGCTTGAACAGTTTGTCGCCCGAGACGGAGAGCACCAAGTACTTTCCGTCCTTGGTGAGGAAGTGTCCGGAGGGGACCGTCACCAGCGTACCGTTGCCGATACGGGTCCGGATCGTGCCGTCATAGCTGTACTCCGCGATAATGCTCTCCTGGAGGCGGAGCATCGATTCCGTCAGGCAGCAGTCGATCATCTGCCCTTCTCCGGTCCCGACCACATCCCGGTTATAGATGGCGAACATGGCGCCCATACACGCAAACATGGCCGTGTAGAAGTCGGCCACCGAGATGCCGGGCTTCACAGGGGGCTCGCCGGGGAAGCCGGTGATCTCCAGGAACCCGCCCAGCGCCAGGCCAATGCGGTCAAACCCGGGCTTGTGGCTGTTGGGTCCGGTCTGTCCGTATCCGGATGACGTTACATACACCAGCCGGGGGTTGAGGGCATGCAGGGACTCCCATGTAAAGCCCAGCCGCTTGAATACGCCCGGGCGGAAGTTCTCGATCAGGATATCCGCATCTTTGATCAGGTCGGTGAGCATCTCCTTGCCCTTCTCCGACTTCAGGTTCAGCGTGACGCAGCGTTTATTCCGTCCCTCCACCGCGTACCACATGTCTTTGATGCGCCCCATATTCCGCATGAGGTCGCCGCCCTTGGGGGGTTCCACCTTGATGACGTCGGCGCCGAAATCCGCCATCATCGTCCCACACCACGGGCCTGCCAGAATATTGCCTACTTCAACTACCTTCAATCCTTCCAGAGCCTGCATGAATACCCTTCCCTTCCAATTTTGTTTTTGAATCCTCTTATTTGTCTTTATTTCGGATATTTACGGATCAACTGCTTGAACTCACCCTGCTGGACGATCTCGCCCCGCTGGTTGAAGATGGTGCGCAGGAAGGTGACCTTTCCCATATCGCTCTCCGGCCGGGGGTCCGCCTTTTCGATGACCTCCTGCTCCACGTGGATCGTATCCCCAATGAGAACCGGCTTTTTGAACTTCCAGTTGATCTCCGTCAGCGCCGCCATTTGCGCCATCATGGCCTGGTTGTAGCTCGTCCGTGTGAAAAGCCCCGAGGAGTATGTAAGGGGCAGCATACCGTGGGCCAGTCGCTGCCCGGCAATGGACCCCTTGGCAAACTCCGCGTCCGTGTGCAGCGTATTGTAGTCCCCAGTCAGCCCCGCAAAGCTCACGATATCCGCCTCGGTGATCGTCCGCCCCACGCTTACCACCTTGTCCCCGATCTCCATATCCTCAAAATATATCTGCTGCTCCAAGTCTTTTTTCATCGTTTGATCCCCCTCTAAAATTTTCTCTCTTTTTGTAAACAAGCCTTATTTTTCGGCACTTTGTTTATTCGGATTGTATTTCTTCCATCTCTTTTTGTACATTACTAATCAAATTATCATTTGTTATTTTTTGATCTAATGTTTCCCCGCAAACGTTTGCCTGCTCAAGAAATATGCGCCGGGTCAAAAAACACACTGAGAAAAATTTTTTATTTTTTTGCTTGCCTTCTGGCCACACCCGATTTATACTAGTCAAAAATCGGAGGTCCATCCCCTGATGTGCCGGACCTTTCCCGCCGGGAGGAATGTTCTTATGCGGCCCACCGAATATATGCGCGCCTGCTGCGACAGCCCCTGGGACTGGTGGCAGCCCCCCTTCCACGTCGCGCCCCATGTCTATTATGTCAGCGGGAATCGCTGGGTAGGCGCCTATCTCTTCGATACCGGTGACGGGCTGCTGCTGCTGGATACCGCGATGCAGCCCACCCTCCACCTGTTGGTCTACTCCATCTGCACGCTGGGTTTCGACCCTAAGGATATCCGTGCCATTCTCCTGAGCCACGCCCATTATGATCACTGTGGCGGCGCCCGCTTTCTGCAGGGACTCGCCCCCCAGGCCCGGATCTACCTCGGAGAGCGAGATTTGTTTTTCCTGGAGGAGTCCCACCAAAGCCTTATCTACCCGGACCGCTACCCCTTTACGCCCTTTGCCGTAGATGAGGTGTATCGGGAGGACACGCCCATTGTACAAGGGCGCTTTTCGATCCACACGTTCTCTACCCCGGGGCACACGCCCGGCTGCACTTCCTTCTATTTTGAGGACACAGACGAGGCGACAGGGAGGGTCTACCGCTGTGCCATGCACGGCGGTTTGGGACTCAACACGCTCAGTGACGGCTTTCTGCGCCACACCGGCCTGCCCGTATCTCTGCGCGGGGAATACCGCCGTTCCATGGAGCGGCTCCGCGCTCTGCCCGTGGACATCGCCCTGGGCTCTCATCCGGAAAACACATCCATGTTGGAACGGCTGAAGCAGTATGGAGACCGGGACTATCCGCAGTGTGACCCCGCCCTTTGGGCCGAAATGGCCGACAGCTTTCTGGCACAGTTGGATGCGTTGGAACAGCAAAGCGCCTTCAAGGCATAAGATCTTGCGTTCCAAAAACGAATCGACATGGGAGGTCATCATATATGGAACTTGGTTTAACCGGCCGGACCGTCGTCATCACCGGCGGTTCCAGCGGCATTGGGAAGGCCGTTGCGTGGGAGTATCTGAAGGAGGGCTGCCATGTGGCCGTCTGCTCCCGCGGACAGGCCCGCCTGGAGGATGCGGTCCGGGAGTTTCAGGCCGCGGGCTACTCCGTTTTTGCCCGCAGCCTGGATGTGACCGACTACCCCGCCGTGGAGCGCTTCGCCGACGAAGTGGCGGAGGCCTACGGCAAAATTGACGTCTGGTACAACAATGCCGCCTCCAACCAGACAAAGTCCCTGATGGATTACAGCTACGACGAATTCCGCAACAGTACAGAGGCCCTGCTCGTCTCGGTCTTTGCCGGATGCAAGATCGCGGCGGCGCACATGCGCAAGACCGGAGGCGGCGTCATTCTGAACGCCTCATCTTATTCCGCCGTCATCCCGAATGCCGGACGTGCGCCCTACAGCGCGTGTAAATCCGCGGTGAGTTCTCTCACGCGCTCCTTTGCCGCCGAGCTGGCCCCCGACCAGATCCGGGTGCTGGCCTATGTCCCCGGCTTGATCGCCACCGAGATCACCAGGGATCACATTGCCAGAAATCGGGACGCCCTGCTCTCCGCCATCCCCTGCCGTCGGTTTGGCCGCCCTGAGGATCTGGCCAAAGTGCTGGTCTTTTTGAGCAGCGACATCGCAGAATATATGAACGGCACCGAGGTCTACATCTCGGGCGGAAAATTCTGTACGCAGAATCCGCAGTATGGCTGGGAACACATGGTCTGAATTCCCGCCGCCGTCACGGCGATCACAACGCACAAAAGAGACGTCCTCCGTGCTGAACAGCACGGAGGACGTCTCTTTACGGGACCCCCATAACGACTGGTCCCTGAGTGGGAATACGCGGCGGCGCCCTGGGCGGGCGGAGGGGGCCGTATCACTGCATAGATGCCAGAATGGCGTTGGCCAAGGCGTCCAGCTCCGCCTCTTTGCCCTCCCCCAGGGAGGAGGCCAGACTGAGCCTCTCATTCAGTACGGTTATGCCCTTCATCTCATCGTCCAGGAACTTCTGCATGAGATCGCCTGATTTACAGGCCCAGGAGCCATTCTCCACGATGGCCACAGTGCGCTTTTGCAGGTTGAGGGCCTTCATATCCTGGAGAAAACCGTACATAACAGGATAGATGCCCAAATTGTAAGTCACTGAGGCCAGCACCACATGGGACAGGCGGAAGGTCTCGGAAATGAGATAGGAAACGTGGGTATTGCTCACGTCATACAGCCATACATTGGTCATGCCCTTTTCGCACAGTTTGGACGCCAACGCCTGGGCCGCCGCCTCAGTGTTTCCGTACATGGAGGCGTACGCCACCACCACACCTTTCTCTTCCGGCTCATAGGTGGCCCAGTGGACATACTTATCCAGAAGATAGGGGATATTCTCCCGCCAAACGGGACCATGGAGGGGGCAGAGCATCTTGATATCAATGGTCCCCGCTTTTTTCAGCAAGTGCATGACGTGAGGGCCATACTTGCCCACAATATTGGTATAGTACCTCCGGGCGTCATCGATCCAGTCGCGGTCAAAGTCTACCTCATCGGCAAAGAGCTTGCCGTCCAGCGCTCCGAAGGAGCCGAACGCGTCGGCTGAGAACAGGACCCCGTTGGTGGTATCGAAGGTGACCATGGCCTCCGGCCAGTGGACCATGGGGGCGGCTACAAAGGTGACCACGTGCTTTCCAAAGGACTGTGTGTCCCCCTCTTTTACCTCGATCAACTCGTGGCCGTCCACTTGAAACCCGAACTGGCGCATGAGCATAAATGCCTTCTCCGTGGAGATGATCTTCACCTTCGGATAGCGAAGCAGGATCTCCTCGATGGAGGCCCCGTGGTCGGGCTCCATATGATTGATGACCAGGTAATCCAGCCCTCTCCCGCCCAGGAGGTGCTCCACATTCTCCAGGAGCTGGCGGCAGGCCGACCAGTCCACCGTGTCGAAGAGAACGGACTTCTCGTCCAGCAGCAGGTAGGCGTTGTAGGACACCCCTCTGGGGATGGGATGGATATTCTCAAAGAGGGCCAGCCGGTGATCGTTAGCCCCCACCCAGTAGAGGTCCTCGGTGACGTTTCTCACGCAATACATCTTAAAATCCCCCTCTCAGTCATACTTCAATGAACATGTGCTTACCCTCGGCGCATTCGGGACAGACCCAATCCTCCGGCAGCTTCTCAAAAAGGGTGCCCGGGGCGATCTCTGCGTCCTCGTCTCCCAGCTCAGGGACATACTCGTAGCCGCAGCCGCCGCAGACATACCGTTTTCCGATGGGCTCCGGCTTGGGAGGCGTGGGACGCTTCATTTTGACCATGGGCGGGGCGGGCAGCTTGTCGCCCGTATCCAAGGCTTTGGCCAGCAGGGGCAGGATCTCATTTACATCGCCCACGATGCCGTAGTCGCAGTTTTTGAAAATGGGAGCGCCGGCGTTCTTGTTGATGGCCACGATGGTGGAGGCGTCTTTGATGCCCTTGAGGTGCTGAACCGCGCCGGAGATTCCGCAGGCGATGTACAGATTGCCGGTGAACTTCTGACCAGACATGCCCACATACCGGTCCAGAGGCACATATTTAAGTGTCTCCGCCACGGGGCGGGAGGCGCCCACCGCAGCTCCGGCGGCCTTGGCCAGCCGCTCAATGAGCTTCATATTCTTCTGGTCTCCGATGCCCTGTCCGGCGGAGACCACCCGCTCGGCCCGGGCGATGGGGGTGTCCATGGGGATCCCCACAGTGAAGTCGTGGCCATCCTTTTTGAGACACTCCACCAGCTCCTGCACCTGCTCTTCGGCGGAGCCGTCCCTGAGAATGCGCTTTTTCCGCACGCCGGTGACGGGCGCCGGCTTCTTCGGCTGGCTGGAGGACCCCGCATCCCTGGGCGGCTTGCCCAGAATGTGGGAGGCGATGACCACCCGCTGGATCTCGTTGGTGCCTTCATAAATCGTGGTGATCTTCGCGTCCCGGTAGGCCCGCTCCACATCCATACCCTTCATGAAGCCGGCGCCGCCATAGATCTGGAGCGCGTCGTTGGTGACTTCCAGCGCGATGTCGGAGGCGTACATCTTGGCCATGGCGGACTCCATGCCGTAAGGCTCGTGGTGCTCTTTGAGCTCGGCCGCCGAATAAATCAGCATCCGGGCACAGCGCAGTTTGGTGGCCATATCCGCCAGCTTGAAGGAGATGGACTGCTGGAACCCGATGGGCTTTCCAAACTGGACCCGTTCCTTGGCATATTCCACAGCCGAGTCATAGGCCCCCTGTGCGATCCCCAGAGCCTGGGAGGCAATGCCGATACGCCCGCCATCCAGAGTCGCCATGGCAATCTTGAAGCCCTCTCCCTCCTTGCCCAGCAGGTTCTCTCTGGGCACCGGCACGTTATTGAAAATCAGTTCCGCGGTGGAAGAGGAGCGGATGCCCATTTTGTCATAGTGGTCGCCGAAATCAAAGCCGGGGAAATCCTTTTCCACGATAAAAGCGCTGATGCCTCGGGTGCCGATGTCCGGCGTGGTGACGGCAAACACCACATAGGTATCCGCCTTGGGGGCGTTGGTAATAAAGATCTTTCCCCCGTTCAGGATATAGTGGTCGCCCTTGAGGACGGCGGTGGTCTCCGTACCGCCGGCATCGGAGCCTGCGTTGGGCTCCGTGAGTCCGAACGCACCGATCTTCTCCCCCCTGGCCAGAGGCGCCAGGTATTTCCGCTTCTGTTCCTCCGTACCGTAGGCGAAGATGGGCCATGAGCCCAGGGATACATGGGCAGAGAGGATCACGCCGGTGCCGCCGTCTACCCGCGAGAGCTCCTCCACGGCAATGGCATAGCTGAGCACGTCCAATCCCGCCCCGCCGTATTCCGTGGGATAGGGCACACCCATCAGGCCCAGTGCTCCCATCTTGCTTACGATCTCGTCCGGGAAGCGGTTCTCTTTGTCCAGAAGAAACGCCACCGGCTTCACCTCGGATTCGGCAAAGGCTCTCACCTTGGCCCGAAATTCCTCGTGCTGCTTTGTTGTCTGGAAATTCATATCTCTGCCTCCTTTGGTCATTGATTATATTGGATAAATTTTATCCACAATTTGCGTAAAAAACTCACTCCGCAGCCGTGCCAAAAATCAGCTCCTGGAGCGTATGCCCCCGCAGCTCCTCATGCAGCCTTTGCTGTACAAGCCCCAGCCGGCAGTGAACCATGCAGCCTCCGTGGGCTTCCCGCCAAGGGCAGGAATAGCCCGGCTCCATGCAGGCGATGACTGCACTGTCCTCTTCCATTGCCGCCATTAGATCATAAAGCGTCACCTTATCCAGTCTCACAGCCAGACGGCAACCGCCGTCAGCACCTCTGGTAATGCGCACGAATCCCGCCTTGCTCAGCTTCTTGATGATCTTATAGGCAAACGGCTTGGGCACCATCTGCTGTTCAGAGATGTCTCCCGCTGTGAGCTGCTCCCCCTCCGACAGCGCCCGAAGGACCCGAAGGGCATAATCCGTCTCTCTGGTAATCAGCACGCCGCATCCCTCCCCTGTGTCTCCATTGCCATTTTGTTCTAGTGCCATCATAGCAATGTGGATAGTTGTTGTCAAGTTAATTTTGATAAACTTTGTGCAGTTTTCATATTCCCACAAAAAGCGTCCTGCCGTTTTGTGGAAAAGAGCGGGAAAACGCGCGGTGACAGATCACCGCGCGTTTTCCTTTTGCGGATGGGATCATGCGTACTTCCGAACGGCCGCCGCCATATCATCCCAGCATCGCTCCATATCGGAGACCAGCTTGAACTGGGTGCGGCAGCGGTCCAAATTCTGCCCTGCCCGGTGGACGGCAAAGTAATGATCGCCCTCCAGATAGTCGGTGAGGAAGCGGATCCCGCACTCCAGCGTCATGAGTTTGGCCCCCCATGGCAGATACTCCAGTTCCGCGGGCGTGAGGATCCCTCCGCAGCCCTCTAGGAAGCCCTTGGTATAGACCTCAAAAAGGCCCAAGTCAAAATTCACCTTGGAGAGATCCCGTTCGTCCTCGGCGGAGTGGTTGGCACCGAAGCGGATGGAGTCCCCGAAATCATTGATGGCCAGGCCGGGCATCACGGTATCCAGATCGATGACGCAGATCCCCTCTCCCGTCTTCTCGTCCATGAGCACGTTGTTGAGCTTGGTGTCGTTATGGGTGACGCGCAGGGGGAGTTTCCCCGCCCTCTGCGCCTCCAGCGCCACGGAACAGTCCGCCGACCGCCGGAGTACAAATTCCACCTCATCCCTCACCCCGGCCGCCCGGCCCAGCTTGTCCGCCTCCAGCGCCTTTCGGAAATTCCGCAGCCGGTTTTCCGTATCGTGAAACTTTTCAATGGTCTCAAAAAGCGTGTCCGCGGGATAATCCTTCAACAGGCGCTGAAATCGCCCGAACGCCTTGGCAGAGGCATAAAACAGCTCCGGCGTCTCCGCCGCCTGGAGGCAGACCGTATGTTCAATAAAGGGGGTGCACCGCCAGGCCCCGCCCGCACGGTCGGTGAAGTAGCACGTCCCGGTCCGGGTGCGCAGGATGGTCAGTGTCTCCCGGTCGGGATTTCCCCCCTCCCGGGCGATCACCTTCTTCAGATAGTCGGTGACGCCCACCACATTCCGCATGAGCTGCTCCGGGTTCCCAAAGGCGGCGGCGCTGATGCGCTGGAGAATAAAACGTCTGCACGCCCCATCCGGAGGCTGGGTATGAACGCAGAAGGTATCGTTGATATGGCCCTCCCCGAATCGGACCGCCCCCACCACAGGGGCCCCCAGCTCATAGGCGGCCAGAGCCTCCTCGATATAATCCTCCGCCTTTCCCATTCAGCGCTCTCCTCCCCAAAGATTTTCCGGGTAAAGCCCCTTCGCCGTCATATCGGACACGGCCTGTACCACCACGGGCTTGTCGTCCTGATAGGTCACGCCGTACCAGCGGTCCCGGCTCCTGAGCACCCTTACCCGTGCCCGTCCCTCCTCGATGAGCGCACTCACCACGCTGGGCAGGAAGTACTCCCCTTTCATCGGGTCCTCAGCCAGTGCCCGGTCCAGGAAGGAGGGAAAGCGGCGCTGGGCCTCCGAGAGGAAGCTGGCCGTAAAGCCCCACAGGTTCATGGACACGATGGTACCCCCGGGAAGCGCGGTCCATGTGACACCACCGTCCTCGGTATAGCGGGCGTCATGCCCCGCCTTTTCGATGTGGGTGCGCTCCGTGACTGCCCGGAGGAAGTGTCCTTCTGTCTCTTCGCAGATCCCGCGGGCAACATGGCCGTGCTCGGTGACGGTATTGCCCAGGAGATACCCCACCATGGCGTACTCATAGCTATCCCGGCTGTCCGGATGGCTGCACAGGTAGCTGTAGATCTCCTGAAAAGCCTCCGGGCCGTAATAGTCGTCGGCGTTGATGACGGCAAAGGGACCCTCCACCACGTGCCGCGCCGCCAGGACGGCATGGCATGTGCCCCAGGGCTTAACCCGCCCCTCCGGGACGGCATAGCCCACCGGCAGGTCGTCCAGTTCCTGGTAGGCGTACTTCACCTCCATCACTTTTGCCAGCCGGTCTCCAATGCCGGCCTTGAAGGATTCCTCGATCGCATGCTTGATGACAAAGACCACGGTTTCAAAACCAGCCCGTTTGGCATCGTAAATGGAATAATCGATAATAAGCTGTCCGTGTCCTCCCACGGGGTCGAGCTGCTTGAGTCCGCCGTAGCGGCTCCCCATGCCTGCCGCCATGACCACCAGAACCGGTTTTTTCATCTCCGCCTCACCTCAGCCTTCATATCCGTTGGGGTTCATGCTCTTCCACTTCCAGGAGGAGGCGCACATCTCCTCAATGCCGTACTGCGCCTCCCAGCCCAGTTCTTCTCGGGCCTTGGACGGATCGGCCCAGCACGCGGCGATATCCCCTGGGCGGCGGGGATCGATGACGTAAGGCAGAGGCTTGCCGCAGGCTTTCTCGTAGGCGTGGAGCACGTCCAGCACGCTGTAGCCCTTGCCGGTGCCCAGGTTGCAGAGGAAGAGTCCACAGTTCTGAGACAGCTTTTTGAGAGCAGCCACATGGCCGCGGGCCAGATCCACCACATGGATGTAGTCCCGCACGCCGGTGCCGTCGTGGGTGGGCCAGTCGCTGCCGAACACATGGAGCTCCTTGAGCTGCCCAACCGCCACCTTGGCGATATAGGGGACCAGATTGTTGGGGATACCGTTGGGGTCCTCTCCGATGAGGCCGGAGGCGTGCGCTCCGATGGGGTTGAAGTATCGCAGCAGCGCCACATTCAGCGTGGGATCGGCGGCACAGCAATCGGTAAGGATACGCTCGATGAACAGCTTGGTGGTGCCGTAGGGGTTGGTGGTGGAGAGCGGAAAGTCCTCCCGGATCGGCACGGTGTGGGGATCGCCGTAGACGGTGGCGGAGGAGGAAAAGACAAAATTCTTTACCCCATGCCTGCGCATGGCGTTGAGCACCGTCAGGGTATTGACCAGATTGTTGGTATAATACTCCAGGGGCTTGGCCACGCTCTCCCCCACCGCCTTAAGGGCGGCGAAGTGGATCACGGCGTCGATGTCCGGGTACTCTGCGAACAGGGCCTCCACCCCCACCGGGTCGCACAGGTCCACCTTGACGAAGGGCACGGCCCTTCCCACGATCCGTTCCACCCGGCGGACCGCCTCCTCGCTGGCATTAACCAGATTATCCGCCACCACAATGTCGTAGCCCGCTTGGATGAGTTCCACGCAGGTGTGGCTGCCGATGTAGCCGGCTCCGCCGCTGACCAGAATAGACATAACGTCACTCCCTCTGCCTTTTTCAATGGCCGTTCGGCCCATTTAATCTATGGTATTTTACTCCTATTTCCCCCTGCTGTCCACTGTGGATAGGCGCGAATCTGAAGCCATCCCGCCCTCTCTGGGCCCATGTTCCCCGGCCCGCCGTTTGCGGTACTCCATGGGGCTCATCCCCTCCAGCTTGCGGAAGCTCTGGGAGAAGTAGCTGGGAGAAGAAAAGCCCAGCATATGAGAAATTTGAGACAGCGAATGGTCGGTGTCGCTGAGGAGGTATCGGCTCTCCTGAATGCGGCGCGAGATCAGATAGTTGATCGGAGACACGCCGTATTCCCTGCTGAAGGCATGCACCATATAATACTTATTGATATGTGTGAGCTCCGCAAGCATATCCAGACTAATATTCTCTTTGAAATGTCCGTCAATGTACCGGCGCACTGCGGCGCACTCCTTGCTGGCCCTGCGTCCGGCCGGCGCCACAGTGAGCGAAAAATCGGTATGCCGTAGGACACGGATCAGAAGGACCTCCAGCAGGTCCTGGCAGACCACCTCGTACCCCGCCGCCTTGGTCTCGATCTCCCGGAGCATGGCCCGGAGATAAAAGAGCATCTCCTCCCCGCCGCCCCGGAAATGGATGACCTCATAGGGGGCGTCTGCCGCCCCGTCCGGACCGAACTCCAGTCCCTCCACCCCCAGGACGATATACTCCAATGGGCTGGAGTTGAGGCTGACCTCGGTGTGCTCCACATTGGGGTTGACGATGACTAGATCATCCGCAGCCACAGGCAGCATCCGCCCGGCCACCTTGAACTGCCCCACCCCGCCAACTACATAAAAAAGTTCCGCACAGGTATGGGTGTGCAGCAGGCTGTGCCAGTCTCCTCCATATTTGGCCGTGCTCACGTACAGGAGCTTGGTGGCGGAGCGGTCAATGGGGCTGGCGATCCCTCCAGGGAACTCATAACGGTCGTTACTCATGGCAGGACTCCCGTTCAGGCTTTAGGATTCTTGCGTTTGAAACTTAAACTTGCAGCGTTCTGATCATAGCACACCTTTCCTTCTTGTGCAATCCATAAAAAGAAAAATATTTGGGGTGTTCTCTGTCGTAAAATTCAGTGTTTCGTCGTTTCGTTAAAAAACCGTTCTTTCTTTTTGTGGACATCATGCACAAAATTTGTTTTTATTCTCAAAAATTATTATCCCAAATATCAAAAAGCAATTTATATAAAAATGGTGACAAGAATAAAATTGAATTGGCCTCTCCATCCGATATACTTAAAGTACTTTAAGCGGTCGGCCCACGCTCCAATGCCGCCGTTCACAGTGTCATCATCAATATTAGGAGGTAAGAGGAAATGAAAATGAAGAAAGCGTTCAGCGCCGCTCTGGCGGGCACAATGGCCCTCTCCCTGCTGGCCGGCTGCGGCGGCGGTTCGTCCGCCACACCCGCACCCGCGGATACCGGCTCCCCCGCCGACACCGGCTCCCCCGCCGCTGAAACCATCCAGGTGGCCGCCATTGAAACAGCCTACGGCGCCGACATGTGGCAGGAGGTGGCCGACGCCTTCACCGCACAGACCGGGATTGCCGTGGACCTCATCACCGACAAGAAGCTCGAAGACGTCATCGGGCCTTCCATGCAGGGCGGCGAGTTCCCCGACGTGATCCACCTGGCCACCGGCCGCGAAGCCGGCCTCACCGAACAGTTTATCAAGGACCACAACATTCTGGAGATCACCGACGTGCTCTCCATGACCGTACCCGGCGAAGAGGCCAAGGTCTCCGACAAGATCGCCGGCGGCTTCACCGACACCTCACTCACCAACCCCTATGGTGATGGCAAGACCTATCTCGCCCCCATGTTCTATTCTCCCTGCGGCCTGTTCTACAACGCCGGTCTCTTTGAAGAAAAGGGCTGGACCGTTCCCACCACCTGGGAGGAGATGTGGGCGCTGGGCGACAAGGCCGCCGCCGAAGATATCGCCCTCTTCACCTATCCCACCACAGGCTATTTCGACGCCTTCTTCTACGCTTTGATGTATTCCGCCGGCGGCCCCGAGTTCTTTGACCAGGCCACCCACTATACCGAGGGTATTTGGGACACCCCGGAGGCCAAGACCTGTTTTGATATCGTGGCCAAGCTTGCGACCTACACCAACCCCGTCACCCCCGCCCAGGCCAATGACCAGGACTTCACCCAGAACCAGCAGCTGGTGCTGGACAACAAGGCCCTGTTCATGCCCAACGGCACCTGGATCGTAGGCGAGATGGCCGACGCTCCCAGGGCTGACGGCTTCCAGTGGGGCATGACCGCCCTGCCCGCCGTTGAAGAGGGCGGCGACAGTTACAGCTACACCTGGTTCGAGCAGGCCTGGATCCCCGCCGGCGCAGAGCATCCCGACGCCGCCAAGGAGTTCATCGCTTTCCTGTACAGCGACAGCGCCTGTGAAATCTTTGCCAAGGCCGGCGCCATCCAGCCCGTGCTGAACATCGCCGACAAGCTGGAGGGCGACAATCAGCTCTTCTACTCCATCTATGACAACGGCGCCAAAGCCGCCATGGGCAACTTCGCCACCTTCACCCCCATCCCCGGCATCGAGGTGCGCGGCGTGTTCTTTGATCCCGTGAACTCCCTGGTGAGCGGCTCCATGACCGAGGACGACTGGATCGCCTCCGTAAAGTCGGCCAGCGAGCAGATGCGGGTCAATCTGCAGAGCTGATCCCCTCCGAGGTCGCCCCCTCCTTCCACAGAGCAGGCTTGAGGGACGGTGAGTAGCGCGACCTACTCACCGTCCCTTTTTCCCAAAACCGTACGGAGCGGATAAATCTGCTCCCCCGCAGCCGTATTTCTGCGGTCGGGAGCCGGTTTATGCGCTCCGCCCGTACGTGCCGCAGCAGAGCTTGAAAGGAGCTGAGCATATGGAGAAACACAGGGGACGCAGCCGGTTCATCGCGCTGTGTGTCGCCCCCGCGGCGATCCTGTTCTTTATTTTTATGATTCTTCCCACTCTGAACGTATTCCGCATGTCCCTCTTTGAGCGCGGCGCTTACTCGCCCACCGAGACCTTTGTGGGCCTTAAAAATTTCCAGATGCTTTTCCGCGACAGTCAATTCATCCGCTCCATGCAGAACACCATCCTCCTCATCGTGGTCGTCACCGTCATCACCTTTGCTCTCGCGCTGGTGTTTGCCGGCATCCTGACCCGGGAGAAGATCAGAGGGCAAAATTTCTTCCGCGTGGTCTTTTACATCCCCAACATCCTCTCTGTGGTGGTCATCTCCGGTATCTTCTCCGCCATCTACAAGCCGGAAAACGGCATGCTCAACAGCATCCTGTCCATGCTCTCCGGCAAGACCGTCATGGTCCTCTGGAAGGACGAGCCCCTGGTCATGGTGAGTATTATCATCGCCATGGTGTGGCAGGCCGTCGGCTATTACATGGTCATGTATATGGCCTCTATGTCCAGTGTGCCCCAGAGCCTCTATGAGAGCGCGGGCCTGGACGGGGCCGGGCGGGTGACGCAGTTTTTCCAAATCACCATTCCCCTCATCTGGACCAACATCCGCACCACCCTCACCTTCTTCATCATCTCCACCATTAATATGGCCTTCCTCTTCGTCAAGGCCATGACCAGCGGCGGCCCCAACGGCGCCTCCGAGGTAGCCCTCTCCTATATGTACGGCCAGAAGGATGCCGGACTCTACGGCTACTCCATGGCCATCGGCGTAGTCATCTTCCTCTTCTCCTTCCTGCTCTCCGCCCTGGTGAACAAGGTCACCAAGCGGGAGCCTCTGGAATTCTAAGGGGGTGCGGATATGGATCAGGAAGTGAAAAAACACGGGACCGGCGACCGGCTCTATCAAATCTTTATCTATGTGGTCCTCATCGCCCTGGCGGTGTGCATCCTCGTCCCGGTGGCCTGGGTCTTTCTCGCCTCCATCAAACAGAACAGCGAGTTTTACGGCAACCCGTGGACCCTGCCCGCCAGCTTCTACTGGCAGAATTTCGTAGATGCCTGGAACGCGGCCAATATGGGCGATTACATGCTCAATTCGGTCATCGTCACCGCCCTGGCCCTTCTCCTGCTGCTGGTGGTGGCTCTCCCGGCAGCCTACTGCCTCTCCCGTTTCCACTTTAAGGGGCGCCGTTTCCTCAACACCTGCTTTATGGCCGGTCTCTTCATCAATGTCAACTACATCGTGGTCCCCATCTTCCTGATGCTCCGGGACGGCGACAGCTTTCTGAAGGGCGTTCTCGGCAGCGGCTTTCTGCTCAACAACCTCTTTGTTCTGGCGGTGGTATACGCCTCCACAGCCCTTCCCTTTACCATCTACCTCCTCTCAGGTTATTTTGCCACTCTGCCCCACGATTTTGAGGAGGCCGCGTATATCGACGGCGCGGGCTACGGCAAAACCATGATCAAAATCATCTTTCCCATGGCGCAGCCCTCCATCATCACCATCATCCTCTTTAATTTTCTCTCTTTCTGGAATGAGTACATCATCTCCATGACCCTTATGAGCTCCGCCAAAGGGCCCCGCACTCTCCCGGTGGGGCTGCTGAATCTGATGCAGGCCCAGCAGTCCAAGGCCGAATACGGTATTCTCTACGCTGGACTGGTGCTGGTGATGCTACCCACCCTCATTCTTTATATCTGCGTCCAGAAGAAACTGACCCAGGGTATGACCGTGGGCGGTCTGAAAGGGTAAGGTGTGTGCATGAAATACTGGAAGGAACATAAAACACTACGCGTGGTCCTCATCGCCCTGTTTTTTGGGGCGGGTCTCGCACTGCTGCTGTACGGGTGGCGCATGACTGGAAAACTGTCCGGGTTGGGGCTGATGCTCCTGGGCATACTCCTGCTGCTGGCCGCGCTGTGCCTCTACAACAAACCCTTTGAAGAGCCGAAGAACCCAAAATCTGAGCCTTAGGAGAGAGAGCCATGAGTGAGCAAGCCCGCAGGGGCCGTGTCACAATCCCCACGGATGTGGATGTGGTCCCGGAAACATTGGAGCTGTTGAAGCGCTGGGGCGCCGACGCCATCCGGGACTGCGACGGCACCGATTACCCCGACGCTCTCAAGGGGGTGGACGCCAAGGTCTACTCCACCTACTACACCACCAGGAAGGATAATGCATGGGCAGAGGAGAACCCCGACGAGGTACAGCAGTGCTATATCATGACCGGCTTTCACACCGCCGGGGAAGGCGCCCTCTCCATTCCCCTGATGCAGGGCGTGAGCCCTGAGCTCATGGAACCCAATACCCGGGACGATATCAAGCGCTGGTGGGAGGTGGTGGACCGCACCGCCGGAACGGTGGTGCCCCCCGCCGACTGGCGTTATGATGCGGCTGCGGCACAGGTGGTACTGGACCGCCCGGCTGCGTTCCATGAGTATACGGTGAGCTTTCTGGCCTACCTCATCTGGGACCCCGTCCACATGTACAACGCCGTCACCAATGGCTGGACGGATTTCGAGCACCAGATCACCTTTGACGTCCGCCAGCCCAAGACCCACGCATATACCATGGAGCGGCTCCGGAAATTCATCGACGACCACCCCTATGTGGATGTGATCCGCTATACCACCTTCTTCCACCAGTTCACACTGGTCTTCGATGAGCTCAGGCGGGAAAAATATGTGGACTGGTACGGCTACTCCGCCTCCGTTTCCCCTTACATCTTGGAGCGGTTCGAGCGCGAGGTCGGCTACCCCTTCCGCCCCGAGTACATCATCGATCAGGGGTACTACAACAACCAGTACCGGGTCCCCTCCAGGGAATTTCTGGACTTTCAGGCCTTTCAGCGCCGGGAGGTGGCCAAGCTGGCCCGCGAGATGGTGGATATCACCCATGAAAAGGGCAAGGAAGCTATGATGTTCCTGGGCGATCACTGGATCGGCACCGAGCCGTTCCTCCCCGAATTTCAGACCATTGGCCTGGACGCGGTAGTGGGCAGCGTCGGCAACGGCTCCACCCTGCGGCTCATCTCCGATATCCCCGGCGTAGCATATACCGAGGGCCGTTTTCTCCCCTACTTTTTCCCCGATACCTTTCATGAGGGGGGCGACCCCGTGCGGGAGGCCAAGGAGAACTGGGTGACCGCCCGGCGGGCCATCCTGCGCAGTCCCATCGACCGCATCGGCTATGGCGGTTATCTGAAGCTGGCCTGTCGGTTCCCTGACTTCATCGACTATGTGGAGCGCGTATGCAACGAATTCCGGGAGCTGTACGCCAACATCCGCGGTGCCACGCCCTACTGCGTGGGTAGAGTGGCCGTCCTCAACTGCTGGGGAAAAATGCGTTCCTGGGGCTGCCATATGGTTCATCACGCGCTCTATCAAAAGCAGAACTACAGCTATGCCGGCGTCATCGAGGCGCTGTCCGGCGCCCCATTTGATGTGGTATTCCTCAGCTTTGACGACCTCAGGAACGATCCCCATGCGCTGGAGGGCGCCAGCGTCCTCCTCAATGTGGGGGACGGGGACACCGCCCACACCGGTGGCGCTGTCTGGGAGGACCCGGCCGTCGCCGCGGCTGTCCGGCGCTTCATTTGGAACGGCGGCGGCTTCATCGGCGTGGGCGAGCCCTCCGGCCACCAGTACCAGGGCCACTATCTCCAGCTTGCCACCGCTCTGGGCGTGGAGAAGGAGACCGGCTTTACCCTGGGGTACGACAAGTACAACTGGGAGGAGCACCCCGATCACTTTATCCTCGCCGACTGTACCCATCCGGTGGATTTTGGAGAGGGCAAAAAGAGTATTTACGCCCTGGAAGGCACCGAGATCCTGGTCCAGCGGGAAAAAGAGGTCCAGATGGCCGTCCACAGCTTCGGTGCGGGCCGGTGCGTCTATCTCAGCGGTCTCCCCTATTCCTTTGAAAACAGCCGCGTCCTCTACCGCTCCATCCTCTGGGCCTCCCACAGCGAGGATCGCCTCCACAGGTGGTTCTCCTCCAACTGTAATGTGGAGGTCCATGCCTATGTGAAAAGCGGCAAATACTGCGTGGTGAACAATACCTACGAGCCGCAGTCCACCACGGTCTACCGGGGCGACGGCTCCAGCTTCACGCTGGACTTGGGCGCCAACGAGATCAAGTGGTACGAGTTCCCATCCGAATCATTGGAATAATTGAGAAACGGCGAGCGGACTCATCCGCTCGCCGTTTCTCTCATTTCGCACCCGATTTCCGGGCGCGCTATAACACAGATGCTGTCCAGGTGCAGGCAATGGAAAAACAGAGCCCGCCCGTGAATTTCCCGCTTGTCTGCCTCCTTTGTGTGGACGTCTCTCCTTACGCCTTACCGAAAAAGAGCTCCAGATCATCCTCCACGGAGCCGATGCCGGCAATACCGAAGTTCTCCACCAGGACTTTGGCCACGTTGGGGCTGAGGAAAGCGGGAAGCGTGGGGCCCAGGTGAATATTCTTCACCCCCAGATACAGCAGGGCCAGCAGGACGATCACCGCCTTCTGTTCATACCAGGCAATGTTGTAGATGATGGGCAGCTCGTTGATGTCCGCCAGGCCAAAGACCTCTTTGAGCTTCATGGCGATGACCGCCAGGGAATAGGAGTCGTTGCACTGGCCGGCGTCCAGCACCCGGGGAATGCCGCCGATATCGCCCAGGTCCAGCTTGTTATACTTGTATTTGGCACAGCCGGCGGTGAGAATCACGGCGTCCCTGGGCAGGGCCTTCGCAAATTCCGTGTAGTAATCGCGGCTCTTGGCCCGGCCATCACAGCCGGCCATCACCACAAATTTTTTGATCGCACCGCTTTGGACTGCGCTCACGATCTGATCCGCCAAGGCCAGCACCTGGGCGTGGGCAAAACCGCCGGTGATCTCGCCCCGCTCGATCTCTGCCGGGGGCGCACAGCGTTTGGCATGGGCGATGAGGGCGGAAAAATCCTTCTCCGTGCCGACCCCGCCGGCGATATGCTTGCAGCCGGGATATCCGGCCGCGCCGGTGGTGTACAGCCGCTCTTTGTAGCTGTCCTTGGGCGGTACGATACAGTTGGTGGTCATCAGGATGGGCCCGTTGAAGGTCTCAAATTCCTCTTTCTGTTTCCACCAGGCGTTGCCGTAGTTGCCCACAAAGTTGGGGTACTGTTTAAATGCCGGATAGTAGTGGGCGGGAAGCATCTCGGAGTGGGTGTAGACGTCCACGCCGGTTCCCTGTGTCTGCTCAAGCAGCATCTCCAGGTCCCGCAGGTCATGGCCGGAGACCAGGATGCCGGGTCGTGTGCCCACGCCAATGTTCACTTTTGTGATTTCGGGATTGCCGTAGGCCCCCGTGTTGGCCTTGTCCAGCAGAGCCATACCGCTGACGCCGTATTTGCCCGTCTCCAGGGCCAACGCCACCAGGTCCTCTGTCGTCAGAGCGTCATCCAAAGTGGCGGCCAAGGCCCGTTGGAGGAAGTCGTCCACTTCAGTGTCCTCCTGCAGCAGGGCGTTGGCATGTTTGGAGTAGGCAGATAGGCCCTTGAGACCATAGGTGATGAGCTCCCGCAGGGAACGGATGTCCTCATCCCCGGTGGACAGCACCCCCACTTGGGCGGCTTTGGCCGCAAACATGGGCTCGGAGGCGGTCCAGCGAGCGGCCTCCGGCAGCCCATCGGCGTGCTCCACCTGGGAAAGCAGCTCCTGTTTGACCTCCAATGTGGCGTGAATGCGGGTAACGATGGCCTCCTTGTCAAAATTGGCATTAGTAATGGTGGTAAACAGGTTCAGCGTGACCAGATGGTTTACCGCCGGAGCCACCTCCTTCCCCTCGGCCCGAAGCTGGACCGCCACAGCGGAGATCCCCTTTGTCACATAGACCAGCAGATCCTGCATGGCAGCTACATCCGGTTTTTTACCGCAGACGCCCGACTGCGTACAGCCCGTGCAGCCGGCGGTTTCTTGACATTGATAGCAAAACATCTTATTTTCCACAATAATTCCTCCCGGTTTCATCCATGTATCGGTTTTCTAAAGAATTGTGTGTTTCTTGACTTTCTGGACACAGTATAATATAGTCAGAGCAACAAGTATGTTTGTATAACAACGCAAGAGGTAACGTATATGGATTTTATCAGCTTATCGAAAACAGCCCTTTTCCGCGGCACCACCCCCCAGGAGACAGAGAAGATGCTGTCCTGCCTTGGTGCGGAGCAGCGGCATTTTTCCAAAGGCGAAATGATCTGCCGCACTGGAGATATCGTCACGGCCTTGGGCATGGTGCTGACCGGCAGCGTCCTGATCGAAAACAACGACCTGTGGGGCAATACCACCGTTCTGGACAGCGTTGGGCCGGGGCAGATCTTCGCCGAGACCTATGCCTGCACTTCCGGCGAACCCCTGATGGTCAACGTGGTGGCCGCCGAACCGGTGGATGTGCTTTTCCTGAACATGGACCGCGTGCTCCAGGTCTGCTCTCACGCCTGCACCCACCACAACAGACTGATCCGAAATCTGCTGTCCATATCGGCTCAAAAAAACTTAAACCTATCCCGAAAAATTTTTCACACCGCCTCCAAATCCATCCGAGGGCGGCTGTCTTCCTATCTGTCCTACCAGGCCATCCGCAGCGGAAGCCACAGCTTCACCATCCCCTTTAACCGCCAGCAGTTGGCCGACTACCTCAATGTGGACCGGAGCGCGCTGTCCAACGAGCTGAGCAAAATGCAAAAAGAAGGCCTGCTAAAGGTGGATAAAAGTCGTTTCGAGCTTATGTATGACAGCCACGGATTTGGATCATAAGCGAAAGGGTGCCCCCGTCTCTCCACTCCATTTTTGTTTCATTTTTCTTATTCTGTTGGCAAACCAACAGACAGCGCTCTTCCCATGTGGGATAATCAGGCCAGGAAATGATTGTACGGGTATCAGAACCCACTTCTGAAAGGATGGAATAGAACATGGAGCGAAAAATCATCAAAATCGACGTTGAACGCTGTAACGGCTGCGGTCTCTGCGCCGCCGCCTGTCATGAGGGCGCCATCGGCATGGTGGACGGGAGGGCCCGCCTTTTGCGTGAGGACTATTGCGACGGCCTGGGCGATTGCCTCCCCGCCTGCCCGGTGGGTGCCATCAGCTTTGAGGTGCGGGAGGCCCCCGCCTATGATGCCGAGGCGGTCCGTGCCGCCCAGCAGGCCAAGGCCATCGGCGCTCCGCTCCCCTGCGGCTGCCCCGGCACCCAGTCCAAGCGTATCCCGCGCGTCCCCGCTCCCGCCGCGCGGGATACCGCCACAGTGGACAGCGAGCTCTCTCAGTGGCCTGTACAGATCAAACTGGTACCGGTAAACGCCCCTTATTTTGACGGCGCCAAGCTGCTCGTCGCCGCCGACTGTACCGCTTATGCCTATGGAAACTTTCATCAGGACTTTATTCGGGACCGCATCACCCTCATCGGCTGCCCCAAACTGGATGAGGGCGACTACGCCGAAAAGCTTACTGCCATTTTGCGGGAGAATACGATCAGGAGCGTAACTGTGGTCCGCATGGAAGTCCCCTGTTGCGGCGGGATCGAACAGGCTGTCCGCCGGGCCCTGGAGAACTGCGGCAAACTGATCCCCTGGCAAGTCGTCATCATCGGTACCGACGGGACGCGCAGAGACGTATAGTGCTCTCCGCCGTCTTTCCCAACGGCACCCGCCCTCAACGACAGCGCCGCCGGCATGCAATCATGCCGGCGGCGCTGTCGCTTTTCCTATATTTTCATACTCTATCATCGGCAAAGCCCGCTCATTCTAATTTCTAATCACTTTAGCGCAAACGGATGCTTTGGTGCTTTTTCTTAAAGTTTAGTTTAGTTTACTAGCAGGTGTGACAAAAATGTGCAAAGCCGCCGGATGATCGTTGACATATTTTGTGGAAAGAGCTATACTTTTTATAGTTACTAAACCGGTTTATCTCTTACGAAAGGAGAGAGTCGTGCCGTGACGATCAACGACATTGCCCGCATGGCGGGCGTTTCCAAGGGAACGGTCTCCCGCGTCATCAATCATAACCCGCAAGGTGTTTCTGAACAGACCCGCCAACGCATCCTGGAGTTGATCGAAGAGGTCGGATATATACCCAATCGGGTCGCCGGGAGTATCACATTGGCCCGCACCAAAACCATTGGCCTAATCATTCCAGATATACAGAATATGTTTTTCCCTCAGATGGTGCGCGGCGTGGAAGACTGCGCAATGGAAAACGGGTATACCCTGTTTCTATGTAATTCCGATTCCAACATCCACAAAGAGCAACAGTATTTACGGGCCTTTTTGGAAAAACGGGTAGACGGTATTTTGGTCAATACTTGCGGAGAATTGGAAGATCGAAGCCTCTATCGCTCTGTCTGTCAAAGCGGAATCCCAATGGTTCTGCTGGATCGAAAATCCAGGGATTTTACAGACAAACCCGGCGTCTATGTTGACAACCAGGAGGCCGCTTATTCCGGTGTAACTCACCTCATTGATACAGGGTGCCGCAATATCCTTTTCCTGGGCGGGCCAAAGGGCGTATACACCACAGGAGAGCGTCTGAAAGGATACCGGCAGGCTCTTCGCGAGGCGGAGATCCCCTTTCAAAAAGAATACATCACTTATGGTGCTTACAGCACCGCATCCGGCTATGAAAGGGTCCGCCACATCATAGAGGCCTACCCCGAGACGGACGCCATTTTTGCCGGTGCGGATACCATTGCCATTGGCGTACTGAGAGCGCTCCGTGAACTGAACATTCCTGTACCTGGGCAGGTGAGTGTATTAGGGTTTGATAATATCATGCTCAGCGCCGACCTCACCCCCACCCTCACAACGGTGGCACAGCCTATCTATGAAATGGGCTATCGGGCCGCACGGAAGTTGCTGGCGTTGATCGGTGGGGATCCCGAGGGGGCTAAGAGCGAATGCATGAGTACCACTCTAGTCCAGCGCGAGAGTACAAGATCGAGGTGAAGGATCGCGATATGAATCAAATATTGGTGATTGGCAGTCTGAATATGGACGTCGTTGTGCGGATGGAGCGCCTGCCAGCCTTAGGTGAAACCGTTTTGGGAGAGGAATACTGGAATAATCCGGGTGGGAAGGGCGCGAATCAGGCTTATGCCGCCAGGCTCGCCGGAGGGCAGGTCGCCATGTTGGGCAGTGTTGGAACAGACAAATATGGCGTGCGCATGCTTGAGCTGCTGGAAAAGGCGGGCGTACAGGTAATGGATATTCAGAGAGATTCGGGACAATCCACTGGAACGGCTTTTGTCCTGACCGGTACGGATGGAAGCAACAGCATCGTGGTGGTCCCCGGCGCCAACTCTACCTGCTCATCAGAGTATCTGGCTGAAAATGCAGAACTCTTTTCTAAAGCCGCCTGCGTGCTTCTGCAACTGGAGATTCCGTTGGAGAGCGTGTGCAGCGCCATCCGCCAAGCCAAGACACTGGGTAAGCTGGTCATCCTGAATCCCGCCCCAGCCCGTCAGGACATTCCCGAGGATCTCTTTCCATTGTTAGATGTAATTACTCCAAATGAAACGGAGCTGTCTGTTCTGACGGGAGGTCCGGCCGGAACCGTAGAGGAAATTGAGCAGAGCGCAAAACTCCTGTTGTATAAAGGCGTCCGAAATGTGGTGGTCACTTTAGGCGCTCGAGGGTCATTGATCGTGAACCAAAATGGTGCGCTTCTGGTCCCGGCCCGCAAAGTGTCCGCAGTGGATACAACAGGCGCAGGAGACTGCTTCAATGGCGTACTGGCCGTCGCGCTGAGTGCCGGAATGCCCTTGGAGAAAGCTGTGCTCAGGGCCAATCTGGCCGCTTCTATCAGCGTAACCCGCAGAGGTGCCTTGACTTCCATGCCTACTTTGGAGGACTTGGAATCGTTGTGGCAGATGTTCTCTCGGGACGATATGTCCTACGTGGCGGAGGGTTAAGTATGGAACGCATTATTTTAGATACCGATATTGGCACGGATGTAGACGATGTGATGGCAGTGGCGTTGGCTGCTATCTCGCCAGAATTAAAGGTAGAGGGTATTACCACAGTTTATGGCGATGTAGATCTGCGCGCCAAAATGGTGACAAAGGTATTGCACATGCTAGGCCGGGAGGATATTCCCGTAATGGCAGGCTCTCGGGATGTATTGCTGCGCAACCGGGAAATTTGGTGGTTGGGCCATGAAGGCGAGGGGCTTCTTACCGAAGCCGATCGGGACCTTGCCTATGACCGCCGCCACGCTGTAGACTTCATCATCGATACCGTAATGAAAAACCCGAAAGAGATCACGCTCATCGGCATTGGGCCTTTCACCAATTTTGCCATTGCGCTGGCCAGAGAACCGCGTATTGCAGATTATGTCAAGCAGATTATCATTATGGGCGGCAGTGCCCGTCTGGGGTGCAACGCCGCTGAGTTGGAGCACTCCGACCACAACGTGAGCAGGGACCCGGAATCTGCGGCTCTTCTTTTCCGAAGCGGAGCTCCCATCGTGATGTGCGGCTATGACGTCACCCGGCAGGTCTTGGTGCGTGAACCTCATATCCGACGTCTGGAGGAGAGCGAGAGCGCACTCAACCGCGCCATGGCCCGAATGGTTCGCATCTGGCTTCAGTACTGGAAGCGGGACTATACTGCCATGAATGATCCGCTTTGCGTGGCTATGGCCTTTGATCCTACCTTCTGTCGGGGGCCACAGATGAATGTAGAGGTTGAATATGATCACCGCCACCCCACGGGACATACGATCTGTTCCCTGCCCAGAACTCCCTGGACTCCGCCTGAGGATCTGGAAAAGCCGGCTCCAGCCGGAAAGGTAAAGGTCTGCCTTGAAGTGGACGCGGATCGCTTTATGTCTTTGCTGATGGACCGGATTTGTCAATACAAAGTCACTTGAGTCCAGCTGCAATAAAAATGAATTAGGAGGACTGTACGATGAAACTGAAAAAACTCTTGTCTCTGGCACTGGCTCTTGGCCTGGCCTCGTCTCTGGCCGCCTGCTCCTCGCAGGGCACCTCCGGTGCTTCCCCCACTCCTGCCGGCAGTGATCCAGCTCCGACCGCCGACACCACTCTGAATGTACTTATCGTCTCCGATCTGGAGCCCTTGGAGCCGGTGTTCCAGGAGTTTGCACAGGCAAATGGCATCTCCATCCAGGTGGAATCGGTGCCTTATGCTGAAATCTTCAACACCATTGAGGTCCGCTTGGGCGCAGGAGAATCCTCTATCGACGTACTGGTGGCGGATGCCCCCCTGATCACCAACTATGCCGCCAAGAATTATCTTGGAAGTATGAGCGAATATATCTCCGCAGACTCCACCTCACGCATCACTTCCGCCTCTCTCGCAGGCGGCACGGTGGACGGTGAGATAATGGCCCTGCCGCTGTATAGCTCTTGTGTGAATCTGTACTATAACAAAGACCTGTTTGATGCCAAGGGACTGTCTTATCCAAGCATTGATCCCTCGGAGCGGTTGACTTGGGAGGAAGTCGTAGCGCTGGCCCAGCAGCTCACCTATACGGATGAAAATGGCAGTCAAATCTACGGACTCACCTTTGAGCAAATCGATACGCCGTATCAGTTGCTCCCCCTCTCTCAGAGTCTGGGCGCTACGCAGTATGTCAACGACGATCAGACCTCCACCGAAGGCTACACCAATGCTGAGGCCGTGGTAAAGGCCGGCCAATTTTATTACGACACTTTCAACACCTGGAATATCAGTCCCAAAATCGACGGCTCTGAATCCACCGGTTATTTCACCGCCGGCCAAGTGGCCATGTTCGTTGGGGGCTCTTGGCAGATTTCTTCCATGGACAGCGCCGGAATGAACTGGGGCGTGGCTCCGCACCCCTATTTTGACGGCGGCGAAGCCGTGACTCCTACAGGCAGTTGGTACATGGGCGTCTCCAACTACTCTGAGAACAAGGAGATTGCCTCCAAATTCGTGGAATGGCTCACCACTGACGACGAGACTTGTCAGAAGACCTACTCCATCATGCAGAATCTGCCCTGTAACATCAGCGTGCTGGACTCTATCAAGCAGGATTCCGCCAATGAAGGCACCGTGGCTGCGCTCAACGTCTATGAGGCCATGAATACCGCTATGGCACGGCCCCAAATGGTGGGGTACGAAGAGTGGCAGTCGGTGATGCAGGAGACTTATAGCGATATCAAGAACGGCTCTGATCCCCAAGCTGCTCTGGACGCGGCCGTAGAGGAAATCGACAGCTTGATCGCCAAGTATCAGCAGTAATCAAACCAGCAAGTTGGGGCAAGGGGGTTGCGTACCCTCTTGTCCCAATTCCTAAAAGGTGGACGATGTCATGAAAAGGCACTATCCTGTCGTTGCGGCTTTTCTTATTCCCGCTATGGCACTGCTTGTCATATTTAAAATCTATCCCATCCTGCTGGGTGTTTATGACAGCCTGTTTTCCTATTCCTTTGTCAACAAGACCACGCTGTTTGCCGGCCTGGGCAATTATATCACGGTTTTAAAGGACGCATCTTTTCAAAATTCCCTGAAGGTCACCCTGGTTTTTAATGTGATCGTCAATCCCATCCAAGTGGTTCTCTCTTTTGGGCTGGCATTGTTGCTCATGGTTAAGCTTAGAGGTCAGAGAGTCTTTCGTACGGTCCATATTATTCCCATCACGGTGTCCTTTACCATCGCCTGCACCCTTTGGGGCGTATTCCTGAGCCCGGAGCAGGGTCTTATGAATTCCATTCTGAACTTGTTCGGCATTTCAAATCAGACCTTTCTGAACAACAGCAAGCAGGCCCTGGCCTGGGTCATGGTCATTGCCACCTGGAAAGGGTTGGGCTATTGGGCTCTGTTCTTTATCACTGGGCTGGAAGAGATCCCTTCACAGCTATACGAGGCCGCCTCTATCGACGGCGCCGGCTACTGGAAAACGCTGCGCTACGTCACTCTGCCGCAAATGAAGCGGACTTTTAAATTTGTCATTATTTCCGACACCATCTCCAATTTTATTCTGTTTGTTCCAGCCTATGTACTGACGGGCGGCGGTCCGGAAGGTTCCACTGATTTTTTAATGTACCGCATCTACCGCACCGCATACAAATACTCCAATATCAATCAGGCGTCCGCTATGATTGTAATTCTGCTTCTCCTGCTGGTGGTCATCATCGGCATTGAGAGTTATCTCCTGCGGGAAAGGGAGTGAAGCGACAATGAACCGCATCAATCCCAGCAGGAAGCTCCCGCTCTATACGCTGCATATGGTCCTGCTGCTTTTTGTGTTCCTGCCGTTAATCTTTGCGTTCACCTCCTCCTTCCGTCCCATGGAGGACATTTACCGCTACGTCAGTCCGCTCTCCTGGAAAACATTTATTCCAGAGCATTTCACCCTGGAGGCATATCAGACCATTTTTGTGGAACACGGCTTTGGCAAGGCCCTGCTGAATTCACTGCTGATCGCCCTTGTCACAGTGGCCGTGGGTATTCTGTTTAACGGCATGGCGGGGTATGCTTTTGCTAAATTTACATTCCCCGGAAAAAAACCGCTGTTCCTGCTGGTGCTGCTGTCTTATATGGTGCCCTTCGAGTTGATCTCCATCAACCTCTATGCCATGATGATCGACTTAAAGTGGATTGATACTTACTTGGCGCTGATTGTACCCTGCATTCCTAACGGCATGATCATCTTCTTGTTCCGGCAGTATTTCATGAGCTTTCCCGACTACCTCATTGAGGCGGCCCGCATTGACGGCATGGGACTATTCCGCACTTTCTTTTCTATTGTCCTGCCCAACTCCAAGGCGGTATGCATCAGTGCGGGGCTGGTGCTCTTTGTGAACCAGTGGGAATCTTTCCTTTGGCCCATTTTGGTGACGAGATCTCAGGACATGTACACCGTGCAGATTGCCTTGAGTAATTTCAGCACCCAATACACACAGAATTGGAATCAGATCTTTGCCGGGTCTCTTATCGCTTTTCTGGTGCCGGTGGCTATTATACTGCCCCTGCAAAAGTTTTTTACCGCCGGCCTTACCTCGACAGGCGCCAAGGAATAAAAGGAGTGTTGTTATGCTGCGCGATAAAATGAGATGGACTGCTTATTCCGATCTGCTGGAGGACGAATATCGGCAGTGCCTCCAGGAGGGCCTTCAGGTGGAACCCCTGCTCGAGGAGATACGGCGGATACAGACGCTTTCCGACGGCTCCCTGCGGGAGGAGGAGGCCCGCAGTCTTCTGGCCCGTCTGGAGGTCGCCCCAGTCCGTTCCGACTTTCCATATGAGGAGCCGGAGGACTACGAGAGTATCCAATCGACCCTGCGCCCGACTGCCCATAAGATCTGGCCGGTGGATGCCGACCATTTCACCGACCGCATCGCCGGCGCCTGGTATGGCCGAACGGTCGGCTGTGTCTTGGGTATTCCCGTTGAAGGCTGGCCCAGATCAAAGATCACAGGTTATCTGAAGGCCAGCGGTCAGTATCCAATTACGGAGTATCTCCACTCCACGCAGGATCCCGCCCTGCGTGCTCAGTTTGATATTCATGAAGAGGATCCCACCACGCCTTACGACCGGACGAGGGTCTGCTGGCGGGAATGCCTGGACGCTTATCCCAACGACGACGATCTGAACTACACCGTGCTGGCGCTCAAGCTTTTGGAGCGTTATGGTCACAATTTTACCTCTGCCGATGTGGCCGAAACGTGGCTGCTGGGAATTCCGGCTTTCCACGCCTGCACTGCAGAACGGGTCGCCATCCGCAATCTGATGACCGGGATCCTGCCGCCGCAAACGGGCCGCCGCCGCAATCCGTACCGGGAGTGGATCGGTGCACAAATCCGTGCGGACTTCTTCGGCTATATTGCTCCAGGCAATCCAGCGGCAGCCGCGGCCATGGCCTATCGGGACGGGGTGGTCTCCCATACCAAAAACGGCGTCTATGGGGAAATGTTCATTGCTGCTTGGCTCAGTTTGTGTTATGTGGAGGGTCTGACTATGCTCCAGCGGGTGCAAAATGCCTTGGAGCAGATTCCGCCTCGTTCGCGCTTATCCGAAGCCATTTCAGAGGTCTGCGCCTCCTATGTCTCCGGTGTTTCCTTCCAAAGCGTGGTAGACGGAATCCATGCCCGTTACGACGAAACCCTGCAATTTGACTGGTGCCTCACCATCCCCAATGCCATGCTGGTGACTGCCTGCGTTCTTTGGCATGATGACTACGACGCGGCCGTTACAGCCGCAGTATTAAGCGGTTTTGACACAGACTGCAATGGCGCCACTGTTGGTTCTCTCTTCGGTCTGTCCCACGGAAGGCACAGTATTCCCTCCAGGTGGCACGAGGCGTTTCCGCCGGTGATCCACACCAGCGTACACGGTTACCATGCCCTTACTTTTTCTGACGCAATTGAGCGGACCCGAAATTTGATCCTTTTAGAATCGTGAGAGGCAGGCGCTGATTTTCAGCGCCTGCCTCTTACTGCCTTTCCCGCCGCCTGTTTCTTCCTTTGGAAAAGTGGACTGCTCCGGGTAAGCGGCCAGGAAGCGCAGACGTGTGAACTCATCAACGGCAGCAGACTTGGAACAGGCGCAGTTCCGGTTTACACCGGCAGCTTCTCCCGGCTTGCGGTCTCTACCCGGAGGCACTATAATAGGAATATTCACAACGCTGATTTTCAGGAGGTTTTATCATGGATACATTGGCGCGCCTTATGGCCTATATTGAAAAAAGCCCCAGCCCTTTTCACGCGGTCCGTAGCGCCGCCGCGCTGTTGGAAGAGGCCGGATTTGTCCGACTGGAGGAGTCCCGCGAGTGGCGGCTGGAGGAGGGCGGCGCCTATTACGTCACCCGGAATCAGAGCAGTCTCATCGCCTTCCGTCTCCCGACCGCCGCCCTGACCGGCTGGCGCATGACTGCCGCCCACAGCGACTCCCCCACCTTCCGTGTCAAAAGTGACTCTATGTCCGGAGACAAAGGTTACATTCGTCTGGAGGTGGAGGGCTACGGCGGCATGAACTGCGCCTCTTGGCTGGACCGCCCGCTCACCGTGGCCGGGCGCGCCGTGGTGGAGACGCCCGCCGGCGTAGAGGGGCGCCTGGTCCATCTGGACCGTGACCTGCTGACCATTCCCAGCCTCGCCATCCATCAGCAGCGGGATGTGAACAAAGGCCACGACTACAACCTTCAGCGGGACATGCAGCCTCTGTACGGTGCGGAGGGGGCCCCATCCCTTACCCACCTGCTGGCCGAGGCCCTCGGTGTGGAGGACAGCGATATCCTGGCCACCGATCTGGTCCTCTGTCCCCGTCAGAAGCCCGTTTGCATCGGACCCGAGGGAGAATTCTTTCAGGCGCCCCGCATCGATGATCTCGGCTGTGCATATGCCACCCTGGAAGGGCTTCTTACCGCCTCTCCCTCCCCCCGTCTTGGTCAGGTCTACTGCCTCTTCGACAATGAAGAGGTGGGCAGCGGTACCCGGCAGGGGGCTCTGGGCAGTTTCCTTCCCGACGTACTTGCCCGGACGGCCGAAATCCTGGGCATGGGCGCGCAGGCGCAGCGTCAGGCCCTGGCCAGCAGCCTGCTGCTCAGTGCCGACAACGGCCATGCCGTCCATCCCAACTTTACCGAAAAGGCCGATCCGGAGAACCGGCCTTACCTCAACGGCGGTGTGGTCATCAAGCTCAACGCCAGTCAGAAATATACCACCACTGGCCTGACTTGGGGGCTTTTCCGTTCCATCTGCCGGCGTGCCGGTATACCGGTACAGATCTTTGCCAATCGTGCGGACGAGCCGGGCGGCAGTACGCTGGGAAATCTCCTCAGCCATGCTGTGAGCATCCCCATGGTGGACATCGGAATGGCCCAGCTTGCCATGCACTCCGCTGTGGAGACTGCCGGCAGCCGGGACCCGGCATATCTCTCCCAAGCCTGCGCGACCTTTTTCAGCGCCCCTCTTCACCCGGAGTTCGACGGCGCTTACCGCTGGTAGGCACCTCTCTGCAAACGCCCCCGGCACGGAAAGCAGGTTCTGTGCCGGGGGCGTTTGCGCGCTGGACAGGCCTGGTTGCAAATATTTTTGACTCCCCTGCACAAGGTCGTTATGGGAGAGTTTCGCTTACCTCTCCCTCTCTCATTTGCATGATTTCCTTCATTTATGCGTGGATTACCTCCCACCCAAATTATGTTTTCCGCTTAAAATTTGCACTTTAGATGGTGCTACCATTCCATTCCATTTTTCCCAATCCGAATGAATTTCTTTTACACGTTGAGCTATATTCACATTTTATTGTGCATATAGCAAAATTTTATTGTATATATTGCAATGTTGCAGAGACTCCGATATACGGTTTTTAAGGAACCTTGAGCAGTGGTATTTATGAAAGGGCATGCCCTTTCATGTCCGGAGACTAGTCTCCGGACACTGGAATCTTCAGGAAGGAGGATGGATATTTTCTTTCCGCTGGTCGAGGCCATCTGCAGCATAACCAATTCCCATTTGCCAATCCCTGCAGGAATCCGAAGTCCAATAGAAGGAGGAACTAAAAAGTGAAGCAACGCAAGAAACGGCTTAACAAAGTCCTTTCCATGCTCCTGACGCTTTCCATGCTCCTGTCCATGTTGGTCATCCCCGCAGCGGCAGCGGACCCCATCTCTGACTACCCAGACGATTTGGACGCCATTGTGGAACTCCTCAGTGGCGCGGACGGTGTGGACGGAGAATCCGCCTTTGACTATCTCGGCACTGTTTTCCTGGGCTGGCGGACCACCGGCGGCCCCTGGCAGAACTATGTGATCAATGATTTTGTTGGCCAGACCATGGTCGACGCCGGCTATGTCGATAAGGGCGACTCCACGGTCACCGTCGACAAAGACGGCAACCGGACGGTGGAAAACGACTGGACCCACGACTATGGCGGCGACTATTTCTGGGTCCAGCACGACGATTCCACCTCCCTGGTGTGGGCCCCTGAGTACGCCCGCATGGAGATCACCTCCATCACCAAGGGCGGCCAGGAGTTGGACGACACCGATCCCCTCTATGCCCTGCGGGACGTGGTGAACGTGGAGTCCTATGCCTTTGACCCCACCAGCGAGATCTATCAGGCGCACTACAACGACGTCTATTCTCTTGGCGCCACGCCGGGCGATACTGACGACTTTGTAAAGAAGATGTCCGGCTGGATCAATGAGAAGGACAGCGGCGGTACTCGGGTCAATGTCTTCCCCTATGGTGAGGATCCCGGCGATCCCCGCGGCCCCGAGGCCCACCTGAATGAGCGGGCCCATCTGGCCACCAATGCCGGCTTCAACGTTACGGAAAATGAGCTGGAAGCTATCCGTGAAAATCCTGGCGATGTCCGTAACTTGGTCGCTGGAAAAACCGGCGAAGTGGTTTACGTCGGTAACGTGAGCAAGTATACGGGCGACACTTCTGAGTTGGCTGGTAAAATCCTGCTGTGTGACTCTTCCAACCGCACAAACTTTGATTTCGCCCAGAAAGTCGGCGCTGTCTCCGTGATGACCACCGCCGCCCTGTCCAACTTCAGCAACCCCATCGAGTCTGAAGATTGGTACGGTCCTGAGGGGGCTGCCGCGGACTGGTACGACGAGTGGTATGACGGCAAAAATGAGTGGTACACCGACTCCGCCCGGTTCGCTGGCGGGCGGGGTGCAGACGCCAACAAGAAGGCCATGGATGCCGGCAAGCCCATCGTGGAGTGGAACATCTCTCCCGACCAGTATAACGCCCTCCGCACCCTGATGGACAAGGGCTATACTGTTGAGATGAACGTGGCCACTGTGGGTGAAATGTACGAGATGAGCGGCGACCATGAGGGCGCGCAGGGCCAGCTCACCGCCATTGCCGAGATCAAGGGCTCCAACCCCGATCTCCGGCATGAGCGCGTGGTCCTGGCTGCCCACGTCCAGGAGCCCGGCTGCGACGACAACGCCACCGGCGTGGCCCTGAACCTGGAGCTGGCCGTCAAGATGAAGCAGCTCATCGATGACGGCAAGATCGCCCGTCCCGAGCGCACCATCGTCTTCATGTGGGGCGACGAGATGTCCTTCTCCCGCCTATACCTGAATGCCCATCCTGACGAAGTGGATGATATCATCTGCTGTATCGATCTGGACATGGTGGGCGAGGACCCGGCCAAAACCGGCGGCCCCATGCGTATCGAGAAGGCCCCTGATCCCTCCGCCTACTATAACTACACCCTGGACAATATCCCCGAGGATCCTCTCTATTACAACCCTACCCGCAGCGACGAGGACGGCAATTTCGTCCGCCTGCCCGACTCCCATACCCTTTGGGGCGCCGGCGATCCCGGTGACTATGACTTGGGCGGCATCTTTATCAACGACCTCTATATGGCCTCCGCCCAGTCCACCCGCACGGTCGTGGCGGATACCCTGGGCTATGACTTCCAGGTTGACGTGTGCCCCTATGAGGGCGGCAGCGACCACAGCCGCTTCCTGGAGCGGGGCGTGCCCGCGGTGCTGACCTGGCACTTCACCGACTACGTCTATCACACCACCGTCGATACCCTGTACATGGCCAGCGCGGACGAACTGGAGAGCGTGGGCATCACCTCTCTGTCCGCCGGCTATTTCGCCGCCAACCCCACCCAGTATACCAACGAGATGCTGGAGATCCTAGTGGATGCTGCGGCGGACCGCTTTGCCAGCGAGGCCAAGGAGAATACGGAAGCTCACAAGGCTTGGGCCGATGCCACCAAGAGCAGTGTGGACGACGCCTACGCCCTGGAGGTCGAGGTCCTCAAGGCCTGGGGCGACTGGTACCGCGAGGCCATTGCATCCTGCACCCGGTACTTCTCCTCCAGCGCTGAGCTTGCTGCACCCCATCTCGCTGAGATCGATAAGATCGAGACTCTCGCCCTGGCCAATGCGAAGGCGGTTTTCTATGGCGCCGGTCTTGCCGTGAACGACAGTCTGCTGAGCCTGACTGAGAAGGACCAGGCGTTTGTCGCCGCTCTCACCGTGGATGCTGCCGATCTGGGCGCCACTGCTCCTGAAGAGTGGGCCAAGACCCTCAGCCTGTCCCTGACCCGCGAGAAGAGTGAGCAGGATCCGGAGCTCTTCCCCTACTGCTACACCGGCGACAAGCTGGAGAACTGGCAGACCTGGGGCAGCAACGGCTCCGACGGCGAGAAGCTCTTCACCATCGAGCCCGTCGAGGTCATCGCCTCCGGCGACAAGGTGACGGCTGTCCTGAGGTTTACCGCTGACCATGCCTTCTTCAAGACCAGCAGGTCCGACGGTATCAACACCAGCTCCAACCGGACTGCGTGGATGAGCATCATCGGTATGTACCAGTTCTCCGTCCAGAGCGGTGAGGACACCCTGGCCACCACCGACCTGATGGTCAACATCTACGATGACTATACCCGCTATGACGACACCCGCGAGAAGCTGGCAGCCATCCAGAAGGCCGCTGAGGCAAACGGCCGGTACATGACCGTTGTCGAAAACGGCAAGAGTGAGGGCGGCCGCGACGTTTACTATGCCGTCTTCTCCGACAGCAAGGATTCCGTGGACGCTTTCCAGGCGATGAATGAGATCGCCGAGACCGATCCCGCCTCCCTGCAGGCAAAGATCAAGGACGGCACCCTCGAGTACCGCGTCCCCTTCATGATCAACAACGTGCATACTGACGAGTGCCCCGGTGTGGACGGACAGTTGAGCTTCCTCTATGCCCTGGCCACTCAGGACACCATTGACTACCGGACCCTGACCGGCTTCCTGGACGAGTCCGTGGACATCCACGAACTCTTTGCCGAGGATGTGGTGGATCTGGGCATTACCGGTCTGGGTTCCCAGAAATTCACCGCAGATGAGAACGGCAGGATCCGGAACAACACCGGCGTCAACGACGCCAGCGAACTATACACCATCGGCGACAAGTCCCTGGATGTGGACGAGGTCCTGGACAACATTATCTTCATCGTCCAGCCCACCGAGAATCCTGACGGACGCGCCTTCAACGAGCGTCGGAACGCCAACGGCTATGACCTCAACCGCGACGCCTCCAACCAGACCCAGGCCGAGACCCGGAACCTGGCCGCCATGATCAACGACTGGAACCCCGTGGTCTTTGCTGAGCTGCACGGATTCATGACACAGTTCCTGGTGGAGCCCTGCACGCCTCCTCACGAGCCCAATATGGAGTATGACCTGCTGGTGAAGAACTTCATGCTGGGCGCCGAGGCCTACGGCACCGCCGCGCTCGGCACCATCTCCAACGAGTTCGAGGACACCAAGTTCTGGTCCTACTACACGCCGCTGCGCGACGACTACGATCCCAAGACCACCACCTGGTCCGCCTGGGATGACCTGTGCACCAACTACGGCCCCAGCTACGCCATGCTCAACTGCGGCACCATGGGCTACACCATCGAGACCCCCTACAACAACCAGGCCTCCAGCAAGCTGTTCGAGTACGGCATGTACGGCCTTGTGGACTATGTTATGGAAAACAAGGACGACATCTACTCCAACCAGTTGGAATTCTTCCGCCGCGGCATCAACAATGAGGACCACCGGGAGGATATGGAATCCTGGTACGTGGACATCAGCAACAAGGTCCTGGAGTCCGACACCTGGCGCGTCCCCTACGCGGGCAACGACAATTACTTCCCCGAGTACTATGTGCTCCCCGTGGACGCCGCCTCTCAGCGGGACATCGCCAATGCCTACGAGATGGGCGAGTTCCTGCTTCACAACGGCGTCAAGGTCTCCAAGCTCACCGAGGACACCAAGGTGGGAGACGTCACCTACAAGGCCGGCAGTCTGATCGTGGATATGTATCAGGCCAAGCGCAACTACGCCAACGCCGTCCTCTGGGAGGGCGCCGACGCCTCCGCCTCCGGCTTCCCCGACCTCTACTCCGAGTCCGTCTCCAACTTCCCCGAGATGCGCGGCTTTGACTGCATCGCCATCGATACCGTCGGCGCTTTCTCCGGCAAGCTGGAAGAACTCACTGAAGTGACCGGCAAGACCGAGTTTACCGGTTCCACCTCCCGCGCCGTGATCATCTCCAACAACGGCAACGAGGCCGTCCGGGCCATCAACGCCATGCTGGATGACGGCATCTCCGTGGGCCTCGTCACCGAGGGCGACTATAAGGGCGACTTCGTCGTCTCCTACAAGGACTTTGCCCTGTACCGCGACGAGTTTATCCTCTCCGCCACCGGCGTGAGTGATATGCCCGTGGCCTATGAGATCAGCCAGCCCACCCTGTACCTGGTTGGTCAGTACGATTCTTTCTCCAACTACAAGGTCACCACCGGCTACTACGCTGAATGGTTCAAGGACGGCTACGGCTTCTATGATTACCGCAACGTCCGCAGCAACCAGAGATACAACGAAGATGTGTTCGCCTATGTCAAGCAGTTGGGCTTCAAGGTCACTGATGATCCGGCCGAGGCCGACGTGATCGTGGGCAGCTCTGCTCTGAACCAGGGCGAGCGCGGCGAGGCCACCGTGGCCGCCGTCAAGGCCGGTACGCCTTACATCGCCAGCGGCTCCAGCCCCCTGAGCTACATCAAGAACAACCTCCTCACCGATCTGACCACTTCCTCTCTGGGCATGGAGGCCCTGCATCAGGTGGAGTATCCCAACGACAGCCTGACCACTGCCAGCTATGCCGCGGATGGCGACAATGTGATCTACACCGTCAACTGCGCGGTCGTCACCACTCTGCCTGAGGGCGCCGAGGTCCTGATCAAGGCCATTGATGAGGACAGCTTCATCGCCGGCTGCTGCCTGAACGATGACGGCACTCCCATCGACGGCTTCGTAGAGGCCTTCGCCATCGAGCGCGACGGCATGGACATCACCGTCTTTGCCAACTCCATCAACAACCGTACCCATCAGCAGGATGACTACCGCTTCGTCACAAACACCGTCTACTCCAAGATGCTCTCTGACTCCCGCATGAGCATCCCCTCCACCGGCGGCAGCAGTGGCGGCAGCAGTGGCGGCTCTTCCTCTTCTTCCTCCTCTTCCGTGGATATCAGCGCGGGCAAGGGTGGTTCCGTCACCACTTCCCCCAAGTCCCCGGTTAAGGGCGACAAGGTCACCGTCACTGTGAAGCCGGACAGCGGCTTTGAGCTGGACACCATTACCATCACCGATAAGTCCGGCAAAGCCATCTCCTTCATCAACAACGGCGACGGCACTTACACCTACACGCAGCCCGACGGCACCGTGACCATCAAGACCACCTTCAAGGCCACGACCACCCCCGATGAATCCGGAGCCGACAAGTTCACCGACATTTCCGGACATTGGGCGCAGGATGCCATCCGCTATGTGGTGGACCGCGGTCTCATGAACGGCGTGAGCGACACCGCATTCTCCCCCAACTCCACGCTCACCCGCAGCATGCTGGTCACCATCCTCCATCGCCTGGAGGGCACCCCCGCGGCCAGCGGAAACAGCTTTGCCGATGTGGCCAGCGGCACCTGGTACACCGACGCTGTGAGTTGGGCCGCCGCCAATGGCATCGTCACCGGCTATTCCGACACGCAGTTCGGTCCCGACGATTCCATTACCCGTGAGCAACTGGCGGCCATTCTGTACCGCTATGCCGCCTACAAGGGCATGGATACCAGCGCCACCGCTGATCTGGCCAACTTCCCCGACAGCGGCAGTGTCAGCACCTGGGCCGGCGACTCTGTGAAATGGGCCGTTTCCTTCGGTCTCATCTCCGGCAAGGACGACGGCCGCCTGGATCCTCTGGGCACCGCCACCCGCGCCGAGGCCGCAACGATCCTCATGCGGTTCCTCTCCCGTTAGTCTTCCTCCTTCAGCATGGGAAGGCCCCGCGTCCATCGGACGCGGGGCCTTTTCCCTGCTCTTCCTTCCTATTTTAACGGTTGACAATGCGGCAATAAACATTGTATGGTATTTTTGCCCGGAAAGTCTGTTTTATAAATTCAGCCAGATGCTGTAAGGAGGACGGCTATGTTTGACATCACTGCCCTGGGAGAGATCCTCATCGACTTCACCCCCAGCGGAACCAACGGCATGGGCATGCCCCTCTATGCCCAAAATCCGGGCGGCGCACCGGCCAACGTGCTGGCGCAGAGCGCCCTACTGGGAAGCCGGACCGCCTTCATCGGTAAAGTGGGGCAGGACGGTTTCGGCACGTTTCTCCGCTCCGTTATGGAGCGCAGCGGTATTGATACCCGGGCTCTGGTGACCTCCGAAGAAGTCCACACCACCTTGGCCTTTGTCCAGTTGGACGCCTGCGGAGACCGCTCCTTCTCCTTTTACCGGAACCCCGGCGCGGATATTCTGCTCCGGGAAAGCGAAGTGGACTACGACCTCATCCGTCAGAGCCATATCTTTCATTTTGGCTCCCTCTCCCTCACCGATGAGCCCGCCCGGAGCGCCACTGTGGCGGCAGTCCATGCGGCCAGGGAGAGCGGATGTCTCATCAGCTACGATCCCAACTATCGTCCTCCCCTCTGGCCCTCTCAAGATGCGGCCAGGACCGCCATGCTGAAACTGCTCCCTCTGGCGGATATCCTGAAGCTTTCAGAGGAGGAGCTCACCCTGCTCACCGGAGAAGCCAGCTTGGCCACCGGCACAGCGGCGCTTGCCGTCCAGGGTCCCGCTTTGATCCTCATTTCCCTGGCTGAGAGAGGCGCCTATTTCCGGCGCGGCGCGCTCTGTGGCCTGGTCCCTGCTTTTCAGGTGGACACCGTCGATACCACCGGCGCCGGAGACGCCTTTCTGGGGGCTATCCTGCACCGTCTGCGCCATAAAACGCTGGAGGAGATCCGCCGCCTGGGAGAGGATGAGCTGCGGGAGATCGTCCGCTTCGGCAACGCCGCCGGAGGGCTCACCACCGCCGCCAAGGGCGCCATTCCCGCCATGCCCACCCTGGAGCGGATTCTCTCCCTACAGGGCTGAGCCTCTGCCACCAGCCGCCCTTTTCGCCATGTGCTCCTGCCCTGCCGCTGCCAAACGCTGGCCCCGGGGATCAGATGATCCCCGGGGCCAGCGTCCCTGTTTTCCCTTTCTTTCCCCTCGGAGTAAGCCCCGAGGGGATTTGCATGTTCAGCACATCTTGTAGATGCCTGCGGCGCCCATGCCGCCGCCAATGCACATAGTGACCATGCCGTATTTTCCGCCGGTGCGGCGAAGCTCTCCCAGTAATTTGCAGGTAAGGAAGGCCCCGGTGGCCCCCTGGGGATGGCCCAGGGCCATGGCACCGCCGTTGGGATTGGTCTTGGCGGGGTCCAACCCCAGCTTTCTCATGCAGGGGATCGCTTGGGCGGCAAAGGCCTCGTTGAGCTCCACCACAGCCATATCGGAAACCGTCAGCCCGGTTTTCTTCATCACCTTGGGCACGGCATAGATGGGGCCCAGGCCCATGTAATCTGGCTCACAGCCCGCCACTGCATAGCCCTCCAGGACGGCGACCGGGGGGATGCCCAGCTCCTCCGCCTTGGACCGGGACATCAGCACCACAAAGGCCGCCGCATCGCTGGTCTGGGAGGAGGTCGCGGCGGTGACCCGACCGTTCTCTTTGAAGCAGGGCTTCATGCTGGCCAGCGTCTCCAGGTTGGTATCCCGGCGAATCCCCTGGTCCTTGTCAAAGACGATGTCATTTCCCTCCGGGTCCACGCCGGGCAGAGGAATGATCTCGTCGTCAAACTTTCCGGCATCCTGGGCGGCCGCTGCACGGCGATGGCTCTCCACCGCCAGTTCCTCCATCTCCCGGCGGGTGATGCCGTAGCGCTCAGCCACGTTCTCCGCCGTGAGGCCCATAGGGATGTACTCCTCCTTGCGCATGGCCAGGAGCTCTGAGTCAAAGGTGTCGGAGATGTCCAGATTCACGGGACAGGCGGTCATGGACTCCACGCCGCCGGCCACGATCACGTCGGCAATCCCGCATTCGATCTGGGAGGCCGCCAGAGCAATGGCCTGGAGTCCGGAGGAGCAGAAACGGTTCACCGTCATGCCGCAGACACTGTCCGGAAGTCCTGCCCGCGCTACCATAAGCCGGGCAAAGTTGAATCCCTGCTTCCGCTCCGGGATGGCGCAGCCCACGATCACATCTTCCACCAGGGCGGGGTCCAGCTCCGGTACCTTTTCCAGCACCCCTTTGAGCGTCAGCCCCCCGATGGTGACGGGGTGCATCTGGCGCAGCGCGCCCTTCTTTCCTGACTTCGCAACAGCGGAGCGGCCATAGGCCACCACCACCGCTTCATTATGCTGTTTTTCCATATTGTTCTCCTCGTTTCATATGACCATTTCCCTCAGGTCCTCGGCCAGGCTCAGCTCGGCTTCCGTCTTGGCCCGCACCTCTTCCAGGGTGTGCCCCGGGGCCAGTTCCCGCAGGAGCAGTCCCTCCTTCGTGACATCGATGACACAGAGCTCCGTCACGATATGATCCACACATCCCCGTCCAGTATAGGGCAGCGTACATTCCTTCACGATCTTTGGCGCGCCCTCCCGGGTACAGTGCTCCATGGCTACGATGACCTTCCGGGCGCCGTTGACCAGGTCCATGGCGCCTCCCATACCGAAGGAGCGTCCGGGCGTGGACCAGTTGGCCAGATCGCCCCGTTCCGACACCTGAAGGGCGCCCAGCACCGTGGCCGCCAGCCGTCCGGAGCGGATGACGCCAAAGGCCATCGCCACATCGAACCCGCTGCTGCCCGGTACAGGGATAAAGGGCACCCCGCCCGCATTATAAGTGCGTTCATTCACCATCAAGCCCTCTGCCGTGGCGCCCACGCCGATGAACCCGTTCTCCGCCTGAAAGAGGACGCCGGGCTCGGCGTAGTTTCCGCACAGGCTTGGAATCCCAATGCCAAGGTTTACTACATCACCGCTTTGGAAATAGCGGGCGGCCCGCTTTGCAATCAAATGTCTCTTGTCCATGCTCTGCCTCCTTACACCAGGATCATGTCCACAAACATCCCTGGCACCCCGACCTCATCCGGGCCGATCTCCCCCAGGTCGCAGAAGTGGTCGCACTCCACGATGGACAGGTCGCCGCAGGTGGCGACCACGGGATGGGAGGCGTGGCCGGTGCTGCCCCGGTAGACCAGATTGCCCAACGGGTCCGCCTGACGGCAGCGGGTAAGGGCCACATCGGCCCGCAGGGCGGGCTCCAGCAGATAACGTTCGCCGTTGACCTCCACCGTCTGCTTGGCGTCCTCCACCACAGTCCCCAGGCCCGTTTTGGTCAGCACGCCGCCCAGACCCAGCCCGCCGCAGCGGATCCGCTCGATGAAGCTGCCCATGGGGCTGAATTCGGCCCGCAACGTCCCTGCCTGGATCTGGGCGTTGGTCTCCGGGTTGGTACCCACGTGGGTGGTGATGATCCGGTCGACCACGCCAGCCCGGATCAGCCTTCCGACCCCCGTTCCGGGATCGCTGGTGTCAATGGAGTAGATGGTCAAATGCCTGGCGCCGCTGTCCAGCACACATTGGATCAGCCGCTCCGGCATATATTGCCCCGTCTGACCGCCGATGGCAATGATCTGCCCGTCGTGGAACTTGGCGATGATCTCTTCCCGGGCGCGTACTTTACTCAGTTCCATAACATTCTCCTTTGCAGGACACGGGTTTCAGTAAGCGGGAGAGCGCCAGACCCACCGCCGCCAAGGCCGCGGCGCTCAAATAGGCACCGGTATAGCTGCCGTTGCCTACGGTTTTAAAGGTGGTGGCCAAACTGGGGCCAATAAGGCTGGCCAAGCCAAACACGACATACATCACACCGTAATTTTCCGTAATGTACTTGGGGCCGAAGGTTTGGGCGGTCAATGGCGTGAGTACGGAGGCAAATCCGCCGTAGCAGGATGCCGCCAGACCCATAGCCGCCAAAATCAGGACATCCTGCTCCCCTACTGTTAGCAGCAGCATGGAGGCGATGCACAGGACGAAGACCGCAGCCATCGTATTCCGGATCCCCACCTTGTCTGAGAGGCTGCCCCAGACAAAGCGGCCCGCCATGTTGCACGCGGCGAATACGCTGACAAAAACAGCCGCCCGCTCGGCGCGATAAGAGAGCGTCGCCTGCAGAATGGGGGACGCCTGGCTGATGACGATCACGCCGGCAATCAGACCGCAGGTAAAAGTGGCCGCGATCAGATAAAAAGCAGGCGTGCGCACCATTTGCTTTCGGCACAGTCCCCCCTCCTCCGGGGAGGCCGTCCGCTCACTGCTGGGGCACAATGCCTCCCGCAGCCCCTCCGGGGGTTCCGCCAGGAGCAGGGAGGCTGCCAGTATAACCGCCAGAAATAGGATCCCCAAGATGCGGAACGCCCACGCAAGGGAAAAGGTGTTCATGAGCACGGCAGAGGTCGGCGCCCAGAGGATCGCCCCTGAGCCATAAGCCGCTGTGCCGAGACCGGAGGCCAGCCCGGACCGGTCCGGAAACAGCCGGACCACGTAGGCCATCATGCTGGGATAGATGAAGCCGCATCCCAGACCGGAGAGGATACCGTAAAACAGGAAGAACTGCCATAGCTGGGTCATCGCCCCCGTTAGGAACAGTCCCCCGCCAAAGAGGACCGCTCCAAGCGCGATGCACATCCGTGTGCTGATGCGTCGGATCAAGCCTCCGAAAAAGAGAGGCGCCATGGTCGAACACACAACCGTAACGGTATATGCCAGAGATACCTGGCCCTCCGGCCATCCGTGGGCGGCCACGATGGGATTCTGGAGCACACTCCAGGCATACCCAAACCCGGCACAGACACAGATGACCAGAGCGGCGGCCAGGCAGATCCAGCGGCGCTTTTGAAATGCCTGTGCCCGGCTCACAGCTTCTTGTGGAGCTTCAGGATCTCGATGAGCATCCTGTCACGGTAGGCGATACAGTCGGCGTTGGTGTGCCCCACATAGTCGGGGAAATGGGCCATCTCCTCGTCCACTCCGGGCTGAGCCACCTCGCTCCAATTGTCGGGCTGATGGGTCCAGGAGGCCATATCGGCCAGCCACACGTCGCCGGAATTGCCCAGCATCTTTACCATCCCGGTGAGCCCGCCGGGATTGCCCATCTGCATGATCATGTTATGGCCGAAGATGGCCCAGCGGATGCCGGGACCATACACCAGGGCCTTGTCCACATCCTCCACGGAGCACACGCCCCGCATCACCAGATCCTGCACCTCTCGGTACAGCGCCAGTTGCAGCCGATTGGCGATAAAGCCCGGGCACTCCTTGCGCAGGAGCACAGCCTCTTTCCCGATGGACTGATAGAAATCGTATACGGTCTTGACCACCTCATCAGAGCTCTTCTCTCCCCGGGTGATCTCTACCAGCGGGATGAGGTGGGGGGGATTATAGGGGTGGGCGCCCACACAGCGTTCCGGGTGGGCGGCCTCAGCCACGATCTCGGAAATCAGCAGTCCGGAGGTGCTGCTGGCGTATAGGGCGTCGGACGCGGCGTACTGCTCCACCTGCGCCAGGATGCTCCGCTTGATCTCCAGGCGCTCCGGGCCGCTCTCCTGGATGAACTGCGCGTCGGACACCGCCTCTTCCATGGAGGTCGTGGGATGGACCCTGGCAACGATCTCGGCCTTCTGTGTCTGGGTGATGGCGTCGTGACCGACCAGAGCGTCCAGGCTCTTCTCCATCTGCCCCCGGCTCTTCAAAAGCTGCTCATCGTTGATGTCGTAGAGGGCCACGCTCAGGCCGCGCATCGCGTACTGGATCGCCCAACTGGAACCGATGACGCCGCCTCCCACACAGGCCACTTTCTTGATGTCAGATACCTTCATGGCGATTTCCTCCTTACCGTGCCAGGGGCTTGATGCCCAGGATCTCGCGGGCCTCGGCGGAGGTGGCGGGCTCCTTGCCAAAAACCTTGACGGCGCTGACCGCGCGCTCCACCAGCATCAGGTTGGTGGCCATGATCTTGTTGCCGTCCTTATCCTTGCCATAGACCACATTGTCCTCCATGCCCACGCGGACATTGCCGCTCAGCGCCAGCGTCGCATACAGGATGGGAAGGTGTCCGGCGCCCACGCCGAAAGCGGACCAGGTGGAGCCCGCCGGGATGTGGTTTTTCAGGTAGAGGAGGTTTTCCACTGTGGCGGGCATTCCGCCCAACACGCCCAGGCAGAACTGGTAGTGGCAGCTTCCGGCAGGCAGGTGTCCCTTTTTTACGTAGTAGTTGACGATGTCCAGCATACCGGTGTCAAAGATCTCAAACTCCGGCTTGATGCCCCGCTCCATGTACACATCGCCCAGCTCCTGGAGGAACTGAGGGGTATTCATGAACACGCCGGAGGGCATCCAGTTGAAGGACCCGGCGTCATAGGAGCCCATCTCGATGCCGTCCACGGTGCGCATGTGGAGCATCCGGATCGCATTGCCTGCGGGATCTCCGCCGGAGACGCGGTTGTCGCCGGAGGAGGTGCAGTTGATGACCACATCGCAGTCCTCATGGGCCCGGATGAGTTCAATGGTTTTCTTGAAGCGCGCGGCGTCCATGGTACCCAGGCCCTGTTCGTCCCGCATATGAAGGTGGACGATGGCGGCGCCCGCCTTCCAGCAGGCGTAGGCATCCTCGGCGATCTTCTCCGGGGTCTCGGGAATGTTATAGCCGGCCGGGGTGACCGCACCGGTGAGGGCCGCGGTGATAATTGTTTTGCTCTTCAAATCGCTCATGGTTCAAATACTCCTTTTCTTGTTTGAGATCAGCATACTCCCATGGAGGCCAGGACGCAGGCAATGGCGGTGACAATCATGGGGATCACAGTGTTCAGCCAGAAGACATGCATATAGCCCTCTTTATGGGTGAGTTGGGCCACACCCAAGGCGGACGCTGTGCCGCTGGAGTGGGGCAGACTGTCCAGGCCGCCGGAAGACATAACGGAAATACGGTGAATGATATCGGGGGAAAGGCCCATTGCCAGGAACTTATCGGCGAACATGGTCATTCCGATCCCCAGCGCCGCGGAGGCGGACCCGGCCACACCGGCAGCCACGTTCACGGCAATGAAGAGCTGGAAAATGGGAGGCCCAGGGATCTTGTCCAGAGAGGCCATAATGGCGGTATAGCCCGCAGTGGAGGAGACCACGCTGCCGAAGCCCACGATCACACAGACGTTGAGAAGCGTCATAATGGCATTTTTGATTCCCTCTGCAAAACAGTTGCTCAAATTGACTTTGTTATCCAGCAGGTTCTTCCCAAAGAGAATTAGCGCCACAATCACCGCTACGACCAGGGCCACCACGGCATTGAGCTTCAGACCGTTGAGGGCGATCAGCAGAGCGATGGAGGGGATCAGACATACAAGCAGGTTGATTTTGGGCACCTCGGTGGACGCCCCTTCCGCAGGAGACGATGCCTGAATCCGGCTTCCCGTGGGAAGGAAGTGTTCGTTTCGCTTATCACATTTGGTCAGGGCATACTTGACATAAACCACACTGAGCACGATGCAGATCAGGGTGGAGATCGTGCCCAGCACAGGGGCTGCCGTAGCCTGGGTCCCCAACACATCCACAGGGATCAGGTTTTGAATGGCGGGGGTACCGGGAATCATGGTCATCGTGAAGGACCCGGAGCCCAGGGAGCTGGTCATGTACAGGTGCCAGGGGAGATCAAACTCTTCAAAAAGGTCCTTGCCGATGGAAACCAGCACAAATACGCAGCAGTAGAGGTTGATGCCGCCCACAGTGAGAACGGCAGTCATAATACCGACCGACAATACCGCCAGCAGCCGCTGGTATTTGGGGGGCGCCTTTTTGACCAAGGCGGCCACCTTGAGCGCGATCACCTTGGCCGCGCCCGAATCACCCATGATCTTGGCAAAAATGGAACTCAGGGCAAACATCAGGAAGTAATTCTTCATGAAGTTGGCGAATCCGGTCATATAGGTGTCCGTCATCGCAGTCAGGATATTCCCACCCGAGAAAATTGCCACCACCAGCGCCGCCAGCGGGGCCAAAACATAGAGTGACACACCCTTCAGCGCAAATATGACCAGTACGGCCAGCCCCAGCAAAATACCAATGATGCTCAGGATTTCTGGACTCATGTGAGAGCCTCCTTTATTTCTCTTTGCCCGCCGCTCCGGATCGTCGGGTCTCGCCTTTATCTTTATGCAATCAGTGTGCCAACTTTTTCGCTGTCCCCGCAAACCCTTCTGCTGCCTGGGAAAACTTTATGGGAGTCCCCATACGGTCTTCTCCGCGCCGATGTAAATCCGCATTATTTTCGGGCTCTCCATAATGCAAATGTGCAGACAATGCGAAAATGCATTGCCTGCACATTTTACCCTTTTATGATATGCCGTATTTTTGCCGCTTTCGGATGATGGTGGACTGGTCGGTCTTCAGCAGTTCTGCCGCCTTATAGCTGCTTCCGCAGCGTTTCAGCGCTGCCGCCACCACCTGCTTTTCACAAAAATTCATATATTTTTTCAGGGAAAAGTCCTCTGGGTCATACTGGTAAATGCTCTCCCAATCAGCCGGATAGACTTCAGGCGGCGGCGGAGGGACGGAGCCCTCCCCCAGCAGATTTTCCGGCACCTGCCGGATCTCCATCGTGCCCACGGAACTGGTGATGAGAAGACGCTCCACCACGTTTTTCAGCTCCCGCACGTTTCCCGGCCAATCGTAACACATCATCTGGTTGAACACACCTTTGGTAAACACCTTGGTGCGCCCATATTTTTTGCAAAAATGGTCCAGGAAGAAAAGCGCCAGAGGTATGATATCCTCCCTGCGGTTTCGCAGCGGAGGGATCTCCAGCGGGATGACATTGAGCCGGTAATAGAGGTCGGCCCGAAAGCTCCCTTTCTCCACACAGGTCTTCAGGTCTTGATTGGTGGCGGCCAACAGACGGAAATCGATTTCCCGTTCGGATACCGCTCCAAGGCGTTTGCTCTTATGGCTCTCCAGCACCCGGAGCAGCTTCCCCTGGAGCGCCAGGGGAAGGGAGTTGATCTCGTCCAGGAACAGGGTGCCGCCGTTCGCCTCCTCCACCATACCGGGCTTGCCCGTGTTCAGCGCGCCGGTGAACGCGCCTTTTTCATAGCCGAACAGCTCCGCCTCCAGCAGATTTTCCGGCAGAGCGGCGCAATTGATCTCTACCATGGGCCGGTCCGCGCGATGGCTGTGCCTATGGATGAAATTGGCCAGGACCTCTTTTCCCGTGCCGGTCTCTCCGCTGATGAGGATTGTGGAGTCCACCCCAGCCACCTGTTTCGCCATATCCAGCAGCGCTCTCATGCTCTGGCTCTCCGCCACAAAAGTCTCCGGCCGGTCCCCAACTGAGTCCCCCAAGCCCGGAACCTCAATGCAATCCAGATCCTCATCCAGGATCGCCTGCTGATACCGCTTTTTGAAGAGGTCCAGCCGGACCATCTCCACCAGCATATACTCGATCTCTCCCACACTGTCAAAGATGGGAGTTGCGGTCGCCAACTGCCGATAGTGATATCCCTTGGGGGTACACACATTGTTGACGACCGACAGCTTTTTCTTTTGCTCAAAGGCCATCACTGCCACACTGATGGAGACCTGTCCTTCCGGCACCAGCCGAAAGGCGTTCAGCTCCAGCACATCGTCCCGGGTGGCCCCTACCATTTTGAGGAATGCGCTGTTGCAGTAGATATAATCTCCCTGCCGGTTGAGAATATAAATCCCCTCGTTGATGCTGTCAAAAACCTCGCTCAGAAACGGAAATTTCTCCATCCATTATGCCTTTCTTGAACGCTCAGCATGGTCCCTTCTTGGACATCTGAACATATTGCTCCGCAGCTTTCCTTCTCAAAAGAGCTGCCCCTCTTGACGTCCCCTGTTGGAATGATATGGCTGAAATCAACTACAGGGCTTTCCATTCAGCGGCTATTATAGTACAAACCCTACTATAAATCAACCGAAAGCTGAAATCCATTTTGTTACATTTTCGAAAACAGCATCTTCTGTTTATCAATCTGGGCGTTTTCCATTCTGTACCCTGCAAAGGTCCCGCCCAAAATGCAAGACGGGCAGGAGGCCCTCTTCAGATGGAAGGGACTCCCGCCCGTTTTCATTTTTTCAGCGCCGCTTCAATCCGCCGGAACGCCTCCAGCATAAGCGCCCTCCGGCAGGCCAGATTGACCCGCATGAACGTTCCGCAGCCGGAACCGAACTCCCGCCCCGGCGTAAAGGCCACGCCGCACTCCTTCACCAGGAAGTCCTCCAGCCCCTCTTCCTTGCCAAGACCGCTGAAATCGATCCATGCAAAATAGGTCGCGTCCATATGGTACAGCTTTAGGCCCGGCAGATGTTCCAACACATATTCCGCCAACACCCGCCGGTTCTCCGCCACATAGGAGAGGACTTCATCCAGCCAGTAGCCGCACTTCTCATAGGCAGTCTCCAAGGCAATGGCGCCAAATAGATTGTCCAGCCGCGTCTGATAGCGGAGCATAGCCCCGCAGTAGCGCTCCCTCAGCTCTGCATCTCCGATGACCACAGTGGCCGTCTGAAGTCCCCCCAGGTTAAAGGTCTTATTGGTGGAGGTAAACAGCACGGTATGCTCCGCCAGCTCCGGTGACAGGGACGGCAGGGGCACATAGCGGTGCCCCTGCATGGCGAAATCGCAGTGGATATCATCGGTGAGAATCATGACCTTATGGGCCAGGCAGAGTTCGCCCAGCCGCCGCAGCTCCTCCTCCGTCCACAGCCGCCCCGTGGGATTGTTGGGATTTGCCATGAGCATGACCTTGGTCCTGGGATCGGCCAAGAGGGGTTCCAGGCCGTCAAAGTCCAGCTCATACCGCCCGTCTTTTGCCTTCAGGGGATTCCTGGCGATCTCCAGACCACTTTTCTCTACAGAATCCATCAGGGCGTCATAATTGGGCGTCTGCATCACCACCCGGTCCCCCGGCTGCGTCAACAGCTCCAAAAGCACGTTCACCGCAAAAATCACGCCCGGCGGTGAAAATGCCAGGTGCTCTTCGGGGATATCCCAGCCGTGGCGGCTGGAAAACCAGTTCCGGATCGCCGCCAGATAGCCATCGTTCCGGACCGTATAGCCCATGACTCCGTGCCGGATGCGCGCCTCAAACGCCTCCAAAATCTCTGGCGCACAGGGGAAGTCCATATCCGCCACCCACATGGGGATGACGTCCTCCCGGCCGAAAAAACGGCCCACAGCATCCCATTTGAAGGAATCAGTACCCCGGCGCTCCACCGGGCGGTCAAGGTCGATCCGGCCCATAGGCTCCTCCTATTCTGTCTTCAAGTGCTCCTCCATCCAGCCCAGAATTTCACTGAGCCGGCTGATTCGGTTGGAGGGCTTGCCCTCCCGGCTCAGGCCATGGTTCTCTCCATAGAACATGCACAGCTTGCTCTCCACCCCGTGGAGTTTGAGGGCCGCGAACATCTCCAGACCATTGGCAAGCGTACAGCGGTAATCCTTATCTGCGTGAATGAAGAGCGTGGGGGTCTTGACCCGGTCGGCATAGGTGAGGGGGGATGCCTTCCACAGCCGCTCGGGGTGATCCCAAATGGTGCCAAGCTGCTGGTCGGGCACGTAATAGTAGCCGATGTCGGAGAGGAGATAGTCCCCAACATAGTTGGCAATGCTCCGCTGGGACACAGCGCAGCGGAAACGGTCCGTGTGGCCGATGACCCAGTTGGTCATAAAGCCGCCGTAGGATCCGCCGGCTACTCCCATCCGTCCGGCGTCCAGGTCGGGATACCGTCGCAGGACCTCGTCCGTGAACTCCATCAGGTCCCGGAAGTCCACATCCCCGTATCTGCCCTGAAGGTCGGCAAAGGCATTACCTTTGCCGCAGCTTCCCCTGGGGTTGCAGTAGTACACAAAATAGCCGGAGGCCGCCCAGAGCTGCATCTCGTGGTGGAAGCCGGGACCGAACACCATCTTAGGCCCGCCGTGGATGTGGAGGATGCCCGGATACCGCTTGCCCGGCTCATAGCCCACCGGCTTCATCACGAAACCGTCGATATCCACCCCGTCGGAGTCGGTAAAGGTAAGCCGCTCCGGTGCGGAGAGGGTCACCCCCTCCAGAACATCCCCATTGAAACTGGTGAGCTGCTCCAGCTCTCCGCCGCTCCAGCGGTACACCTCAGGGAGCTTCAGCCCCACAGCGGCGGAGAAGAGGAATGTCTTCCCGTCCTTGGTATCGAAATCGATGAGATAGTCATCACCGCCGAAGAGTGGCTGCACACCGGTCTCCCTCTCCCATGCGCACAGGCAGGAGCCCACACCGTCGGTATTGAGGAAATAAAGGGTCTCCCCCACCATCCTCTGTCCGGTGGTGGAGCCGGAGAAGCAGTCGGTGACCACCTCGGAGTTGACCCGGCGGTCATAGCGGCCCAGGTCCTCCTCCCCTTCCTTATCCACCACAAAGAAAGTAGGATGCTCATATACGCCGTAGTCCCGCATGACGAGTCCCAGGCAGAGGGCCTTCCGGCCCAGATATCCCACATAGTCGATGCTGTATTTGTCAGGTGGAATAAGAGTGACCGTCTCATCCCGGTCCGCATCCCAGCGGTACATCCCCTCGGTGACCGGCTTCACATCCCGGAAGGGGAATGCGGTGAAGAGCACCTGGCCGGGTCGGACATTCACATGGTTCACATCATAGTCGTCCGGAGTGAGCCTGCGGTACTCTCCGGTGGCCTCCAGGTAGAGGAACAGCGTGTTTCTGGTTTGATTATACATCCCCACCCCGTTCTCGCACAAGGGGAGTTCGGTCAAAACTTTATATCCCTTTGTCCGCAGGCGGCGGGCGATCTCCCCTTCCCGGGCCTCTCCCGCCAGCTCCAGGAGATTGGGCCGGTCCAAATGGGTCTCGGCCGTAAAGATGTAGCGCCCTGCGTCCATCCTCCAGATCCCGGTCACGGACATGGGGAGGCGGAACGCCTCGCTTTCTTCACCGGTGCGCACGTCCAGGCGGCGGTATACCGTCCACTCCTCCTCAAGTCCCCGCGTCCGCAGGGCCTCATCCAGCTCTGTGGTCTTGTAGAGAACATGGGTGTCGTCCTCCCAAACGGCCTGTTTCTGGGCGTCTCCCCGGGTGATCTGCCGGCTCTCCCCGCTCTCCAGATCGCACAGCCACAGATTCCAGCGGTAGCCGTCCCCCTCTCTGTCGGTCTCCTTGAGGGCAAAGGCCAGATATCTTCCGTCAGGGGAGAGCTCCAGAGCGGAGGGATACCGGTATTTGAGGAAATCGGTCAGCGCCAGCTTCTTCATGTCCGCTGCCCCTCCTTTTCCATCTCTTTGAGCGTCTCATAGAGCATCCGGGTGCCGAAGCCGATGCCGCCCTTGGTATAGATCCCCTCACACTCGGTGGTCCAGGCGGTACCGCCGATGTCCAGATGGACCCAAGGCGTATCCTCGGCGAACTCCTTGATGAACATGGCCCCCACAGTGGCGTACCCACCTACGTTGGAGCCCATGGCGCTGTTTTTCAGGTGGGCCACCCGGGAGTCCAACACCCGGCGGAGATTCTCGTCGCAGGGCAGCTCCCACACCCGCTCGCAGGCAGCGGCAGCTCCTGCCTCCACCTGTGCGGCCAAGGCTCGGCTGTTGGTGAAGAGCCCGCAGCGGCGGTTCCCCAGAGCGGTCTGGATGCCGTCGGTGAGGGTGGCGATATCCACGATGCGGTCCACCCCGCAGCACTGCTTGGCATAGGTCACGGCGTCGGCCAGCGTGATGCGGCCCTCCGCATCGGTGTTGTTCACCTCAATGTACCGCCCGGACATAGAGCGGATCACATCGCCGGGCACATAGGCGGTGGCCGAGAGTTTATTCTCGCATGCGGCCACCACGCCGGTGACATTGAGCCGGACGCCCCGCTTCTGAGCCGCCCACAGGGCGCCCATCACGGCGGCCGCTCCGCTCATATCGTGCTGCATGGTCTCCATGAACTCGGACGACTGGAGCGAATAGCCGCCGCTGTCGTAGGTAAGTCCCTTGCCAATCAGTCCCAGGCGGCTCTTTTCCCCCTGCGCGCCGGTATACTCCATGACAATGAGCTTGGGCTCTTGGATTGAGCCCTTCCCCACTTCCAGAAAGGCGGTGAGACCGATGCGCTCCACCTCATCTCTGCCGTAGACGGCCACCTTCACAGGCGTACCCTCAAAGAGGCTCTGTGCCGCCTGGGCCAGTTTAGCGGGGGTGAGCACCGTCGGGGGCTCGTTGATGAGGTCCCGCGCAATACAGGTGGCCCGGGCAGACACCTCCGCCTCCGCCAAAGCGGCCTCATAGCGCTCCGACTCCTCGCAGAGAAAGGCGGCGGTCCTAATCCCCGCCGGCGTAGGGACCGTCTTATACTTGTCGAAACGGTAGCCGGTGAGGGCCGCGGCCTCCGCCGCCTTTTGAAAGAGCGCCGGGGTAAACTGCGGCTCCAGCCCCCGCAGATCGGTACATACCGCGCCCAGCCTCAGCTCCTGGCACTGGCGGTAGACCTTGGCGCAGTCGTCCAGCACCCGCTCCAGGTCCCAGTTCTTCCCCAGTCCAAGCAGGAAGATCTGGGTCAGCCCTCCCTCTGTAAGGGCGGAAAACCGGTAGATCTCACCCGCTTTTCCAGCAAACCGCCCTGAGGCGCGGACCGCGGCGAGTTCCTTTTCCCAAGGTCCCTGATAGCCCTCCAGGTCCCCCTCTCCCAGCGGGACCACCACGCCGTCCCAAGGTCTGGCGCCATACTCCCTCACAAGTTGCAGTTCCATACTTTTCTTCCTCCTTATGGTCCATTCCGCGATGGACAATCAAAAAGCGGGGGCGGCATGGCCGCCCCCGCAAGGGTGCGCGGGTTGGTCCGCCCGCACCGGATCCCCTTGTTTTTACAGCAGGTGACAGGCGGCGAAGTGGCCGGGCTCCACCTCTTTGAGCTCCGGGACCTTCCGAGCGCAGTCCGGGCAGGCCATGGGGCAGCGATCGTGGAAGAGACAGCCGGAGGGCAGGTGGATGGGACTGGGGATCTCCCCACGCAGCTCCTGAGATTCGGCGATGTTGTTCTCGTCAATGGTAGGAGCTGCGGAAAAGAGCGCCTTGGTATAGGGGTGGACCGGGTTGCGGAAGAGGGCCTTCTTGGGCGCCCGCTCCACGATGGAGCCCAGATACATGACGCCCAGACTGTCGCTGATATGCTTGACCACGCTCAGGTCGTGGGCGATGAACAGATAGGAGAAGTGGAATTCGTCCTTCAGATCCATGAGAATGTTCAAAATCTGGGCCTGGATGGACACGTCCAGGGCGGATACCGGCTCGTCGGCGATGATGAACTTGGGCTCCACCGCCAAAGCCCGGGCGATGCCGATGCGTTGGCGCTGGCCGCCGGAGAACTGATGGGGGTAGCGATTGGCCTGCTCGGAACTGAGGCCTACCCTCTCCAGCAGGTTGACCGCCTTCTCCTCCGCCTCCGCTTTGCTGGTACACAGCTTGTGGAAGAGCATCGGCTCGGTGAGGATCTCCATGACCTTCTGGCGTGGGTTGAGGGAGGCATAGGGGTCCTGGAAGATCATCTGCATCTCCCGGCGGACGGGGCGCATCTCCTGGGGCTTGAGGCGGGTGATGTCACGCCCGTCAAACGTGATCTTGCCCGCCTTTGGCTCGATGAGCTTGATGACCGTACGTGCCGTGGTGGATTTGCCGCATCCGGACTCGCCCACCAGGCTGAACACCTCGCCCTGCTCCACGTCGAAACTGACGTCGTTGACCGCGTGGACCACCTGATTCTCTAGAGAGAATCGTCCCTTTTTGAATTTTACCTTATCCAGAAAGTCCTTGGTGAGATTGAACTCCTGCACCAAGTGTTCCACCTGAAGGATCTTACTCATGGCTCCCACCTCCTGTCAGCGGAAAGTGGCAGGCCGCACAGTGGCCCGGACCCACTTCATGATTTTCAGGGGCCCTGGTGCGGCAGATATCCTGGCAGTATTTGCACCTGGGGGCAAAGTAGCACCCCTGGGGCAGGTCCAGCATGCTGGGGACCATGCCGGGGATGGACTCCAGCCGGTCCTGGTCCTCTCCCATCCGGGGGATGGAGTTGAGGAGTCCCACGGTATAGGGGTGGCTGGGGCGATGGATCACGTCGTCCCGGGAGCCGCTCTCCACGATCTTGCCGCAGTACATAACGATGATACGGTCCGCCATCTGAGAGACCACCGCCAGGTCGTGGGTAATGAGAATGAGGGCGGCGTCCTGCTCCTTCACCAGCTTGTCCATGAGCTTGAGGATCTGGGCCTGGATGGTCACGTCCAGGGCAGTGGTGGGCTCGTCGGCGATGATGAGTTTGGGGTTGGCCGCCAGGGCGATGGCGATGATGACCCGCTGACGCATACCGCCGGAAAACTGGTGGGGATAAGACTTGAGCCGGTCCTCCGGGTTGGGGATGCCCACCATATGCAGCAGCTCCACACAGCGCGCGTGTTTTTCCTGCTTGGACATCTGCTTCTGGTGGAGATCCAGCATCTCGGTGATCTGTTTTTCAATCGTATAGAGCGGATTCAGGGAGGTCATGGGGTCCTGGAATACCATGGAGATCTCCTTGCCCCTGATCTTCATCATTTCCTTTTCGCTCTTTTTGCTGATGTCCTCGCCCCGGAAGAGGATCTTGTCCGACTCCACCACGCCGGGCGGCTCGATCAGTTTGAGGATGGAAAAGCTGCTGACGGATTTGCCGCTGCCCGACTCGCCCACGATACCCAGCACCTGCCCCTCATCCAGGGAAAAGCTGACGCCGTCCACCGCCTTGACCACGCCCCGGAAGGTGTGGAAATAGGTCCGCAGATTTTCCACCTGCAGCAGTGTTTCGCTCATCTCTCTCCTCCCCCTTACTTCAGCTTCGGGTTGAACTCATCGCGCAGGAAATCCCCCAAAAGATTGATCCCAAACACGATCAGCATGATGTAGATGCCCGGCAGCACCGCGATCCACCAGTATCCGCTGAACAGCACGTCGAAGCCGTTCTTGACCAGCATGCCCAAGGAGGGCTCCGTGACCGGGACACCCACGCCCAGAAAGCTCAGGGTGGCCTCAGCCAGAATGAGCCCGCCCACCTTCATGGTGGAGAGGACGATGATGGTGGTCATGACATTGGGCAGCACGTGCTTGGCGATAATAAGAAGATTGGGGATGCCGATGACCCTGGCCGCATCCACATATTCCATCTGTTTCACCGTTAGCACTTCGGCCCGGACGGTGCGGATATATGTGACGCATCCAATAATAGTAAAAACCACTAGTAATTTGCTCACGCCCCGCCCGAACATGGTCATGATGAAAAGGGCCACCAGGATATCCGGGAAAGAGAGCAGGATATCTGCCAGGCGCATGATGAGGGCGTCCACCTTCCCGCCGAAGTAGCCCGAGATGAGCCCCAGGGTGATGCCCACCGCACAGGCCAGCAGAGTCCCCACCACGCCGATGAAGAGGGAGATGCGGCTTCCATAGATGAGGGAGCTGAAGATATCACGCCCCTGACTGTCGGTGCCAAAAATGAAATGGGGCTCGCCCCCCTCCTGCCACATAGGAGGCTTGTAGGAGTCGGTAAGGGAGAGGGAGCCCACATCGTAAGGGTTCTGGGGGGCAAACAGCGGCCCGCAAAGGGCGATGAACAGTACCAGCACCACGATTACCGTGCCGATGATGGCGGAGGGACTGCGCTTGTAGTTGTGGAAGAACTCGGACTCAGCAGCGCGCTGGAGCCAGCTCTTGTCGGGGGCTGTGCTCTTTTTTTCCATTTCACTCATAGCGCATCACCTGAATTCGATTCTCGGGTCGATGACCGTATAGAGGAGGTCGACCACAAAGTTGATGAACACAAACAGCACGGTGGTGAGGATCAGATAGGCCACGATGACTGGCCGGTCCACCGAGTTGATGGAGTCGATGAGGAGCTTGCCGAGGCCCGGCCAGGAGTAGATGGTCTCAGTCACCGTTGTAAAGGCGATGAGCGAGCCGATCTCCATGCCGAACACCGTGATGACCGGGATCAGGGCATTTTTCAGGGCGTGACCGAAAAGGACCTTTCGGGTGGACACGCCCTTGGCACGGGCGAATTTGATGTAGTCCTGCCGCATGTTCTCCATCACACCGGCCCGGGTGAGCCGTACCAGGGAGGCTATGTTGGTCACAGACAGCGTAAGGGCGGGCAGGATGATGTATTTGAGCCCGCCGGGCACAAACAGGCTGAACTTCATTCCCAGGAAGGTCGCCGTTGCCCCCCGTCCGGAGGAGGGGAACCAGTGCAGGTGCAGGGAGAAGATGTAGATCAGCATGATGCCGATGAAGAAGGAGGGCAGGGAAATGCCCAGAATGGACCCGCCCATCACCAGCGTACTGGATTTCCGTTTTGGAAAGGCCCCCGCATATACGCCCAGCGGGATGGAGATCACGAGGGCCAGCACCACCGATACGAAAACCAGCTCCAGCGTAGCGGGTGCCCGCTGGGCAATCAGGGAGAGTACATCCTCCTTGTAGATGTAGGACTTGCCGAAATCTCCCTTGAGCGCATTGGTAACAAAGATCGCATACTGCTCCAGAATGGGCTTGTTGAGCCCCAGTTCTTCCCGGACCTGATCCCGGACCTCGGGCGGAGCCTTGGGGGAGACCAGCATATTGACGGGATCGCCGATGAAGTTGGCCAGAACGAACACCAGGATGGACACGATGAAAAGGGTGACCACCATCTGCGCCAGCCGTTTCAGGAAATACTTGAACACGGTAACACCTCATTTATGGGCTCTGCACCCCTGTTGGCGGGAGGTAGAAAGGGGGAGGAGAACGGCACCCGTCCTCCTCCTCCCAGCGATGGTTCTTACGTTGTCTTAAAAGGTGAAATCCCAAGCCAGGATATGGTCGTCGGAGCGGGGGGTGTACTGCAGCCCGGCGCGCACGCCGAAGATATTATCCTTGAAGAACAAGGGCACATAGGCGGCCTCGTCCCGGGCGATCTGATCCACCTGCTCCACCAGGGCCGCGCGCTTGTCCTGGTCGGCCTCAACAGATGCTTCGTCCAGCAGCGCATCCACCTCGGGATTGCTGTAGTGGCCCTTGTTGCCTTCGCCCATGCCGGGCTTGCCGTTATAAGTATAGAGCATGTCGTTAAAGATGACCATGCCCTCGCCGGAGCCGTCGCCCCAGCCGGCCATAAAGAAGGAGGACTGAAGATTCTCCGCATCCACCTTCTCATAGAAGGAGGCGCGGGGCAGAAGGTTCACCTCAGTGGTGATGCCCACCTTCTCCAGATAGCTGGCAATGGCCTGAGACACCTGGTCGGCGTTCATGTCGCTGTCGCTGCGGGCGTCGATGCGGAGATAGAAGCCGTCGGGATAGCCGGCCTCAGCAAGGAGCTGCTTGGCGAGCTCGGGATCATAGGCAGGACGCTCTGCATCCGGATTGTATCCCACGCAGATGCTGGGCATATAGGAGTTGGCCACAGTGGCATAGCCGTTCATTACGGTGTCGATGATGGTCTGGATGTCGATGGCATGATAGATGGCCTGGCGGACCTTTACGTTGAGGAGCGGATTGGGGTCGTCGGTGCCGGCGGAACCGTGCTCATTGAGGAGGTCAAAGCCCATATAGCTGCAGGAAAGGCTGGGGTTGGTGACCACCTGAATGTTGGCGTCGCTCTTCAGGCGATCCACGTCCATCACGGGGATGTTGGAGATGAAATCCACCTCGCCGTTAATCAGGGCGGTGGTGCGGGTGGCCGCGTTGGCTATGACGCGGAACTCTACGGTCTCCGCCTCGGGGAGTTCACCCCAGTAATCGTCGTTGCGGACCAGCTTGATGTAGGATTCCTTCACGTGCTCCTCCAGGCAATAGCGCCCGGTGCCCACGGGATTGGCGGCAATCTCTTCACTGGTGAGGCCCTCACAGGTCTCCTTGTCCAGCATCATGATATGGACCAGGCTGCCGGCAAACACAGGATAGGGAATCTTGGTCACCAACTGTACGGTGTAATCATCCACCTTCTTGACCTCCTGGAGGCGCATAAGGTACACCCCCATCTCCAGGGTGGGGTCGTTGAGGATCCGCTCAAAGCTGAATACCACATCATCGGCGTTAAAATCGTTTCCGTTGGAGAATTTCACGCCCTGGCGGAGCTTGAACTCCCAAGTCACGCCGTCCTCCAGGATGGTCCAGCTCTCAGCCAGACCGGGCTTTTTGGTAAGGTCGGCGTCGTAGTCCACCAGGGGATCGTACAGGTGAGACGCCATCTGCATCTCGGAGCTGCTGTCCTTTGCCGCAGGGTCCAGAGAGATGACATCGTTCAGTACCGCAATGGTCAGACTTTTTCCGCCCTCCTCGGCGGGGGCGCTGGTCTCTCCTCCGGGCGCGGGAGTGGAGGCGCTCTGGCTGGGTTCGTCCGCCGTACAGCCGGACAAGGCTACAGACAGACACATGGCTGCGGACAGGATCAGGGCAAGTGTTCTCTTTTTCATATCTGTTTCCTCCTTCTAAAACCTTCTTATTAGAACCTGCGCCTTTGCAAGCAAAATTAAGAGCGATGCCGGACATAACCGCATAAACATAAAATTTAATTTCCATATTTACTTTTTCATTTCAATGTAATAAAATCATAGCAGTTGGAAAATAAATTGTCAACATGATATTTATTTAATGCCCTTATTTTTTGTCGAATCCCTACACTTACTATCATCACAGGAGGGAGCATGCATGAAATTTTACGTGCTGTGTGACATCGAGGGCGTGGCTTCTCTGTCCTGCTGGGACGAGGCCCGCTCAGCCAACAGTTGTTATGCGCCTATGGCCCGGGAAATGACTTTGGAGGCCGCCGCCGCGGCCCGCGGCCTCTTCTCCGCCGGGGCTGACGAGGTCATAATAGAGGATGGGCACGGGGACGGCTGCAACATCGACTGCGCTCTGCTCCCCAAGGGTGCCCGGCTCCTTCGGGGCGTGACCCACGATATCGTGGGCCTTACCGGTATCTTCGACGAGAGTTACGACGGTATGCTGATGGTGGGCTTTCACGATGCCGCCTCGGCCTCCGGCAACCCCACTTCCCATACCATGGTGAGCTCCCGCATTTTCCGGCTCATGGTCAACGGGGCCCTGTGGGGAGAATTCGAGGTCTCCGCCCATGCTGCCGCTTATCGGGGCGTCCCCACCCTGTTTGCCAGCGGCGACGAAGGCCTGTGCGCAGCGGCGGCGCGCGCCGTGCCCGGCATCCTCACCGTGCCCACCAAGTCCGGCCATGGCTATGGTGTCCTTACAAAGACCCCGGAACTCGTTCAGGAGGAGATCGAAGGCATGGCGGCCCGGGCTGTGGCGGCCGCAAAGACCGCCAAGCCCCCGGTCCTTCCCGATCACTTCCATGTGGAGGTCACCTATCTGCACCATTATGACGCCTATGGGAGCTCCCACTACCCCGGCGCCAGCCTCCTCTCTCCCACCACTGTGGCCTTCGATGCCGACGATTACGGCGACGTACTTCGCTTTTTCTACTTTGTAATTTGAGAAACGGGGGCACGCGCTATGGCTGATATCGCCTATCAATACCGCGGGGAACTGGTGGACCAGGTCCATGGGGGCCACATTGCGGTAACAGACCACACGGGCCGGCTTCTCTGGAAGCTGGGTGACCCGGAGCGCCTCACCTTTGCCCGTTCCTCCGCCAAGCCTATCCAGGCCGTCCCCGTGGCGGAGAGCGGCGCGCTGGAGCACTACGGTATCACCCAGCGGGAGCTGGCTGTCATCTGTGCCTCCCACAACGGAGAGCCCTTTCACATCGAGGCTGTGGAGAGTATTCTCCGGAAGGCGGGACTCTCCCCCAGCGACCTGCACTGCGGGGCGGAATATCCTATGTACGTCCCGGCCGAGGATGCTCTGAAGCTCGCCGGCGTCCCCCGGGCCCCCATCTACTGCGACTGCTCCGGAAAACACGCCGGTATGCTCATCACCGCCCGTCATCTGGGGGAGCCCTTGGAAAACTATATTTCTCCGGACCACCCGGTCCAGCGGCGTATCCTCTCGGTGTTTGCCGACATGTGCGGCGTGGAGGAATCGGAAGTTCGGCTGGCTGTGGACGGCTGCGGCGTCCCTGTCCACGCCCTGCCCCTTTCCCGCCTGGCCCAGGGGTACGCCCGCATGTCCCTCCCCTCGCTCTTTGACCCAGCCCGGGCCGCCGCCGTACGCCGCGTCACCTCCGCCATGACCGCTCACCCGGAGATGGTGGCGGGGTCCGAACGGATCTGTACCCAACTGATGGCCGCCTTTGGGGAACGGCTCTTCTGCAAATCGGGTGCCAGCGCCTTCTATGCCGTGGGCCTCAGGGACAGGGGGATCGGCATCGCTCTCAAAATGGAAGACGGCGCCTCCTCCATCGTCCCCTATGCCATCCTATCGGTCCTCACCCAGCTCGGGGTCATCACGCCGGAGGAGGCCTGTTCTCTGCCCAGCTTTCAGGACAGAAACCTCTACAACAATCACCACGCTGTTGTAGGCTGTACCGAACTGGTCTTCCGGCTGGAACCGTGCGGCGTCGCCTGACCGCCGCACGCGCCATTCGGGGTGGGGGTAGTTTTCCGGCCGCGCTGAAGCCGGAAAAATACTTGCTCATTTCTTCCTGCGCTGTTATACTGAAAGTAAATCATGCGTTCAGAAAAATTTTTTGAAAAGAGGTCGTACTCATGAGTGTTCAGTACATCCACACCGACAATGCCCCCCAGGCCATCGGGCCCTATTCTCAGGCCGTGAAGGCCAACGGCTTCCTCTATATTTCCGGTCAGATCCCTGTCGACCCGGCCACCGGCTCGGTGGTGGAGGCCAGCTACTCCATCCAGACCAAGCAGTCCATGGCCAATCTCGCCGCCATCCTCAAGGAGGCGGACCTCACCTTTGCCGACGTGGTAAAGACCACCATCTTCCTTACCGATATGGCCCATTTCCCCGAGGTCAACGAGGCCTATGCCGCCTTTTTCGAGGGCCCCTGCCCCGCCCGCGCCTGCGTGGAGGTGAGCCGCCTTCCCAAGGACGTGCTGGTGGAGATCGAGCTGGTCGCGGCCTGCTGACACCCCCTGATTCTCAAGAGTCTGAGCATGGTTTCCATGCTCAGACTCTTTTCTCCCCTTGACATAGGGCGGGATTCAGAGTATGCTGTTAGGGACAATTAAATCCGACTGGTACGCAGGCGCCCATTTCGGGCAGACAAAGGGAAGCCGGGTGAGAATCCCGCACAAAGCCGTTGCTGTATAGGCGGAGCGGACCCCCACAGCGCCACTGGAGGCAACTCCGGGAAGGCGGGGACCGCGCTGGACGCCGAAGTCAGAATACCTGCCTGCGTATGACGCACATCCAAACCTCTCCGAGCCTGAGAGGGTGCTGCTACGCCTGCCTTTCAGCGCGTATCGCTGCGCCCTCCGGGACGCAGCTTTTTATTTTTGGTGAAGACCGGGAAAGGAGCTTTAGCTATGTCCGATGAGACCAAGACCCAGGAGCCTTACTGGAAGGGCAAGGGGTATTCTTTCTTCTGTAACCGGGCGTGCGAATATTTCCCCTGCCACCCCACCGACGACCCGGAGAATTTTAACTGTCTGTTCTGCTACTGCCCTCTCTACGCCCTGGGACCCGACTGCGGGGGAAATTTCTCCTATACCGAGAGCGGTGTGAAAGACTGTACCCGCTGTACTCTTCCCCACCGGCGGGACAATTACGGGTACATTACCTCCAAGTTTCAGGAAATTGCCCGCCGCATGGCGGAGTCGCGCAGACGCGGCGTCTGATCCTGCCCCTTTTACGGGAAGGGGAATCCATCCTATCTTTTCCATTCCCTTTGACGAAAGAATACCCCCGGCGGCAACAGCCGCCGGGGGTATTCTCATGCTTCATCCATGCGCCGGTTCTTCGGCGGGTCCCAACAGCAGGGGCTGGAGCTGCCGGCCCTCCAGGGCGGCGTCCACAGCGGCATTGATCTGGGTAAAATCCGCCACCAGAGAGGTGGGTTTTTTTACTGGGTCATCCTGCCGGTAGGGGACAAAGTAGACGTTCTTCTTGTCCAGAAGCGTCGCAATGTTTTTGGCCGAGCCGCTCAGGCCGTCGTTGGTGGACACGGCGAGGACCACGGGACGCCCATTCCGCCACATGGCTTTGGCCGCCATCGTCACCGACGTATCGCTGAAGCCATTTGCCAACCGCGCCAGCGTGCTCCCCGTACAGGGGGCGATGACCAGCACATCCAGCAGCTTTTGGGGGCCGATGGGCTCTGCCTTCTGGATGGAGTCGATGACCCGCCTGTCGCAAATGCGCTCCATCTCCCGCATGAACTCGTGGGCCGCGCCGAAGCGTGTGTCCGTATCGGCGCTTTTCTCCGAGATGATGGGCGTGACCGCTCCATATCTGGCCTTTGCCCGTTCCAGCGCCGGCATCACCTGATCATATGTACAAAATGAGCCGCAGAAAGCGAACCCCACACGTACCTGTTCCATGCTCAGACTCCTAACTCATTCCATATATTATAGATCGTGTCACGGATAATCTTTCCAGAGGTCACTGGGGCCACCTTGCCCGGCAGGGAAAGGGCCCAAATCGCCCTGACCCCCTGCCGCACCGCCGCCTCAAAATCCACTCCCCCCGGCTTGGATGCAAGATCGATGACCAGGCAGCCGGGGCGCAGATCGGCCAGGCGCTCCGCGTCCAGGACCCGTACCGGGACGGTGTTCACCACCAGATCATAGCCGCACAGATAGCCGTCCAGGCGTTCGATCTGCTCGGCCCCATACCCGTATGCCTCGGCCCAGGCGAGGTCAGCCCACTTCCGGGCCGCCACGCTGACCCGGGCGCCCAGGGCGTTCAGCCGGTGCGCCAACAGCTTGCCCAGCCGGCCGAAACCCAGGACCAGGACCCGGGCGCCGTGGATGGTGACGGGCAGCTCTTCCATGGCGATTTGAATCGCTCCCTCCGCAGTAGGCACCGCGTTGGCGACCGCCAGCTCTTCTCTGGTAAAGTAGTCCACCAGGCGCAACCCCCGCTCTTTCGCCTGGTCCAGAAGTTCCCGGCCCACCTTGCCGGCACAGACCACCTGACCGGGGCGCAGCGCGTCCAGCACCTGGGTCAGGGGCGGCCGCTCCTGAGAGAGCGGAGCGTTGAGCCGTCCGCCCTCCCCCGCAGCCGGGAGGGGGAGGATCACGCAGTCTGCGAGGGCCGCCTCCCCCAGGTCGGGCGCCCGCACCGGCCCTTCCTCCGTCCCCTCCAGCGCCCAGGTATGTACCGTATGTCCGTCGTCGAAGAGCAGCTCGGCCAGTTTTGCCTGGCGCATATCGCCGCCTACCACCCAGACGTTTCGTTCATGTCTCATGGCACTCTCCTCCGTTTTTCGTCTGCACCATCCTATTCTCTCCGCCTCAAAGGGTGACGGTCCGTTGACATGCGAAGCCGGGACGGGTAAAATAGAGAGGAATCGGAATGAAAGGAGCAGTGTGTCATGCTGTTTTCGGAATACGCCCGCTACCAATATGTCCGCAGTCCCCTGGTGGAGGTCATCTGCCAGCTTCGGTTTCCCGCCATCCTCACCATCAACACCAAGGAGCCCGCCGAGTTCCAGGAGGCCGTCCGCCACGGCTTTCCCCGCTATGCGGCCCGGAAGGAGCAGCTCCCCCCCAAGGTGACGGGGCTGGGCACCCCCAATCCCAAGCTGGAGCAGCAGCCCGCTGTCGTCAACCACAGCTTTGTCTCTGCCGACGGCCTGTGGAAAATCAATCTCACCAAGGACTTCATCGCGCTGTCCACCCTCCGGTACACCCAGTGGGAGGACTTTGCCCTCCGGCTGGACAAGCCTCTGGCGCAGTTCATTCAGGTGTACGAGCCCGCCTTCTTCGAGCGCGTGGGGCTGCGGTATGTAAACGCGGTCTCCCGGAAGGCCCTGGGGCTCACCGACCTGCTGTGGGACGATCTGATCCGTTCCCCTTACCTGGGCATCCTAGGGGAGCCGGATGTGGATGAGAGCAAGGTCGGCAAGTCCGCCATGGACACGGAGCTGACCCTGGAGGGGGGCGTTCGCATGAAGATCCACGCCGGACCCGGCCTGCTGGGCGGCGGCAAGAAGGACCCAGAGCCCAAGTTTATCCTGGACGGGGATTTCTCCCTTCCAGGCAGCACCGCCGCCGACAAGGTGCCCCAGCTTCTGGGTGACCTGCACCAGTACGCCGTGCGCTTTTTCCACGGCGCCATCACCCCGGAGCTCCATGAGGCCATGGGGCCTCTCCCCGTACTGGAATAGCCGCAAAAAAGCGCCGCCCGCTCCCTGATGGGAGTGGCCGGCGCTCTGTCTGTCGAAAAACCTGCGCCGGCAGGCGTTTGGCGAGCCGAGCGAGGGCCCTCCCGGGGTAGAGTCCCGGGAAAGCAACAGCATTGGAC